>JAITNU010000221.1 GCA_031290325.1 Treponema sp.
AAATTAATGCAGAAGTTTCTGATTAACGAGGGATTTGACGTGGAAAGCTTTAGTACCTGGGCAGATGCTGATATGGCAATCAACAGCCAGCACATCGCCCTGGTTATCACCGGATTAACTCTGGCCGATATAAGTGGGGAAGCGTTCATACAAAGGCTGCTCAATTCATATACCGGGCCTATTATTATTATGAGTGCAAGCGTCAACCCCGATGAAGAGGCTACCTTCCGTGCCCGGGGGATACAAGCCACTATCCCTAAATCAGGGGCATGGAAGTTAGCATTGCAGCCATACCTTGCACGCCTCCGATAGTACCTTATTTAAAACCCGCCCTCCGAGGAGGGCCTACCCTTCCAGGATCAGCAGTGTTTTGGGGTCCAAACGCAGGGCCACGGTATCGGGGTTATAACGGTCCCGGTCCCTGGATACCGAAAGTTCAATGTAATTCGGTTTCGGCGTCAAGACCACGACCACATCCACCATATCCAGATAATCCTTGATAAGGAGGGGGGTGTTTCGCTTGTCATACTGGGGCGCTTCACCCTTGACGTTTAAGCTATACCACAC
Source organism: Treponema sp. (assembly GCA_031290325.1). Taxonomy (GTDB): domain Bacteria; phylum Spirochaetota; class Spirochaetia; order Treponematales; family Breznakiellaceae; genus JAITNP01. The sequence continues at coordinate 568 of JAITNU010000221.1, forward strand.
CGAAAGGCCCAGCTCCTGGGCGAATTCCTTCACCTTGGCAAGATGGTCGTGAGTGGTCAGGGAAAAATCAAACCCATCAACGATGAGGGCTTCGGCATTAAAGCCCCCCTCCACGATCATGGCCCTGAGACTTCTGAGGATCTGGTCCCCGGTAACCCCCTCCTGATTGAAATTCATCAGGACCCGGTTTTTGACCAGCTCGTTTTTAATATCCCGGCTGTGTTCCAGGTTCTTTGTCCTGATGAATTCATCAAAAATATTCTCATACCAGGCCAATACCTCATCGGTATGCTGGGTAAAGGATACGTGAATGACCTTTTTGGCCTGTAAAAGTTTATCCAGCGCGATCTGAACCAGCACCGATGTCTTGCCGATCCCACTTTGGGAGGCGATGATCCCCAGCTCTCCCGCTTTAAGCCCTCCGTTGATGGCCTGCTCAAAGCTCCGGACCGGGCTGCGCTGTATAAGTTCCTGCTTAACCATGATGTCTCCTTCTTATGAACGTTCTTTTTTCCGCTTTTCCTCATAGGCCTTCATAAGGGTCTCAGAAATACTTGCGGGAACCTTCCCGTATTTCTCGAATTCCATGGTAAACTCAGCCTTACCCTGGGTCAAGGACCGCAGCACCGTGGAATAGCCGAACATTTCGCTTAAAGGCACCTCCGCTTCTACCCGGGAGAAGGTCCCGTCTTCAGTGGACGCGTTGATGATACCCCGACGCTGATTAATCGAAGCGTAGATATTCCCCTGGAATTCCGTAGGCCCCTCTACCACAACCTTCATAATAGGTTCCAGAATACAGGGTTTGGCCTTGGTATAGGCTTCCCGGAAGGCACCGATGGCAGCCAACTGGAAGGCGATATCCGAAGAGTCCACCGGGTGGGATTGGCCGTCGTTGATGACGCAGCGGATGTTGACAATGGGGAATCCGATAAGACTGCCCCGTTTCACCGCTTCCTTAAAGCCCTTATCGCAGCTTGGGATGAAGTCCGAAGGGATGGCCCCGCCCTTGATGGTATCCACAAACTCGTAATCTCCATCGGCAAAGGGTTCCAGGTAACCGGCGACCCTGCCGTACTGCCCGGAACCACCGGTCTGCTTCTTGTGGGTGTAGTTGAATTCCGCACGGGCGGTAATGGCCTCCCGATAGGCAACCTGGGGCATCCCCGTGTCCACCTCGCACTTATATTCCCGGTGCATCCGCTCAATATAGACTTCCAGGTGGAGTTCTCCCATCCCCTTGATGATAGTCTGGTTAGACTCAGAATCAACGTAGGTCTGGAAGGTGGGGTCCTCCTTGGTAAACCGGTTCAGGGCCTTGGCCATCTGGTCCGCAGACTTCTTGTCCTTGGGCGTAATAGCCAGGGAGATCACTGGTTCGGGGACGTACATGGAGGACATGGCGTAGTTAATGCCCCCCCCGCAGAAGGTATCCCCGGAAGCGCACTCAATCCCGAAGAGGGCCACAATATCCCCCGGCACCCCCTCGTTGATATCTTCCATGCTGTCGGAGTGCATACGGACCAGGCGCCCTACCTTGAATTTCTTCCGTGCCCGGGTGTTTATCAACTCCTCACCCTTTTTAAGGGCACCCTGGTAGAGCCGCACATAGGTGAGCTGCCCGTACTGGCCATCTTCCAGCTTAAAGCCCAAGGCAACGGTGGGGCTTTTTTCATCTGCAGAAAGCTCCTTCCGCTCCTCATTATGATCCAGGTCCAGGGCGTAGTTCTTCACCTCCGTGGGATTGGGAAGGTAATAGTTCACCCCGTCCAGCAGGGGCTGGATACCCTTGTTCTTATAGGCTGAACCCACCATCACCGGCACAAATTTTTCTGCCAGCGTCCCCTTCCTGATAGCTGCCCTGATGAGGTCCGCGGAGAGCGCTTCCCCTCCCAGGTACTGCTCCGCAAGCTCGTCGGAAAACATGGAAACCGCGTCAAGCAGTTCATCCCGGTACTTTTCCGCATCCCCCTTGAGATGCCCGGGGATCTCCGCCTCACGAAGCTGGGTTCCCTGGTCGCCGTCAAAGTACAGTGCCTTCATGGTAACCAGGTCCACGATGCCCTCAAGCTTGTCCTCAAGACCAATAGGGAGCTGGATCAGCACCGCATTAAGGCCCAGCTTTTCCCGGAGCTGTATCCGCACCTTAAAGGGGTTAGCCCCGGTACGGTCACATTTATTGATAAAGGCAATCCGGGGCACATGGTAGCGTTTAAGCTGCCTATCCACCGTGATAGACTGGGACTGAACCCCCCCCACCGCACAGAGCACGAGAATGGCCCCGTCCAGGACCCGTAGCGACCGTTCCACTTCAATGGTAAAATCCACATGGCCGGGGGTATCAATGAGGTTAATAGTATGATCCTTCCAGGTAACCTGGGTTGCGGCGGACTGGATCGTGATGCCCCGTTCCCGCTCAAGCTCCATGTGGTCCATGGTCGCCCCTACCCCGTCCTTACCCCGGACCTCATGGATAGCATGGATCTTATTACTATAAAACAGAATACGCTCTGAAAGGGTTGTTTTACCCGAATCAATATGTGCGCTGATTCCAATATTTCGCATCTTGGTAACATCGATGCTCATCTTTCTTTATACCCCTCGTTCCAAAAATAAAGTCGTCTACTCAATGATAAGAGACGCTTATATTTGTAATAATATAGTAAGGTTTTCTAAAAATTGCAAGAGGGGGGAAGCGCAGGAAGGTATGACCCTATCCTATTATCTGCTATAATAGTTTACGATACTCCCGGTATTTGGTATACTATTCATGCTGGCTTCGTTCAGTATCATTAGGAAGGTAGTATGGGATATAAAGTGGCGTCCAAGGATGATGAGCTATTACAAGTAACGGCGGCCATTGTGGTGGTCATACTGGTGTGTATGGTCATGGCGTTGGCAATCAAGTGGTACGAAGGGCAGGTCTCCCCGCGAGGGCCGGTTTCATATCCTAAAGAAGTGGTGGTTCCTGTTAAGCCGGTACTCATCAATACCGACGTATCCGGTCCGGTCCTCAGTTTCAGTGCCCTGCCTGAATATTTCAGTCCTGATAATGACGGGGTGAATGATGAACTCATCATATCCCTCAGCGCGGTGGATGAGTCCTCGGTGGTATCATGGAGTTTTGAAATACGGGAACCCCAGGCGCCCTATCCGGTCTTCTACCGTATCGAAGGCAGGGGCGGCCCGCCAGTACATACGGTCTGGAACGGACGTAGCGCCACGGGAGAACTGGTGCAGGCGGCCACGGATTATCCCTTTATCTTCAGGGCCGAAGATGCCCGGGGTAATGAAAGCATCCTGGAGGGCAAGATCGGGGTTGATGTCCTGGTTATCCCTTCTGAAGACGGACTCAAAATCCAGGTTCCTTCTATTATTTTCCGGGCTGAAGAGGCGGACTTTATCGGACTGCCCCAAGAAACGGTGGAAAACAACAACCGGGTCTTACGGCGTATCGCCGAAATTCTCAATAAATTCCGGGATTACCGGGTACGCATAGAGGGGCATGCCAACCGTACCCAGCAAGCCGGTGTGGAAGCGATCCAGGAAGAAGAAGGCGAATTACAGCCTCTGAGTGAAAAACGGGCACAGGCGGTGATAAACCGGCTGGTTGAGTTCGGTGTCAGTCGAAGCCGCATGACCGCGGTGGGTATGGGCGGTACGAAACCGGTTGTCGTGTATACAGATCGCGATAATATCTGGAAAAATCGAAGGGTAGAGTTTATTCTTATTAAATGAGCGAACCCTATTATCGCATTAAGCAGGGTCCCAGGCAAGTCCCTCTAGCTAAAATCCTCACAGTTGATTATGATAACATGGTAAATCTTCAGGAAAGGCGGTAAAAAATGGAACCTATCATCTTGGCTTCCGGTTCTTTAAGAAGACAGGAGTTTTTCAGGCTCCTTGATTTGCCCTTCAGTATCATGCCGGCATTAATAGATGAAGTGTATGAAGAGGGCTTGAGTCCCCAGGAAATAGCCGAAGATCTGGCAGTCCGGAAGGTCAATAAGATTATCGATCTCCTTAAAAATCGGACACCGCCGTGGATTTGCGGCGCTGATACGATTATTTCGGTGGATGGGGATATCTTTGGAAAACCCCGGGAGCGGGATGAGGCCCATAGGATGCTCTTGACTTTGCAAGACCGTTCCCACGATGTAGTAACGGCGGTGGCCCTCTTTAATGGCCGGGACAAGTCCATAGACTGCAGGTCCGTGAAGAGTAGCGTATCCTTTACGGCGCTCTCGGAACCTGAAATCGAATGGTACCTCAATACCGGCGAATGGCAGGGGGTCGCGGGGGCCTATAAAATCCAGGGGCTCGCCGGTTGTTACATATCGGGCATTGAAGGTTCTTATACTTCAATTGTGGGCTTGCCCATTCATGAGTTTTATGTCATGCTCAAGGATAATGGTTATCCCTACGGGGCATATAACCACTAATTTCCGCCGCCTTTGGGTGGTGAGATACAGGGAAGGCGTTTCCGCCCCGGACCGGGGGGATAACGCGGGAGGAAACTTTGGCTGTTGTTACCATGAAAAGTCTGCTTGAATCAGGTGTGCATTTTGGCCACCAGGTCAAGCGTTGGGATCCGCGGATGAAAAAATACATCTTTGCGGAACGAAACGGAATCCACATTATCGATCTGCAGAAGACTATTCAGGCCATCAAAGATGCCTATGATGCAGTTCGCAAGATCACGGTGTCAGGTAAGACCGTCCTGTTTGTGGGCACGAAGAAACAGGCCCAGCAGGCGATCCAGAAAGAGGCTGAACGATGCGGTATGTTCTTTGTGAACAACCGCTGGCTCGGCGGTATGCTGACCAACTTTGTTACCATAAAAAAATCCCTTCTCCGGCTTAAAAAACTGGAAAAGATGGAGGTGGACGGCACCTTTGAGAACCTGACCAAGAAAGAAATCGCGTCCCTTGGTAAGGAACGGGCAAAGCTCCAGAAAAACCTGGGGGGCATCAAGGAAATGAAAGAGCTGCCGGGAATACTCTTCATCATTGATACCCGGAAAGAGGCCATTGCCGTGGCGGAAGCCCAGCGGATGGGTATTCCCATTGTTGCCGTGGTGGATACCAACTGTAATCCCGATGGGATTAATTACCCCATCCCTGGCAATGACGACGCAATCCGGGCGATCACCCTCTTTACCCAAATTGTGGCCAATGCGGTGGAAGAAGCGGACAACGAGGTGGGGATCAAGATCATCGAAAACCTGGGGGATGAAGATGATGTCATGGAAGAGATCCTGACCGATGTGTCGATCAAAGAAGAGGATCAGGAAATTGATATCGAGGCCTATTCTTCCGAAACAGTGCCCCCGGTTCAAGAGGTGGAAGCGGCCGGGTCTGAGGACGAAGAACTGCCGGTGGATGTTGATCAGGTATACAAAGAATAAGGAGGACCCGTACATGGGAATCAGCGCAGCTGAGGTAAAACGGCTCCGGGAAAAGACCGGAGCGGGGATGATGGAATGTAAAAACGCCTTAACCGAGAGCGATGGCGATTTTGATAAGGCGGAAAAACTGCTCAAGGAAAAGGGGCTTGCGGCAGTGGAAAAGCGGTCGGGTCGGGCAACCAACGAGGGCAAGGTTTTTGTCAAGATTGCAGGCAACACCGCAGTGCTGGTGGAACTGGCTTCTGAAACCGACTTTGTGGCGCGGAACCCCGAGTTCATTGCCCTGGGCGGAGTCATTGTTGACCGGGCTCTGGAAAAGGGCTACACCGAGTCGAATGAGGAACTGGCGGGGCTGGTTACCGATTTGGCCACCAAGATCCGGGAAAACATGAGCCTCAAACGGGTCATTGTTGTCAAGGCCGATGCCAACGAGTACCTGAGCCGGTATATTCACGGCGATGGAAACATCGGGGTAGTGGTCAAGCTCGGGGCAGATAAGCCGGAGGTGTTCAGCCAGGAAACAGTCCAGGCATTTGCCTTCACCCTGGCCCTCCACATCGCGGCCTTTAACCCCCTGGCCCTGGACCGGAGTAAGATAGCCCCTGAGTTCCTGAAGGAACAGGAAGAAATCTTCCGCAAACAGATGGAAGGGGATGAGAGCCTCCAGGATAAGCCTGCCAAGGTGCTCGACAGTATCCTCAAAGGCAAGGTGACCAAATACCTTAAGGAGATCTGTCTTGTGGACCAGGGGTACGTGAAGGATGAAAAGCTTACCGTTACCCAGGCCCTGGCAGAGTGTGGGAAACAGGTGGGAGCCTCCTTGACGATCAACGACTATGTGTACTTAAAAGTCGGGCAATAAAGAGGGAGACGGGTATGCATAACGCCATTGTATCCGCCGAAGAACGGATGAAAAAAACCGTCGCAAGCCTTAAAGAGGGGTTTGCGTCCATCAGGACCGGCCGGGCTTCGGCGGCGCTTTTTGATAAAATCAGGGTGAACTATTACGGTGATAAATCCCCCGTGAACCAGGTGGCCAATATCACCATTCCTGAAGCGCGGCTCATCGTCATACAACCGTGGGATAAAAATCTCATTGGGGAAATCGAAAAGGCCATCCGGTCGTCGGAGCTTTCCCTCAACCCCAGCAATGACGGCAAGGTCATACGGATTGCCATTCCTCCCCTCACCGAACAGCGGCGCAAGGAACTGGTTAAAGTCGCCAAGGGTCAGGCCGAGCAGAGTCGTGTTGCGGTGCGGAACATCCGCAGAGACGGCAATGACGAACTCAAAAAACTCCTCAAAGAAGGGGAACTCACGGAAGATGAGGAAAGTCAGGCCGCCGATGCGTTACAGAAGCTCACGGATGCTTATATCACGAAGGTGAACCAGGTGCTGGAAGAAAAAGAGAAAGAAATAATGGAAGATTAAAGAAAAAATGCCCTTGTCAACGGAAACGCGATTAATCGATCCTTCTCGGCTCCCCGTCCATATCGGCATCATCATGGATGGAAACGGTCGCTGGGCCCGCCGGAAAGGGCAGCTCCGTACCCAGGGGCATCTTGAGGGCCTCAAAGTCGCCAAGAAAATCGTTAAAGCAGCGGCGGATCTGGGTATCGGCTATCTCACCCTCTACGTGTTTTCCACAGAAAACTGGAAGCGTGCCGCCGAGGAAGTGGGCTTCATCATGGGACTGGTGAAACAGCACCTTAAGGCTGAACTGGCCTTTTACCGGGAAAACCGTATCCGGATCCGCCATGCAGGGGATCCGGAGGGGCTTCCCCCGGATATTGCACGGGACATCCGGGAAGCCTGTGAGGACACCCGGACCTTTGGGGGGCTTCAGGTAATCCTGGCCCTCAATTACGGGGGACGGGATGAAATCCTCCGGGCCTTGCGGCGGCTCCTCTCCCACGGGGAAGCTCCCGCGCTTACCGAAGACCTGATCCGGCAATACCTCGACAATCCCGATATTCCTGACCCGGACCTTATCATCAGGACCGCGGGGGAACACCGGATCAGTAATTTCCTGCTCTGGGAAGGGGCCTACGCGGAATACTACATTTCCGATATCCTATGGCCTGACTGGACAGAAGCAGATCTCGCTGCCGCAATTGCGGTGTATCAACAACGAGAACGGCGGTTTGGAGGGATATCATGAGAAAACTCATCCCACGTTTGGTCATATTTATTATCGGACTTCCCTTGACGTTTTTTCTCGTGGCAATACTGCCCCAAAGGCATCAACTGGCCGCCAATCTCACCATCATCATCTTAAGCGCCCTGGGAGCCGTTGAATTTGCGGAACTCCTCAAAAAGAAAAACAACGCCATTTCTTCAGTAGAGGCCGCCATACTGGGGGCATTGAGTCCCCTTGCCATGACCCTGTCGGTCAGTTTCGGCTTAAACGGCGAGGTTATCCTGGCGGCTTTCATCATAGGCGCCTCATGGGTCCTGCTTTCCTGGGTTTTTGTTAAGCAGAACAAACTCCAGGATGTTACCGGCCGGGCGGCTGCGGGCTTTGCGGTGATGCTGTACCCCGGACTCTTCATGATATGGATTATCCGAATGGCCTTGCTGGAACATTCGGAACGGATTATCCTCCTGTTTCTCCTCATGGTCATTGCCAATGATTCGGCGGCCTGGGCAGCGGGCATGCTCTTTGGCAAGGGAAACCGGGGCATCATCCCGGCAAGCCCCAATAAGAGCGTCGCCGGCTTCATCGGGGGCTTGGTGGCCGCCATGCTCGTCGGTGTGGGGGCGGTTCTGCTGCTCCCCGAGGTGTTCCATTCCAGACGGCTTCCATCAATCGGGGCAGGCATCATCCAGGGGTGTATCTCCGGCATTGCCGCCAGCCTGGGGGACCTGGGCGAATCGGCTATGAAGCGCAGTTCTAATGTTAAAGATTCGGGAAGCATCATTCCTGGCCGCGGGGGCGTACTGGATACCATTGATTCCATAAGCCTTGCGGCACCGGTGTATTATGCTATCTATTGGTTTCTCTTTGGGTAAAAATAGGTTTTAAAATAGTATGAAAAAGCAAGTCGCAGTTCTAGGTGCCACCGGTTCCATTGGAAAAAGTACCTTGGATGTACTCCGGCATGGCAGGGATGATTTTGAGGTAGTGCTCCTGACCAGTCATACCGATGTGGAGGGCCTTCTTAGGCTAGGTGCCGAATTTCCCGGTGCCCGCCTGGCCCTTTCAGGCTACGAAGCGGGGCAGGAACGCATCACCTATTTCGGGCTTCAGGGCCTGTGTCAGGCCCTGGCTGAATGTAACGGGAATATCGCGGTCAACGGAATCGCCGGGGCAGCCGGGTTGGAACCATCCCTGGCGGTTCTGAAGGCAGGTATGGACCTGGCCCTGGCCAACAAGGAGACCCTGGTCATGGCAGCGCCCCTGGTTTTTGCCCTGGCCAAAACCCACCACGCCCGGATCCTGCCGGTAGATTCAGAACATGCCGCTGTTTTTAACCTTCTGGAGGCCCACGGCACCACTAACCTCGATAGGATACTCTTAACCGCGTCAGGCGGCCCTTTTCGGAACTATTCCCCTGAACAGCTTGCCGCGGTTACCGTATCAAAAGCCCTGGCCCATCCGACCTGGAGCATGGGCGCCAAGATCACCATTGACTCGGCAACTCTGGCCAACAAGGGCCTTGAGGTGATTGAGGCAGCCCGGCTTTTTGACCTGCCCGGTGAACGCATACAGGTGGTGGTGCATCCCCAGAGCATCGTCCATTCCATGGTAGGCTTTAAGGATGGGACCATCTATGCCCAGTTATCCCGCCCCGATATGCGGCTTCCCATTCAAGATGCCCTGTATTATCCACAACGGGGGAGAACTTCCTTTGGTACCTTAGATTTCAGTGCCCTCACCCTGCACTTTGAACCTCCCAAGGTTGAACACTTCCCCCTGCTCACCCTGGCATATCAAGCCCTGGCCGCAGGTGATCCCTATCCTGCGGTATTCAATGCTGCCAATGAAATCGCGGTACAGGCTTTCCTGGCGGGAAAGGCCGGCTTTCTTGACATACCCCGGATTGTCGAGGTGGTACTCCAGGAGGATTGGAACATGCCGGCGGTGGATCTTGCATCAATTTTAGAAACCGACCGCCGTGCCCGGAATATGGCCGGAATGTACCTTGGAGGTACACACAGAAACTCCGTGTCCTCCGTGTAAAAACGCGGTGATCTCCGTGTTTTTTTTCTGTGCTGGAAATCGTTATTGGAAAAATACCGGCACTCCTCTTTGTTCAGCAGCCGTACTGACGTAAAATACGCCACCCTCGTATTCATCGGTAAAGACCGGTACAAAGTGTGTAAGTATTGAGGGCATCAGCAATAACTCCTTACGCTCGCCTATCCCCTGACTCGTTCAACTTGTTCGGCCAACAACGGGACCAGTTGCTTTTTCCGGGATACAATGTCGTTCAAGAAGTAGACCCCCTCATCTTGCCGGGGGAATCCGATGGTTTGCAGAAAGGCCGGCTGACTTGCGATGAGCAGAATGCTGGTGAGCTTGGTTACGTCGGTTACCATGATAGCGCTGAAGAGGGCGTTCCGGGTACGCCGTTCGATCTCAAGCTCCTCAATGTATTCCTTTTTGCGAGACAGGATCTGCGTCGGATTATCAACTTCGATCTGGCTGATCGTGAAGGTAAAGCCCGACTCAGTGTATTCTTTCATGTCCTGGCGCACCAGTTCGCCGGTGCTGCGGTCACCAATGCGGTTTGCCGCAGTGAGGATGTCATGACCGAAGATTTGGATATCCAGATTGGTGATGTTCGATAAGTATTCGGCAGTGTCCCGGTCTTCGTCAGTAGTGGTGGCCGACTGGAGGATGAGGGTATCCGCGAGAATTCCCGCCAAAAGAATCGCCGCAATCTCCTTGGGAATCGGTATCCGGTTTTGCCGGTACAGGGATACGATAATCGTTGAGGTCGCGCCAACCGGACGGTTGATAAAACTAATCGGGATTTTCGTGTTGAGATTTCCCAACCGGTGATGATCGATTACTTCCCGGATGGTGTAGTTTTCCACCCCTTCGACCGCCTGGGTCAGCTCGTTATGATCCACCAGGATGATTTCAACATTCGGGTCATGGAGCAGATGACTTTCAGAAATAATCCCCACCAGTTTATTCATATCATCCACCACAGGGAGGGATCTGCTGACCGATTTCTGCAAAAAGGGACGGATCTTTCGTATCGTATCTGAAACATTCACCGGATGAACCCCCGCATCTGCCATGATGGAAACCGGGGCAGAATACAGCACCAGCATGGCCGTTTCCGCCGAACGGTAGGGACTCATCAAAACAGAGACCCCATTTTTTTCCGCCTTTTCCCGGAGGGTCTTTTCCATGGGGGTACTCGAAGAAAGCACCAGAACCCGCACGCCAATTTGAATGCAGTAGTCCTGCACATCCTGCCGGTCCGAGGTAATAACCACGGCATTTTCCGGGGTATGAAGCACCAGGGTCTTTTTGAGGGTCTCAAAACTGTCTGCAGCCACAATAATCACGCATTTGAAAAGCTCTTCTGTGTTAAAGGTAAGTACCTGCTGTGCCGACAGGGTCTCGATGATCAGGCGAACGTTAGTAGAAAAGAGAGTTGCCGTTTCAGGGTTCATCACCTTGAGGATATTTTGAGCAAAGGCGTTATAGTGAAGCAGAGAACTGTAGATTCCATCGCTATTGATTACCGGCAGCTCTTTCGCGTTGGTTTCTTCCATTTGAGCAATCGCGTTCCACAGGGACGTATCCCCCCTCACTGGATTTATGTGTTTGTTCATATAATATGAAACTTTCGGAACCATATCGGGAATATACTGGGGAACCGGAACCTTGAAGCGGTTGAAGATGTATTCGGTTTGGGGTGCAATGGTCCCACCCCGCCCCGCTATATACTCTGGGTTACCGAGGAGCTGTTTGAGGCGGGCATAAGCCGTTGCCGCCACCACCGAATCAGTATCAGGATTCCGGTGCCCGATGATGTATACCGTTTTTTTCTCTTGAGATATATGTTGTTCATCCATAATGTTCTATAACTATACTACATCCTCTGAAAAAAACAAGCCTCTGCTCAGGATATAAAGGCCTGATCCCGCGATAATATCCTTGATGTTCTCCGTGCCAATGGAGTACCGTGTCCCTGTTCCTGGAGTTCCGCCTCAGTGCACTGGGAAGTGGTGGCCGGGTGGATCACCAGGGATGTCCGCCACATTGGCCAGAAGGGAGAAGATTTCAAGACGGTCGATGCATTCCTGGGCTTCCGCCCCCTTTGATTTCACAAGTGAAGATGGAAGCAGCGCCCGGGTTGTGGAAGTATTGACAAGCCAACAGGGTCTTGGCTAGACTCAGGTTCAGGAGAAAAATTGGTATTCCTGACGATTATCCTTATGGGGGTGGTCCTGTTCCCCGTTATCGGGGTGATTATGCTGCTCAGGAAAACCGCCGGCCACCAGGAGGAGCTTGACCGGAGCTTTGAACGGATCAGGCTGCTTGAAGATAAAGTCCGCATGCTTGAGCGCATAAGTGCACAAGTTACCAGTTGGGAAGCGCCACTATCGCAGACGGAAACCACTATGGAACCGGCGGAATTGCCGCAGGTACCGGTGTGTTCAGCGGTGACGCCGGTTTCTCATGCTGCCGTTCCCTCTGGTATACGGAAAGCTATCAGTTCCTTTATCCACAGGGGGAACCTCTGGGCAGCAGGAGGCATCCTCCTCCTCATCGCAGCCTTTGCCATGCTGATAGTCTATCTGGCACGCCACGGGTTTTTTACGGTGGAAATGGGCATTGCCGCTGCCGCCCTTACCGGGCTTGGGATGCTGGTCTTTGGCTGGCGGCTCAGAGGGCCCCTCTATTTCCTCCTCCTCCAGGGTGGAGGCGCCGGCATCCTCTACCTTGCCGTGTTTGCCGCCCACAAGTTCACCCCCTCTTTTTCCGCCCCGGTTTCGATACTCCTGATGAGCGTCCTGATACCCCTGGTGGTATTCCTCGCCCTGTTTCAGAACTCCCAGCCCCTGGTCATCTTCGGCTTCCTCGGCGGATTTGCCGCACCCCTGCTCCTTGCGGACACCGGAGGTGGTCATACCTTCCTCTTCTCCTATTATCTGGTCCTCGATCTTGGCGTACTGGTCATCGGCTATTTCCGACGCTGGCAAGGTCTCAATCTTCTGGCCTTGCTCTGCACCCTGGGGTTCTCCCTGTTTTGGGTGATGAGCCGGTATGGACCTGCCGCGTTCTGGACCACCGAACCCTTCCTCATGGCCTTCATTGGGCTCTTCACCCTCCTGGAAATCCACCTGCTGGGGGATAAAAACACGAACCAGGAGCTCCACCTCAATGGCAGTGACATCGTGATGATGCTGGCCACCCCTTTTGGAGCGGCCCTGCTGCAATGGCGGATTTTTTCATATATACCCCACGGGTATGCCATCATCAGCAGCATCTTTTCAGTGCTGTACCTGTTGTTGAGCCTCAGCATCCTGAAACGAATGGGCAAAGCACTGCGCCCTGTTGCCGAGGGATACCTGGCTCTGGCGGTCCTATTGGCGAACCTCGTGATTCCCCTGGAGTTGCCCCTGCACATAACCAGCGCGGTCTGGGCTGCCGAAGGCGTGGTGGTGATCTTTTTCAGCAGGCGATTGCGGGATAGCCTGGGGCTGAACCATCTGCGGGTTATGGCCACAGGGTTTATCCTCCATATTGCAGGGGCCTTTGTCCTGGAACCATTCCCCTCAGGCGCCTCCCCCTTCCCAAGCCCCCGGTTTACCGGTTCCCTCATCATCGCCCTATCCGCTTTTGCCATCCTCGTCCTGATCAACCGTTTCAAGAAATCCCCTGCCCAAACGCCGGAAGGGAACCTGGCGGACCTTGAATCGTGGCTTCCCCAGGTCTTGCTGATCCTGGGGATCTGGGCCTATACCTGGTGGTTCGGCGGGTGGTTTTTTGAATTGGCCCGATTTCCGGGCAATGAGCATCCTGGGAATATCTATCCCTGGACGACCTTCTTTATCCTCTGTTCTGTTACGAGCCTCGGGGCCTTTGGTACGGCCCATTACTTCCAGTGTCACGTTTTCAAGATTGGGGCCATTCCCGCCCTGGCCTTTGCCACCCTTCAGCCCCTGGTGGTACTGCTGAAAGGGCTTGCGGTATCCCGTGACTTTTTTATCTATAATTTCTTTGCAACCCCCAACCAGTGGGGCTGGCTCCTCTTCTTTGCGGTCCAGCCGGTACTACTGGTGATCCAGGGGAGGGAAGTGGCCGCCAAGAAACCCAAGCTCCACGGGGTCTGGCTATTCCTGGTTATCCTCATCACCCTGGGGGTGCTGACGTCCACGCTCCGCGCCCAAACCAAGCTCTGGAACCTCGCCGAATCCTGGACCAGCCTTGCAGGGATACTCCCGGTCATCGCAAGCCTGGCGCTTCTATCCCGGTTGTCCGCCTCCCTGTTTGGAGTCTCCCTCTCCCCGTTACCCCTGGTGTACCGGAAACTGCTCGGCTTCATCCTCCCCCTGCTCCTCTGCGCCATCGCGGGCCTCTGGTTTCTGGTTATGCTGTTTTTTGCAGGGAACCCCTCACCGCTTCCCGTGTATCTCCCCATCCTCAGCCCCCTGGATATACAGCAGGGCTTGTGCATTGCCGCTGTCCTCCACTGGCTACTCCGAGGCCAGATACTCCCTGAATCCAGGGGCCGCCGAATGGAAAAAATGGCGCTTATCCTGGGGGATCTGATGGTCTTCCTCTGGATTATGGCCATCATCGCCCGAAGCTGCCATTTTTATCAGGGGATACCCCTGTCCCAGGTTCCGGCAAGTCCCGAGTTTCACCGCTGCCTGTTCATCTTCTGGGCACTCTACGGAATCGCCCATATCATCGGAGGACACAAGCGATCCCAACGTCCGATTTGGATAGCCGGGGCGGTCCTCACGGTTACTGACATTGGGAAGCTCCTCATCTTTGATCTTGCCGATACCGGCGCACTACCGCGGATTGTGTCCTTCTTTATTGCCGGGCTTATCCTACTCTTCATCGGCTGGGCCGCGCCCCTGCCCCCGGTACTCAAAGCCAAGCCTGAACATCAGGAAGAGAAACCTGACCAATTAGAGTAAGCGAAAAAAATAGGTAAAAAGCGCCTATTTCGACATTCGAGTGAAGGGGAGGCCGAAAGTCAAAAAAAGGCCCGCCAGATGGCGAGCCTTTGTTAAATACAGTAAGTTTCCCGGAACTTATATAATTTTAGTTTGGGTACAACCCGAATTGAACACACATATAACAGGGATTCCAAACATTCGGCCTTTAACATAGTCGTCTGGCAGTGGCGATTCTGCATTGGCTTTATCCAGGTCTTCACACCACTCGCCGAGCCACCTGCTCGTCAATTTCTTCCTGGGTGATTTCCCGCTTCAAATACACTTCAAATTCTTCTTCGGTCATCTCTGTCTCCGGATTCAATCACGAAGTGCAACACTCCCTTGACAGGGACCGGTGGGTCTGTCAAGGGGTAAACAAAAACGGCAAAACCCTTTAAGATGGTGTAATCAAAACTTCATCGAAAAGGAGT
>JAITNU010000060.1 GCA_031290325.1 Treponema sp.
ATTGGTATAGCGGCTCCCCTCTTTGCCCTTCCCCCTTTTACCCTGAGCGCCGGGGGCGGCGGAATTTTTGCTGCCCAGTGGAAGTCCGCTGAACTCAGGGACCAATACAAGAACTACACCGGCGGAGACTACGGGTACGGCATTAAAGGCCCGACCGAAGATACCCAGGACGCGATGCGGCAGGGTTATTTTGATACCGATGAACGGAGTTTTGCCGGAGGCATCTGGGGCTTTTTTGACGCCACCTATCTGGAAGCCGATGTTGCCCTCATTTTTACCTCCTTCCGCCAGACCGTAAAAACTCCGGACATGCCCGATCTCAGCTCCAGCCTGAACGGGGATCAAGAACACCGTTACCTCATCACCCACCTCAACTTTTCCCTCCTGGGCAAATACCCCTTTTACCTGGGACAAAAGTGGGTCATCTTCCCCCTGGTGGGCATAGATGGGCAGATCGCCCTGGCCGACAAGGATGGCCTCCTGTACGAGGACTTCAAGAAGATAAAGGTCCTGGGCTACGATGTCCCCAACCTGGGGGAATTCTGGAACTGCCTCTGGATTAAGCTGGGAGTCGGCGCGGACTACAGCATCCGGGACAACCTCTATGTCCGGGGCGAAGCCCTTTACGGTTTCAAATTTAACAGCAAAAACGACACTAACCAGGCCTCTTATTGGGTGGAAGACATAAAAGGAGTAGCGAACGGCCCCAGTCTCCGGCTTGGTCTTGGCTACCGGTTTTTATGAGTAATTAAGCAATGGCAACGGGTTAAAAAAAACACGGAGGACCAGAGTTTCACAGAGTTCTGATTAATTATCATGGTTTCCTCTGTGTAACTCCGTGTACTCTGTGGATAAGAAAGCAATGACTGACACCATGGTGAAAAGCCCGAGACCACCGTGAAAAGCGGCTCACCCTCCAGCAGCTCATCAATCAGCCCAATAATTCCTCTAATCCGGTGGAACAGCCCGCCGAACTTCCAGTCTTTGGCTTCCTTCACCAGTTTCGCCTTCACCGGATTATTGTCAATATATTCAGATACCCGCTCAAAGTCCTGTTCATCCTTGATAATCCGTGAAAAAAACCGCTCTCCCCATAAATGTCCCTTCGTGTTGTGTGCTTTGTTCCATTTTTTAGCAAAGTTGCACTTAATCCATTGCATGATTTTGGATAAAGAAACACCTTCACCGGGTTTTATGAGAAAATGGATATGATTATCCATTACCGTGAAGTTCCATAGCTTGAAAGAAAATTTCTTTTTGGCTATTTCGACTAAGTCAAGGAAGGTTCTCTTGACTTCCGCGCCTTTCAAGGCCATCGCATCATGGTCAATCTTGGATGATACATGATAAGTGGCTCCGTTCTGTAATACTCTGGGTTTACGCATACCCTAATAGGAGTGTGAGCGTGCATTTTGATTTGATTATCAGACAAAAAAGTGACTGACACTATAAGAAGTGTCTGACACCAATAGGTCATCGCCACCCGAGGGCTACATCAACTTCGCGTGGCGATTCCGGGGAGGTGACAGACACCGAATTCCGAATGGCTTCGGAGAGGTGACAGACACCGAATGGCTTTATATGCTCTGGCTCTGGCTTGTGGTTGACTTCCTCTGTACAATTGAGCTAGATTATAATGAAGCAGGAATTGACCGGCAGTATCAGATCAAGGAGCAGCAGGTTTCATGGCGCTTACTTTATTTAACACCTTGGGTAGGGAATTACAACCCTTTGAACCCCTCATCCCTGGGAAGGCCAGCTTTTACGGCTGCGGGCCTACAGTATACAATTATGCCCATATTGGGAATCTCCGGGCCTATGTACTCCACGATATCCTCGTGAGGACCCTGCGCCGCCGGGGGTTTGCAGTAACCCATGTGATGAACATCACCGATGTGGGGCACCTTTCCGGGGATAATGATGAAGGGGACGATAAGATGGTGCGAAGCGCCGAAGAACGGGGTAAGAGCGTCCTTGAAGTGGCGGATTTCTATACCCAGGCGTTTTTCAACGATACCGACCGGATGAACATCAGCAGGCCCACGGTGGTGTGCAGGGCCACCGAGTATATTCCCGATATGATTGCCCTCATCAAGCGGATTGAGGAGCGGGGCTTCACTTACTTTGCCGGGGGCAACCTCTACTTCGATATTAGCCGCTTCCCCGCTTATGGGGAGCTTGCCCGGCTGCGGCTTGATGAGCTTAAGACCAGGACCGGGGTTGATGAAAATAAGCGGAACCCCCAGGATTTTGTGCTCTGGTTCACCAAGAGCAAGTTTGAAAACCAGGCCCTGGTCTGGGACAGTCCCTGGGGCAGGGGGTATCCGGGCTGGCATATCGAATGTTCTGCTATGAGTGTCAAGTGCCTGGGGGAAACCTTTGATATTCACGCCGGGGGCATCGACCATGTGCCTATCCATCATACCAACGAAATTGCCCAGAGTGAGGCCGCTACCGGTAAGCACCCCTGGGTGAAATACTGGCTTCACAATGAGTTTCTGGTCCTGGATAAGGGGAAGATGTCTAAATCCGCCGGAGGCTTCCTCACCCTGCAGAGCCTGATTGACGCGGGATACGCCCCTCTGGATTACCGGTATTTTCTTTTGAGCGGTCATTACCGGAGCCAGCTTCAGTTTTCGTATCAATCACTGGATGGTGCCCGGAATGCACGGAAGTCCCTGCTGGACCGTATACGGGCCTTGGCGGCGGGGTTCCTCCCTAGTGGGGGGGATAGCGCCGGATCAGCGTCTGCCCAAAGCAAGGCTGAGACCTATTGCAGTGCCTTTGATAAGGCCCTGGATGATGATCTCTCGACCCCCCGTGCCCTGGCCGAACTCTGGGGGCTTCTCCGGGATTCCTCAGTACCGGCGGAAGTGGCGCTCGCCACGGTCTTTAACATGGATCAGGTCCTGGGCCTTGATCTGGCAGAAGCGGTAGAACGGCATAAGGCCTCTGGAGAAAACCCGGAGGTCGCATCTGAAATTGAAGCCCTCATTGCCGAACGGGCTTTGGCAAAAAAGGCGAAGAATTTTGTCCAGGCCGATAGTATTCGGCAGCGTCTCAGAGAACAGGGCATCATCCTCGAAGACAGGTCTGCGGGAACCACCTGGCGGCGCGGCGCGGTTTAAGCGGAAACGGCAGCAATATTGCGCTATTACGATGTAACACCTTGTAACGATTAAGGAAAAGTTTTGTTTTCAAATATGGATGAAAAGATGCCTATGGCGGAATTCCGCAGACTGTATGATACGGTATTCCCTATACTATTCAGGGTAGCCTATCGTATCGCCAACAGTGAAGAAGCGGCGGAAGATCTCTGCCAGGAAGCTTTTTTTCGGCTTTATGAAAAAAACATGGTTTTTCCGAATGCTGAGGAGGCCAAATACTGGCTCATCCGGGTGGTTAAAAACGCCGCGTTGAATTACGCGAAACGCAAGGATCGGGAACGTAAGGCCTATCAGAAGGCGTTTCGTGAGTATACGCGGGTTGAAGAAACAGGAGAACATGCGCTGATTAAACAGGAGACCCAGACGGAAATACAGGAAGCATTGGAACAATTACCGGAAAATCTACGCATGGTGTTAATTTTAAAAGAATACGGTGAGCTGAATTATAAAGAAATCGGGCGTGCGCTGGGTATCAGCGAGGGAAACGTAAAAGTTCGGGTATTTAGGGCCCGGGAACGGTTGACCGGGCTTTTAACGAAGGATGGTTCACATGTGTCCTGATCGTCAAATTCTTTCTGTATATTTTGATGGGGAGCTTCCGTCTCCATGGAAAGAAAAAATGGAAGCCCACCTTGCATCATGTCGGGAATGCAAGGTCTGGCTTGAGCAATACCGGCATTGTTCGCAAGGCTCCCCGGCTACAGCCGAAGCCCCTGGTGACGCCATTCTGGAAGCTGCCCAGGAGCGGGTTTGGCTCAAGATAAGCCAAGTATCTGCTGGGATCTTCCCCCGGTGGCAGAACCCTTGGGCCCGTCGTGTTTCGATTCCCCTGCCGGTGGTGGCTGCGGCGGCGGTAATCCTCGCCATTGCCTTTATCCTTAGCCTGACCAGAACGCCGGCAGTTTCCGCTCCGGCCACAGACGTCTTCGCAGGCACGGGGATTGGGGTGCAAGAGATGGTACCAATTTCAGATCAGAATGGGGTATTGCAATACCTGGAGCAGGAGAATACTGCGGATATTCTGATCATACGGCTTCCTGAAACCAAGAGTTTCAGGAGTGCCGGGGAACCGACCATCCTTAAAGCGGCGGATTATTCAAGGAGAAATGCGCCCCGATGATTCCAAGACTGCGTATAAAGAGGGTTTCTATGGTTGGCGGGATCCTGTTTTTTGCTGCCAATGCGGCGGTTTTGGCCCAGGAACCGTCTTTAGAGGAACTATTGCCGGGATTCAGGGATCGGGCAGTAGTATTGCATATCATAGCACGGGTAGTGGAAAAAGATCAGCATGAGATCTGGAATTCCTCTAATTCAAAGGTTACCATTCCCGGGAGACCAGTGGGCTTAAAGCTCGTGGGGGCCAATATTGTGGTGGCCGTGCAATTTACCCCCTATCTTAGGGAAGATGGTAACAACGTACTGGTTGCCCAGGGGCAAATATGGATGGATATTCCTGACCAGGGTATCCGCTATCAGACCACCCTCCAGACCATATCCCTGGCCTTTGGGGAACAGATCTATTTTTTCCCCCTTGGTTCGGTTGACTCTGAAGACGAAGCCTATATCGAAATACAACTGGAATTATATCCCTACTCAGAATATGCTCCCGATAATGCGGCCCCGAATCTTTCGAATTCACCGGATGCATCACGGGATCCGGACCATGAACCTCCTCAATAAAGAATCCCCGGGGCAGAGCGGTGGGGTATCAGACCCCACTAGAAAGACGCTGCACGCCATGGGTGGATTGAAACTCAGAGTATTCCTTATCGGTTTAAGCATGGGGGTAGTTTTTTCAGCCTGTGAAGAAGAGACGCCGCTTATTGTTTCGATAGATCCGCGGGTAGGCACGATGGGTGAGGTCCTCACTATCAGGGGACACAATTTCGGCAATGAACGGGATGAATCATACATCACCATCGCCGGGACACCACCGACCTTTTCATCATATATCCAATGGACCGATGAGTCTATCAGCCTTACCATTCCAGAATTCGGGGCATCAGGATTAGTATACGTCCATAGGGGGGATAAGAAGAGCAATCCTGCGATCTTCTCAAACCAGGCAACCATGCCGGAGCCGGTATCTGCCGCGGATGTAGGCTCCGGTCCCCGGATAAGCTCGGTAGAACCTGGTTCCGGCTCCATCGGTTCCCTGGTAACCATCATGGGAAACGGTTTCGGGAGTTCCCGGGAAGGAAGCGGGGTGTTTTTCTCCTGGGATACCGCAGCCCTCACCTTGATGCCGGTGGAAGCAACGAAATCTGAACAGGTGGAGGTCTTTGAGACGGAATTTGGGTATGAACTCTGGAGCGAACGGGAGATCCGGGTGCGGGTTCCCGACGGAGCGGCCAGCGGGGACCTGGAGGTGCGGACAAGCGGGGGGACTTCAAGGCCCGCTATGTTTACGGTTACCGGAAAGCCGGGGACCAAAACCTTTAAGGACAAACGGACCTATACCATCTCATATACGGTGAACATCCAGGTCCAGGTGGCAACCCTTCCCAATACCCTCTACCTCTGGGTTCCCCACCCAGTTACCTCAGGGGCTCAACGGAATATTGAACTCATGTCCCGGAATAGAGAACCTTTTGTGGAGCATTACCGGGGGGCCACTCTTTTCCAATTCCACGATCTCGGGGCAAAGTCAGGAGTCGGTATCAACCTGTCATACCGTGTCGATGTGTATACTATCGAGACCACCCTGAGAAGTGCATCAATACGGCAGATCAGTGGTTCCCCCATTCCGGCGGTCTATAGCCTTCCGTCGGTGCTCATCCCATCGGATAATCCGCTGGTCGTGACGCAAACCAATGCCATAATCGGCAGGGAATCGAACCCCTACGAAAAGGCCCGGAAATTATACGAATGGCTCATACAGGAAGGGGGGATACAGGTGAGACCCCTGAATAACGGGGTTGTGGAAGCCCTGGAGGAAAAACGCGGGGATCCCTATTCAGCAGCGCTTCTGTTCTGTGCCATGGCCCGTGCAGCGCGGGTTCCGGCTATTCCCGTTGCGGGGGTCCTGATAGATCGGTCCCGGTCAACCAGCCGGCATTACTGGGCGGAATTCTGGATAGACGGCTTTGGCTGGATACCTGTGGACCCCGCCTTGGGAGCCGGAGCAGCGCCGGCGGACTTCAATCTTCGCGGAGGCACTGGGGCGGACCACGAGGCTGCCGCATACTACTTCGGCAACCTGGATAACCAGCGCATCGCCTTTTCCCGGGGACAGGGGATCTTTTCCCAGATGGACCCGCGGGGACGGCTGGCAGTACGGAACCGGGAGTATGCCTTGCAGAATCTCTGGGAAGAGGCGGTGGGAGGGCTTGAGTCTTATTCATCGTTGTGGAGTGATATGACCATTACGGGGATGTATGTTCAGTAGGAGGTTATGATGATTACGGTTATTTCTTTGGGGGGGTCTATTGTTGCTCCTGAAGGGGTAGATGAAGTTTTCTTAAAGGAATTTGTCGGCCTCATTGGTGCTTTTTTGGAAGAGGACCTGGAGCGCCGTTTTATCTTTGTGGTTGGCGGTGGCGGCCCGGCGCGGGCGTGGCAGAAGGCGTACCGGGGTGTGTGTGAGACCGTTTCGGATGAGCAGGCCGATTGGATAGGTATCATGGCGACCAGGCTCAACGCGCAGCTTGTCAGGGCGATCATGGGGGAATGGTGCACAGCAGCGGTGATCACAGACCCGACCCGGGCAGGGGATTTTACCGGGCGGGTCCTGGTGGCGGCGGGCTGGAAGCCAGGATTCTCGTCAGATTATGACGCGGTGCTCCTGGCGGAACGGTTTCAGGCGGGACTGGTTATTAATCTATCCAATATCGAACAGGTGTATAGTGATGATCCGAAGCGTAATCCTGATGCGAAACCCATAGACCGTATTGGGTGGGCGGATTTCCGTGCCATGGTAGGGGATGAGTGGGTTCCGGGGAAGAACGTACCTTTTGATCCTGTGGCGAGTCGCCGGGCAGCGGAGCTTGGTCTGCAAGTGATATGCGCCGCCGGGTGGGACCTGGCAAATTTAAGAAAGCTCCTTGAGGGGAAGCCCTTTGTGGGCACCACCATCAGTTAAGCGCGCAACAAGACGCACTACCGGGGGGTGTGGGGGGCCAAGGCCCCCCGCATAAATTCCCCGCTGCCGCAGGCGCAAAAACTGAGGCCCGTTCCAGAGGAACGGCCCGCTGATTTTGCTGGCTCGTCTTTAATCTCACCCCTCGGTTATTGTTTCAATCCACGGGCTCCCATGGAGCGCGGCCCAGCGCCTTTTTTCACGATGGGGTACTCCGGGGTGGGGATTCTTTATTGTATGTTCCTTGATTTTATGTAGGCAATATGTCAAAATAATGAGGTTTTTTTCTGAGATTCTTAAATTATCAGAATTTGCTCTTCGCGGGAGGGTTTTATGGAGGATAAACGTCAGGTAATCATGCTGGTTGATGATAATATCACCAACCTGGATATGGGTAAAGAAATTCTGAAAGACCGGTATACTGTGTTTCCTATTCCCTCGGGGGTCAGGCTTTTGGAGATACTGACCAGGGTTGTCCCTGATTTGATCCTACTGGATATTGAAATGCCGGATATGAATGGCTTTGAGGTGTTTAGATCCCTTAAAAGCGTTCCGAATACTTCCGATATACCGGTTATTTTCGTTACTGCAAAATCAGATCCTGACAGTGAACTTATCGGCCTGAATCTGGGGGCCGTAGATTATATCTCAAAACCCTTTTCTCCCCCCCTGCTGCTTAAGCGTATCGAAAACCATCTGCTCATAAG
>JAITNU010000136.1 GCA_031290325.1 Treponema sp.
AGACCGGCACCCCTGCCCGAATCGCCGGGGATTCCATTGATTACGCCCAACTGGAACGGCAGGATGGGGAAGCTCCGGTCCCCTTTTCCTTTGACGTGGAACCCCAGGGCGCCCCGGAGCGGAAAGGCTCCCTGGATCGCCCCTCGGTTCCCTGCTGGATCACCTGCACCACCCCTAAGACCCACGAAATCATCAGGGCAAATATCCATCGCTCTCCCCTGTACGGTGGGAAAATCGTGGGCCTCGGGCCTCGGTACTGTCCGTCTATCGAGGATAAGGTGGTCCGCTTCCCTGAACGGGACCATCATCACCTCTTCATCGAGCCTGAAGGATGCGCCACCAATGAAATGTACCTCAACGGGGCCTCGAGTTCCCTGCCTGAAGATGTGCAGCAGGATTTCATCCAGAGTATACCAGGTTTGGAGAAGGCCCGGATCGTGCGGCCTGCCTACGCGGTGGAGTACGATTACCTGGACCCCCTGGACCTCTACCCCACCCTGGAATCCAAACGCCTTGCCGGACTGTTCGTGGCAGGCCAGACCAACGGCAGTTCCGGCTACGAGGAAGCAGCAGCCCAGGGCATCATGGCGGGGATTAACGCGGCCATGCTGCTGCGGGGGGATCCTCCCCTGATCCTGGGCCGGGCCGAGGCGTACATCGGGGTGCTGGTGGACGACCTCACCACCCTGGGAACCAAGGAACCCTACCGGATGTTCACGAGCCGGGCTGAACACCGCCTGGTGCTGCGCCACGACACGGCAGATACCCGGCTCAGTCCCAAGGCCCGGGCGCTGGGGCTTGTGGATGAGCAGCGCTGGGAACGGTTTCAGAAGAAGACCCAGACCCTGGAGGAAATTGTCGAACTCCTCCGCAGCCGGAAGGTTCCCGGCAGACTAGAACAGGAACGGACCGGGGCGGCCCTCGGTTCCCACGCAGGGGATACCCTGGAGCACACCCTGAGGGATTCCACAGTACGAGTGGAGGACATCTTCCCCTACGCCCCGGAATTAAGGGAGTACCCTGGGGAGTGGTTTGAGCGGGCAGTGCTGGATGTGAAGTACGCGGGGTACATTGAAAAGGAACAGCGGGCAGCCCTCAGAACCGCCAAGATGGATGCCGTCAAGCTGGACCCTGCCCTGGACTATGTGGCCATCACCGGCCTTTCAGCAGAGGCGCAGGAAAAGCTCCAGGTGGTCAGACCCCTCACCGTGGGACAAGCCGCCCGGATACCGGGGGTACGCCAGGGGGACATCGCCCTCCTCATGGTACTGGCGAAGAAATCATGAATCTTTTTCTCTTACGCGGATTTCCCCTGTTTGAACACATCAACGAATCCGAGTTGCACGGGGTATTGACCTGTCTGGGCGCCCGGAACGCTGTTTATGATAAGGGCAGTTTTATTTCCCTTTCCGGGGATACCCTGCGCTATATCGGGGTCATAGAAAGCGGTTGTGTGCACATGATAAAAGAGGACCTCTGGGGAGGAAAATCGATCCTCATGGTGCTGCGCCAGGGGGAGCTTTTTGGCGAATCCTTTATTTGCAGCCAGACCTTTGCGGCAAATGTGTCCTTTCAGGCTGCCGCTAATTCGACCATTCTCTTTCTCCCCTTCAATCGGGTACTGCGATCCTGTTCAAAAACCTGTATCTTTCACCAGCGGATGATTGAAAACATGGTGACTCTCATTGCACTGAAAAACATCCGCTTTATTGAGAAACTGGATATCATTTCAAAGAAGTCGATTCGGGAGAAGCTCCTGACCTTTTTGTCCCAGGAAGCCCAGGCCGCGGGAACCACGACCATTACCCTTGCCCTGGGAAGACTGGATCTGGCAGCTTATCTTGGTGTTGACCGAAGCGCCCTGACCAGGGAACTTGCCCGCATGAAAGGGGAAGGACTGCTGGACTACCAGAAAAACACCTACACCCTCTATAAGCAATAAGACTCAGAACGTCTAACCTTGCTCTGCAAGGGCAAAAAACCGTGCGCTTTCTTCCTGCGCTGTTATGACAAAAGGATTCTCGGCGATGTTGCCCAGCACCGCAGCCTGTTCATCCTTGTTCCGGTAAGTAATCCCCCGGAAAGGATCCGTGTAATCCTTGAGTTTGGTTTTATAGACCTGGGCTTCAATACTGCGGCGGATACTGATGCTGTGCCCGATAAGACGCTTCCACTGTCCGGTGTTGATCACCAGGGCGCTGGCCTGGTGAGGATCCTCCAGGAAACGGAGCACCTGCAGCGCGTTGAGGGCCTTGTCCAGCGGATATTCCTGCCAAAGCCCTTCATATTCAGTATGAATCGCCTCCCATGAGGCAAGCTTTCCACCACAGATTGCCCCCCGCAGGGCATCGGCCTTTGCTTCAGGCACGAGCTGCCCCCCGAGATTAACCCAATCCAGGGCAATGGGTTCGGGGTACGCCTCCTGGAAACGGTTAAAATCCCTCATAGCATGAGGGGTCTCAGGAGCGGCAAAAAATTCCAGCAGCGTCTTCACCCCGTAGTAACAGAGCATTTCGCGGTAGGCCCGGTACCCCTGGGCCGGTTTGATGATACGAACCTTATGGAGAGAACGTTCCAGCGTGCGATTCCCCACCATGAGGGAGAGGGATTCATCCTCCAGCATGACCCGCCCTACTCGGCGCAATTCCTTAGCATCAGCACAGGAAGGGAACTGGACCCTGCCTGCCCATTCCTCAAGCAAGCTCAGGGCATGGATGATTTCAGCCACCGTATCCGGGGCAAGGTAGGCCATTTCAATATGCTGTTTCCTGAAGATCCGTTTATCGCGGTTACGGAATTTCCAACTGTTCCGTTCAAGGGCATACATGTTGTACACCCACCAGTAAGCAGGCATCACTTCCCGGCGGGTATTATCAGCATTGTTGGTAACCAGGCTGAAAGGCAGGGGGATATGCAGTTCCGCAGGGTAGTTTCCCTTGGCGATCAGCGTATAACTGGCGAAGCGGCAGTTGTGTTTCAGCGTGCTCGACAAACCAGGCCAGAAGCCCCGGCCAGCGATGATTTCCCCGTCATTGCCCCGGCTGTTGTGATTGGAACCCACGGTGGCACCGGCAGCCATGTTGGATTGGCCCATGATCATGGTGGCAATGAGAAAGGAGTTGTTGTGGTGCTGTTCGTGGGCAGGAAACACCAGGTTATTGAGGACCTCACAGCAGGAAACCGTTGAATTATCCCCCAGAATCGAATGAATCACCCGTGCGCCGTATTTCAAGTTACAGTTATTACCCAGCACAAAGCGCACGGCCTTGCACCCGTAAAACACCCGGCACCCGTACCCGACAATGCCGTTCACCAGTTCTACCCCTTCACCAATCTGGGTAGGGTCCTTAATATCTGACTTGATGGTGAGGTTCTTCAGCTTACTGGCGCCCTTGATATAGGCCGCGTCCCCCACCTGCACATCCTTGATGGTGAGGCAGTGCTTGATCACAGTCCCGTGGCCAATCACCCCGTAATACCCCCGCCGTGCATCAACTGAACGCTGGGTAAGGTCCTTAAAAGCCGCCATGAGTTCCCGATCCTCGCGGTACACAGTCCAGAGATAGGCATCAGCGCAGATAAGATCATAAAAGGGCAGGATACCCCGTCCCCCCGCCTCGTTCAGCGGCTCAATCCACACCCGCAGGCTCTCGTCTTCCCCCTCCTTGATGACCCCGGCGCCGAACTTTGAATGATTAGTGGTATCCATTTCATCTATCGAACTGAGGATAACCCCGTCGCCGATGATGTAATGGGAAAGGTAATGACAATCATGGAGCGCCGGATTGTCCCCAATGTCGCAGGATATGACGCGGCTGCGGGTAATGCCCACAGGCAGGGTGTAATCGTGATACCTCAGTATGCCCCCGCCGAGGCTGCCGATTCTCACCAGTCCTGCAAAGAGACAATCCTGGATCAACTGGGGATTAAACAGCTCCCGCACCCAGACATCCTCCCACGCGGCGCAGGAGTTGCGGTTAGTTTCCAGGACCTGTATTTCATCAGCCGTGAGGTGCCGGTATCCCTCCTGCCGCGTGGGTGGGTAAAGCGCCTCCAGTTGGCGGTTGCGGAGGTAGTATTCATCCTCCCCTGGGGGAAGATAGGGAGTAGTGATGAAGTCGTAGCCGTAACGGCCGGCAGATTCGGTAAGGACCGTGTTCATGGCGTATCCTCCCCAAAGACCGTAGCGGTAAAAGTGTAAAGCTGTGCCCCTGGTTCATCGTAAGCATGGGGAGCTAACCCGGCCTTAACGCAGATATAATCCAGGTAAGCATCCAGGTCCCAGCCCTGTTCAACCGGGACCTGGGGGAGCAGCACCCCGGACCTGCCCCGGTGGGTGAGGTAGAGACCGTGGACCCCAACCTGAACCGACCGGGGATCAGCACAGGGTTCCATTGAGGACAGGGCGGATATTTCGATATGACAGCGGCCCAACTCCTCAGTGGTGAGGGGAGGAAACCGGGGGTCTTCAAAGGCCGCTGCCGCAGCCATGAGGCGTACTGTTTTTTCCAGGGCCCAGGGGGCACTCATCCTGCCGATGCAGCCCCTGAGCTTTGCTCCAATATGGAGGGTAACAAAGGCCCCGCAGGGCTGGGTCAGGCTGGCGCCTTCCTGCGGGTATACCCGCCCTTCCAGTCTGGCCGCGATAGTCTCCCGCGCACTGGCCAGGAGGGTCTTTTGTTCTTCAAGAGTCAACGTAAGATGCATGGTTCCTCTTTTTGGGTATTTTCGATTTTTCAGGTATTGTGCTCCAAGTCCGTATCTTTGACAAGTCCACAATGGGGAAGGTGGGAAGGAATTCACGTTGACCCGTGAAATTGCTTCTGGTATACTGGAATTATCATAATAAGAAGGAGTATCCTATGACTGCACTCAAGACTTTTTTGGTTTTCCTGGCCCTGGCATTTTTCCCCCTCTGGGTGCTATCGGCCCAGCAGAAATACGCCCTGGTGATTGGGAACGGGGTGTATACCAACATTACCGGGCTCAATAACCCGGTGAACGACGCCAACGACGTGACCACGGCCTTACAGGGCCTGGGGTTTCAGGTAGACAAGGTGCTGAACGGCAATCTTGAGCAGATGGAAAAGGCGGTGGAGCGTCTGAAGAACCGCCTCAGTAATAACGGCAGCGCCTACGGGTTTTTCTTTTACGCTGGACACGGGGTACAGTCCGGCGGGGAGAACTACCTGATCCCGGTAGACGCCAACATTGGCAACGAATCATCGCTCCGTCTGAGGGCACTCTCGGTACAGGTAGTGCTTGATGAGTTGAGCCAGGCGAGTAACCGGCTTAATATCGTGGTGCTGGACGCGTGCCGGGACAACCCCTTTGGGTGGTCCCGGGGCACTTCGCGGGGTTTGGTTGTGCTCAGTAATCCACCTGCTGACAGTATTATCGTGTATGCCACTGCCGCGGGTTCTGTTGCCAGTGACGGGCAAGGGCGCAACGGGCTGTTTACCAGCCAAATGCTCAAGAACCTGAAAACGCCCAGTCTGGAGATACGGGAGGTATTCCGACGTACGCGGGCTGATGTACGGAGCGCCAGCAGTAACGCCCAGCTTCCCGCGTTATATGACCAGTTTGACGGTCTGGCGTATCTGAATGTAATGGCGCCTCAAACTCCCCGGAATGTGCGGGCAGGAACCCCGGGAACCGACCGCGTAACGCTGACCTGGGACAGCGCAGGTTCTGGGGTGAGTTACAAGGTTTATTACAACACCCAGAATGATCCGGCCCGCGCGAGTACCTTGGGCGATCTGGCTACAGGAACATCCATGGACGTAACCGGTATGGCGAGCGGGACAACCTACTACTTCTGGGTGTCTTCTGTGCAGGGCGGTGAGGAGAGCGGGAAATCACCGGTGGTAACGATACTGACCGCCGCTGTAAGGCCGAATGTTCCCAGCGACATGGTGAAGATAAACGGCGGGACGTTTATGATGGGGAGTCCCGCGTCAGAAGCTTCACTATTTGATGATGAAGTACAGCATCGGGTAACGGTTTTTTCATTTTATATGGGGAAGTATGAGGTAACAGTAGGGGAGTTTCGGCAGTTTGTGAACGCGACCGGCTATAAAACGACTGCCGAGACATCAGGCGGTGGGTATGTATGGACAGGTAGCGCTTGGGAGACCAAAGCGGACGCGAACTGGAAGAACCCGTATTTTACGCAGAGTGACAATCATCCGGTTGTACTGATGAGTTGGTATGATGTAGTGAACTACTGTAACTGGAGAAGCCAACGTGAAAGCTTGACGTCGGTGTATACGATCAATGGGACAAATGTAACGTGGAACCGGAACGCCAATGGCTACCGGCTACCCACTGAAGCTGAATGGGAATACGCCTGCCGAGCGGGGACAACAACGGCGTATAATAGCGGAGCCACGGCGGAATCCCTGGTAGGGAAAGCGAATGTAGCGGATCTAACCGCAAAAGAAAAGAATCCTAACTGGACTATCGTCAATATACGAGATGGGTATGTAAATACTGCGCCGGTAGGAAGTTTCGCGTCGAATTCCTGGGGACTCTACGACATGCACGGGAATGTGTGGGAATGGTGCTGGGACTGGTATGGGAGCTATTCGAGTGGCGCTCAGACTGACCCCCTGGGCGCGTCCTCGGGCACGAACCGCGTGGGACGCGGCGGGAGCTGGACCAGCAATGGCCAGGACCTGCGCTCGGCGTCTCGGGGCAGCAGCACTCCGTCTTACCGGTACTACTACCTCGGTTTCCGCCTAGCCCGCCCCAGTTTATAAGCCCGGCCCAGCAGGCCAGGCGTAGTAGCTGCGGCGACATGCCCCCACCAGCCGGGACGGCAGGGGGCATAGCAGCACGGGAGGGCGAGCAGGAATGGGGGATT
>JAITNU010000139.1 GCA_031290325.1 Treponema sp.
ACCGGATATAACCTTGTTATACCTTGAACCAATCTGTTTTCAGTTTCAGAATTAAATATATATGATTCAACTATATTGTTTTCTATTTGTAATTTTAGATATATATCAGTAAAAGAACGTCGTTGTGTTACAAATCGTTGTTGCCCATTTATCATTTGGATGGATTGAACATTTTTTACTTGTGTTTTCTTTGTAAGATGTATGCTCTTATTTTCAGAAAAATGAAAGGTTAAACTTTCAAAATTCAATCTTTGGAAAAAAAAGAAGTTTTGCTTAAATAAGTTATACACAATATTCAGAATTGTTGTCTTACCATAACCATTTGGACTGGTTAATATGCTTATTCCTTCTTTTTGATTAAATGAGATCTCATAATCAAACTGTTCAAAGAGTTTTTTTATGCTGATGCTTTGTAAATCCATTTGTTTTACTCTTTAAGCTCCATCTTCCGCCCCTCAATCCAAGATAGTCAGCATGAGGGCCAACCTGACAGGCCCTCAGCAGCCGGAACCGGTACACCGGAAAATCTAGCCAGAATCTCTATGATGGACTGTTTAAAGCCCCGGAATTGAATGGCGTTAAACATCGGTTTCAACATTCATCATGCCGGTATATTACCGCTAAATCATCTATATTTTCAATATGGGCTTTTCAATATGGTGGTGATGTTCCGATTTTTAATATATACTATTATAAGGATGGATTTCCATGATTCAGTTGTTGTTTTTCCTCAGATTCAGATCCCAGCTTCACCATATCAGACCGGAATTGATCTCCCTGCTGGAGCAATCCATCATTGAATCTATTGAAGCTACCGGAGGAAAACGGGTAAATAACCGTTGGATCATCGTCGCGTCCTTTGACGAAGACTCCCTGGGTATCTGGCTCAATATCATCACCGTGCTGGAGCGCATCCTGGCCGTACTGAATGAGGTCGTTCCAGAACTATCGGGGTATTCTTTGGTGCTGGGCCGGGATATTCCAGATTATGATATGGTGCGGCTTTGCCGTGCCCTTGCTTCTCAGTCTGGCGGGGCGGGGATTTGGTGCGCCCCGTCGGTTCAGAAACCTTTAAGCCACTATATGGCCTTTGCCCCCCTTGAAAGCGCGGGAAGGGGGAAAACATTTAAAGATAACACCTTAATTGAAGGGTATGTCCAGTTAAAACACCTTATCCTCCCTTCCAAAAAAGAGGGTATGGATGCCTTCCCCTTCCGGGAAAAGATCCAGCGGTCCATAACCTATGATATATCAAAGAATGCGGTGCTGATTGGTCCCCGGTTCATGGGAAAACGGGATGGGCTTTACCATGTCTGTGCCTCTTTCCTGGGGGAACTGCCCTCCCTGGTGCTCCGGTTTGGAAGTGGGGGCTTAGGGTATTTGGCCGATGTCCTAAGTCCCAGTATCCGCTCTTTTATCAGTGGGCATATCCTGGAGGAAGGGCTTGCGGAGCTGGATACCCTGGGGGGCTTTATTTTTCGTGAACGCCTGAGAGATGAATATCCAGACTATGTGCTGCAAAAGGGGCGCCTTTTTTTTCAAAAGGTATTGGCCGCCTATATCGCGGCAGTCAAGGAGCAAAAGAAGATACCTATCCTCATCCTGGAAAACATCCACCTGGCGGATGAGGCGACGATACGGATCAGTATGGAGGTGTTTGCAGCCATTGAGGATAAGACCGGGCTGCTGATCTACGGGACCTGTTTTGATGGCGCCGGTGTTGAGGCAAAGGCGAGTTTTATTGAAGTCCGGCGAAAACCTTGGGAAACGATGTTCCATCGGTTCATCTCCTTTTCCGCTGAGGTGTTTCCGGTTCCTCAGAACGTGGAAATGCCCCTGGATCTATGGGAAATCGCCTATACCATAAGCCTTCTGGGGCGCTATTTTCCAGGTACCCTGTTTCCCCAGCTTTTTGAAGAGGAAGCTGTTAATCCGGCCATGATTTTCCGGGCCTTCACCATGCTGTCCAATTGGGGGGTGATTGATTGTACCGATGATCCGGTGCCCCGGATCGCCGATTTTACGGTCAAGGCGGAAGCAATCCTGGGGGCCCGGAAGGAAAAGAGCCGCCTGATAGTGAGGAATCGTTTGTTAGCCTGGATAAGCACTGGGCAGCTCCGGCCCTGTTTCAGGCTGCTTGAGGCCCTGGTGGATTTAGGGGGCACTATGAGCGATGAGCTGGTGCTCAATACCATTTATGGCGATGTCATCAACGGAACCTATGCGGGGATAGAAGCGGCCATCAAGGAAAACCGGTTTGATGCGGTAGTGGGGGATACCAGAGGCCCGGCGCTTTCCGTGCTTTTTACCACTCTGAAGGCGCTTATTCATGGGGATGAAACGCAGATCCGCAGTATCTTTAGTGCCCCCATGGATGAGGTACAATACAGCTCAGGTTATAAAGTCCAAATGCTGGTGAACTTTGCAGCGTATCATCTGGGAACAGGAGCTATTGAAACCGCCTTAGAAACGGTCAAGAAGGCCATACTCCTGGGCCAGGGCCAAAGGAGCGGTGCGGTTGCCCAGGGGTATCGCTTGTTTTCCCTGGTAAATCTTTCAAAACAGCGAATCGACGAGGCCCTGGATTATATAGCCTTTGCCTTTGAGATCGCCGAGGGGTCGGAGCATTTTGATGAACTCGGGGTAACCGCGTATTATGCGGCTGCGGCCCAGTTTCTCTACGGGAATCTTTCCAAGGCTGAACGGCTTGCCCAGCAGTCGGAACAAACTGCTGCCACTGCCGGGCGACCTGATTGGGCGGATCGGGCACGGTTTCTCCGGGGCAAGATCCGCTTTGACACAGGGTACTATCAGGAGGCGCTGGACATTTTTAAGGACCTCCACGCACATCCTACCGGTACGCCCTCTGAGGATATGAAAAGCAGCGTCGCCGCCTGGATATACCGGGCACGAGTATTTGCCGGTCTTCCGTTGATCCAGGAACCCAGTTCCCCAGGGGAGGAAGCCCTGCTTTTTGCGGCAGAGGCATCTTATTTGACGGGAAATTATCAAAAAACAGCAGGGCTTACGGAAAAATTGCTGCAGCTCCCCCAGGGGGAACATTTTCTGTACACCGAACAGCCGGACTGGCGGAATGGGTTTGCCCAATGCGAGTTATTGCTCCTGCACCCTGGGGCTCTCTGGAATCCTATGATTTCCGCCTACCGTACCCTGGCCCTTTGCAGGCTCCCCTCTGCCAGAGCCGAGCGGGAACAGGCTATCGCCGATATGCGGCAGCTCTTGCGGGATGAATTAATCCCCGATTTGGACCCCAACGGCATCTTTTACTTTTATGCCTATTACCGGGTTTTGCAGGATTCCGGAGCAGACCAGATCGATATGAACAGTGCCATCAGTATGGCCTTCAAACGGCTTCAACGCCGGGCCATCCATATCGACGATCCAAAAACGCGACAGGTCTATCTCACCCGTCAGCGTTGGAACGGCGCTTTGATGACTACTGCCAAGGAATACAACCTAATTTAGTGCGGAGTATCCTCAGATGTGGTTGTTCATTACCCTACCTAAAATAGGAGATGAGTGATATGCTGGTCAATGAGGACCAGGAGTCCCAGTGCACCCACATACACCACGAAGCCCCAGAGGGAGCGTTCCCGGACTATCTTGAGCATGAACCGTACTGAGAAGAAACCCACCACTGCGGCGGCAAGGGTTCCGGCTATGATGGGCGCCGCGGCGATGCTGTTTTCAGAGACGCCACCAACAAGGTCCTTGAGCTGCAGGACCAGGGCGCCCAGAATTGCAGGGATGGATAACAAAAAGGAGAAACGGGCGGCAAAGTCCCGGTCCAGTTTACGGGAGAGTGCCCCTGAAAGGGTGGCCCCTGACCGGGAGACTCCGGGAATGATAGCTACCCCCTGGAGTACTCCGATGATGAGGGCATCGGGCAGGCGCATCTTCGTTTCACCTCTGACTTTGCCGGGCCGTTTGGAGAGCAGCTCTGAAACCATGAGCAGCGCTGCGGTAATCAAAAAGGCGAAACCCAGGAATGATGCGGATGAAAAGGCGGCTTCAATGGTGTCCTTGAAAACCAGGGCCACAATGACCGTTGGCAAAGTAGCCATAATAAGGAGACCAGTGAGCCGCTGGATGGGACGGCGCAGGATGTTCCAAATATCCTGCCATAAGACCACGAAAACCGCGAGTAAGGTGCCGCCGTGGACCATCGTGTCGAATAACAGGGCAGGCTCGGAGATGCCAAAAATTTTCTGAAAGAGAACCAGATGGCCAGAACTGCTTACCGGCAGGAACTCGGTGATACCCTGGATTGCCCCCAGGATAAGGGCTTCAACTATACTCATTATGGTACAATACCGGTATTTTCAACGGGGTGCAAGGTAGACCGGCAGCGCTGATTGACCGAAGCGGAAATATGAGTATACTTCTCCTATGATTGAAAATTCTTGGATTTGCCCCCATTGTCAGGCATCTATGCCGATGCAGGAGTTTGAAAAAAGCTATAAGGTCTGTGGCACTTGTCATTACCATGCCCGCCTGAGCTGGCAGGAGCGCCTTGCCCTCACTGTTGATGCGGGGAGCTTCACTGAGTTTGATTCCACCATGAGATCGAAAAATCCTATCGGTTTCCCCGAATATGAGACAAAAATTCTTCAACTGCAAAAGGACTGCGGTACTCAGGAAGCGGTGGTAACCGGGGAATGTACTATCCTGGGATACCGGGCGGTCATTGGGATCATGGATAGCCGTTTCATGATGGCGAGTATGGGCAGTGTGGTAGGCGAAAAAATCACCAGGGCCTTTGAATACGCGACAGAACAGCGGCGGACGGTGATTCTGTTTACCGCTTCCGGTGGCGCCCGGATGCAGGAAGGCATTTTTTCCCTCATGCAGATGGCCAAAACCTCCGGCGTAGTGGCTCAACACAGCAGAAGTGGCCAGCTTTACATAACGGTATTCACAGACCCCACCACCGGCGGGGTTACCGCTTCCTTCGCGTCCCTGGGGGATATCATCATCGCGGAACCAGGGGCTTTGATCGGGTTCGCGGGAAAACGGGTGATTCAGGATACTATCGGACAGGCGCTGCCGGAAAACTTTCAGTCCGCCGAATTTATTCACGATCACGGCTTCGCCGATATGATCGTCTCGCGGAACGAGATGCGGAACGTGCTGTCCCGGCTTCTGCGGATGCACAAAATCCTCCCGGAGGCGGTCTAATGCCACGATTAACGGTTATTCAGCGCCTTGAATTGCTCCATAGTATTCGCCGGCCTTCGGTGAACGATTATATCCCCCTTATTTTTAAAGATTTTACCGAACTCCACGGAGACCGGTATTATGGCGATGATCCTGCTATATCAGGAGGAATCGCTTTCTTGCATGGTACACCGGTAACCATCATTGCCCAGGTTAAGGGCCGGGATATTGAAGAACTCAAACGGACCAACTTCTCCATGCCCCATCCAGAGGGCTACCGCAAAGCCCTGCGCCTTGCCAAGCAAGCGGAAAAGTTTCATCGTCCGGTGCTTTGTTTTATCGATACCCCCGGCGCGTTCTGCGGTGTGGGAGCCGAAGAGCGGGGTCAGGGTGAGGCCATAGCCCGGAACCTCATGGAATTCATGACCTTGAAAACCCCGGTGCTCTCGGTGGTCCTCGGTGACGGGGGAAGCGGCGGCGCCCTGGCCCTGGGAGTGTGCGACGAACTGGGGATGCTTGAAAACGCCCTGTATTCGGTCATATCCCCCCGGGGCTTTGCGTCTATTTTGTGGAAAGACCGGAACCGTGAAAAAGAAGCGGCAGAGCTGATGAAAATAACAGCAGAGGATCTCTTTGGTTTCGGAATATGTGACAAAATCATCCCCGAACCCCCTGAAGGCGCCCACACGGATCCGGTCCTCACCGCACAAAACATTGCCGCGTACCTCAGCGATGCAGTGGCCCGTTTTTCCGGGGTAAATAGTGACGTCCTGCCGGAACGGCGGTATGCCAAATTCCGGCGGATAGGAATTTTTTCTGAATAGTAAAGGATGTTGATATGCGTAATTTTTTAAAAAACTTCACCCTGGGGGTAATCGTCGTGCTTGCGGCACTTGCCTGTGCAGGCGGCGCCTCTGCCCGGCAGCAGGTGGTCAGCTTTGACGAAGTTCAGGGCAAGGTATGGATGCTGGTCGAGGTAAAAACCGATGCTGGCAGTATTATGATTAAGCGCCTGGAACCGGCGGACGGGAGTGATACTTACACCCTACAGGCTGACGCGGAACAGATCAGCGGCAAAGCAGCGCCCAACCGGTACCGCGCTCCCTATACCCTGGGGGAAGAGCAGGCTATTTCTTTTCAACCCATTGCCGGGACCCTTATGATCAGCATCGGTAATCCTGAAGGGCTTACAGAACGGGAATATTACGATTACCTGGAGGGAGTGTACCGCTGGACTGTATCCGGGGGCGTACTTGAACTGCATACCCGTACACAGGACGGTGCTGAAGCTGTTTTGATCTTCAGCATAGAAGCGCACTAAGGGACGGTAAGGATGTCGATTGAGGATGTACGGAGTTATTTAAAACGCTGGCAGCGGGACAGAGATATCATTGAGCTGGCGGCGTCCACCGCAACGGTGAACGAAGCGGCTCGCGCCCTGGGAGTTATCCCCGCCCGGATTGCCAAGAGCATCTCCTTGAAACAGGGCGATGGAGCCATGGTGGTGGTAATTGCCGGGGATATGAAGCTGGATAACCGGAAATACAAGGACTGTTTCGGGTTCAAGGCGAAGATGCTCTCCGTCGAGGAGGCCCTGAGTCTCACCGGTCATGCCGTGGGTGGGGTCTGTCCCTTTGGGCTTCCTGATGGGATTGATGTGTTTCTGGACGTTTCCATGAAACGCTTTGATACGGTATTTCCCGCCTGCGGCAGCAGCAATTCCGCCATCGAACTGACCCTGGATGAACTGAATGAATATTCCCAAAGCAAGGAATGGGTGGATGTCTGCAAGTCGATCAATGATACAGAGGCATGAAATCCTCATGGGTTGGAACTGTTTCACGTGAAACACCGATTTCCAACAGTGATGAAAATGGGAATGATGGGACGAGTAACAGAAAAAAGAATGTAACCGCAGAGGACACGGAGGAACGCAGAGAAAACCAAAGATTTGAAACAAAAACTCCGCACGCTCTGCGGTTAAAAATTCGCTCCATGCAATGGTCCACGGTTTAGTGCTTGACTGGATACTAGGGTACGATTTTTTCTATGCGAGTAACAGCGGGGCTGTTGCGATTCCCCCTTTTTTGCGGTAAAATAGGAATATGGATGGAGTGTTTATCCCGGCGGCCCGGTATTGGCAAGGAAATCCCAATTATGAAGGCCCGGTAGAGGACAGTGTCCTTGGTTTCGACCAATACCCCCTTGGGGCGTAAAGTAGTAGGCCGACCGTACGGGCCATAACGTGGACACAGTCCCCAATCTTCACTATACTTTACCCCATGAACCTTGAAGCCTTTATACTCGGGTCCGGTGGCATGATGCCCCTGCCGAACCGGCACCTCACATCCGTGCTTTTGAGACGTGAAGGGGAACTTTTCCTGTTTGACGGGGGGGAGGGAACCCAGGTGTCCCTCAGAAAGCTCAACCTCAGATGGAAAAAAATATCCGTCATTTTCATAAGCCATACCCATGCGGATCATGTTACCGGTATTCCGGGGCTACTCATGCTTTCTTCCCAGGTTGACCGGGATGATCCTCTCTATATTATTGGCCCCCCCCGGATTGCCGAATATATCGAAACGAGCCGCCGGGTACTGGATATGTATATCAATTATGAAATCGTCATACAGGAAATAACCGAGCCGGGTATCGTATACCAGGGGGAGGGCTTCCATGTCCGTGCCTTTTCGTTACGCCATACCAAGCCATGCTTTGGGTATGCCTTTGAAGAGGACCAGCGCCCCGGTGAGTTCCACCCTGAAAAGGTCCAGGCCCTGGGGGTCGTCCGGGGTCCCCTCTGGGCCAAGCTGCAAGCTGGGGAAACCGTACTGGCTGCCGATGGTTCCGAGGTGCGGCCCGATCAGGTCCTGGGACCACCCCGGTCAGGCAGGAAATTCTCCTTTGTTACCGATACCCTGGCCTTTCCCGCCATAGCCGGAGAAGTGGCAGGTTCTGACTTTTTGGTGTGTGAGGGTATGTTTGAACGGGAGCTTGAGGAAAGCGCCCGGGAAAAAAAGCACATGACCGCAGAGCAGGCCGCCCGGATCGCTGCCGCGGCGGGGGTCAAGAAGTTGGCCCTCATCCATTACAGTCCCCGGTATACCGAGTATAACCTGAAACAGCTTTTACAAGAGGCTCAGGCCATATTCCCGGAAACGATGCTGTCCCGGGATAGGGCGGTGTTTCCCATTGAGTATGTGGATTGAGTCGTATAGAACCTCGTGCAGAAGGGCGTGAAGTATGAATAATCAGCCTGTACTTTTTTTAGATTCCGGCATTGGCGGCCTCCCGTATTGCCGTCATTTTTATATGCATAATCCGGCGGAAACCCTGGTATACGTTGCGGACCGGGCTTCTTTTCCTTATGGACCACGGGAACAGGGAGAACTTACCGGTTTATTAATCACCCTGATGAAAAGGCTCGTGCGGATTTTTAACCCCAAGGTGGTGGTATTGGCCTGTAATACCGCCACGGTATCCGCCCTTGCTGCCCTGCGGAAAGCGTTCCCCGGCCTTCCCATGGTGGGCACGGTCCCTGCGATAAAGCCTGCGGTTCTCGAAAGCCGGCAGCAACGGGCCGGCGTACTGGGCACAGAGCGGACCATCAACGATCCCTATACCATGAACCTGGCCGCCCGGTACAGACCGGACTGCACCGTTACCGGTATTGCCGCGCCGGACCTCGTGGAGTTTGTGGAACACCGCTATGCCCTCGCAGATGAGGTGGAACGGCGCCGGGTGGTGGTTCCATATATTGAGGGATTCCGCGCTGCCGGTGTGGATACCGTCGTATTGGGGTGTACCCATTTCCTTTTTTTGCTGAAGGAATTCCAATGGGCAGCGGCTCCGGATATCGGTATCTACGATTCCATAGCAGGGGTCTCCCATCGGGTCGAGGCCCTGCTGGATAGGGGTGAACAAACACTGCGGACAAATCGGCGCTGCGGGGAAGCTCATCTGCTGGTGGTAACCGGGGCATCACCGCTTGAACTGTCCTGGCAAAGCTGGGCCGATGCCTTTGATCTGCCCCTCCGCCGCCTTGAGGACCTTGAGCATGACGCTGAGGTGTTACCTGGCCGGATACATCAATGAAAGGTCTCGTGCTCCGGGGTTCCCGGAATATCTTTACCGTAAGATCCGATGGAGGGGATACGCTTTCCGCGCCTGGCGGAGTTGAGTTTGAATGTCGCATCAAGGGTAAGGTTCTTAAAGGAGTTGATGGGTATTATAACCCCCTGGCCCCAGGAGATCAGGTGCGTTTCGAGGTTGATCCCCTCCATTCCCGGAAGGGTCTCATCCTGGGACTTGAGGAGCGTACACGGATACTAACCCGGTTTAACCGGAAAGGACAGGCTCCCCAGATTCTCGCGGCCAACGTGGACCTGGTCTGCTGTGTTACCACCACCTCAGCGCCACCCTTCAGACCCCGCTTCCTCGACCGGGCCATCCTCCAGGCGGATATAGCCGGTATTCCCGTGGTGGTCCTCTGTAATAAGAGTGACCTTTTTGAGACTGATCCGGATACAGAGGCGCGGCTCAGGGATTACCAGAGAATCGGCTATCAGGTGCTCAGGGTTTCCGCTTGTACTGGAGCAGGGCTGGATACCCTCCGGTTCCTCATGGCAAACCGGTTTTCGGTACTCCTGGGCCAGTCCGGAGTGGGAAAGTCAAGCCTCGTCAATGCCCTGATTCCCGGCATCCATAGTAAGGTCGGGCTGCTCAATGAAAAGTACAACCGGGGAAATCATACGACCACCATGTCTGTGGCGCTGGAACTTCCCGGGTGCGGGAACCGGACCTTTATCATTGATACCCCTGGATTGCGGCATTTAGTGCCCGACGGTATTCAGGGGGATGATCTCATCCTCTATCTGCGTGAATTTGCCCCCTTAGCAGGGACCTGCGCTTACGGGCTCTCCTGTTCCCACCGGATCGAACCGGGGTGTAAGATCCTCGAAGCCGTTGCTGCTGGGGAGATCCACGAAGACCGGTACGAAAGTTTTCTCCGCATTCAGGACGAACTGAGGGGGGACATTCACGGCCTGTTTCATACCTGTTAGTGCATAGGAAGGGGCTTTTTCCCCGCTTAGTTAATTATGATCTCTTCGTTGTTAAAGGGAAAAGTGGCATATTATTCCCTGTATCTGGGCTACCTATGCCGCTTTACTGGGCCTTCTGTTGCTGAAGCTGGTTATAGGCTTCCACCGCCTGTGCCAGTTGATCAGCACAGGAGGTGGCCTTCATGCCGCATTGAACCCCTTTGAGCTTTTCGATAAGGGTTCCGGTCTCCATTCCCTCTACCAATTTCGCAATCGCCTTTAAATTGCCGTTGCAACCGCCTTCAAAGGAAATGTCGTACATTTTACCATCTCTTATGTCAAAATGAATGGCGCTTGAACAGGTGCCGCTGGTCATATATTCATACATAATGCCTCCTCGTTTCTATAGTTAGAATATATATACGTTACCGGCTGACGGGCAAGGTTTCCCCTTGCGCTGGATCGGCATTTTAGGTTGATTTTTTGAAGAAATTTCTGATGAGCACCAGTTCCCCAAAGACTATTGATGGTGTACAATCTACCGGGAAGTAGGTAATGGATCAAAATACGACAGATACTGGCCTGGCCGCGGCCCGGGGAATTGTGGATACCTGCCGAAAGGAATTGGCTGGGCACATCATCGGCCAGCATGAAATGATAGATGGCCTCTTAATGGCCCTGATTGCCGGAGGGCATATACTCCTGGAAGGGGTGCCGGGGCTGGCAAAAACCCTGGCGGTTAAGAGCCTTGCGGATATTACGGGACTGGCCTTTAAACGTATCCAGTTTACCCCGGACCTGCTCCCTGCAGATCTCACCGGGACCCTGGTGTGGGAACAGGCTTCGGGGACCTTTTCGGTACGCCGGGGACCGGTATTTGCCAATGTGATCCTGGCGGATGAGATCAACCGTGCCCCTGCCAAGGTGCAGTCCGCCTTGCTTGAGGCAATGGAGGAACATCAGGTTACTATCGGAGAGACCACCTATCCGCTGCCAGCTCCTTTTTTTGTCCTGGCGACTCAGAATCCCATTGAACACGAAGGGACCTATACCCTGCCGGAGGCGGAACTGGATCGGTTTCTCCTTAAACTGCTGGTACGCTACCCCAGTCAGGAGGAAGAAATCCGCATCATGGATTTCGCCACCCAGAGCAGCGTATCCTGTGCTGCAGGGGACACTTCTTCAGAAGGAATGGTGGCACTGAAGCCGGTTTTAGATGCTGCGGCCCTGGAAATCCTGCGATCTGTCACAGATTCCATCCATATTGATGAGCGTATTGCAGGGTATATTGTTTCCGTAGTCGCGGCTTCACGCCCCGCCTCCGGGCGATACGCACGGCAGCGGGGCGAAGCTCCCCGCGGGCAGCGGTCCGATGATGCCGCGGAAAAGGCAGCACGGGAGGGGCTGTACCGGTATCTTGCTTTTGGCGCATCTCCGCGGGCCTCTATCGCCCTCTACCGCTGTTCCCGGATCCGGGCACTTTTTGAAGGCCGGGCCTTTGTCACCCCTGAAGACATTAAGGCCATTGCCCTGCCGGTCTTACGGCACCGTATCGTCCTCTCCTATGAGGCTGAGGCAGACGGCCTTGACCCGGATGGGATCATCTCCCGCATTCTGGCCTTGGTGCCGGTTCCCTGATACCAGACTATGGATCGCTATGAACTTTTGAAGAGGATTGCCACCTTTCCCCTGCTTGCCCCATCCCTGGCCGAGGGACTGCTGGCCGGGGATCTCCGTTCGGTCTTCAAAGGGCAGGGGATCGAAGCCGATGAGGTCCGGCATTATGAGCTGGGGGATGATATCCGTTCTATTGATTGGAATGTGAGCGCCCGCTTCGGTACCCCGTATGTCAAACTCTACCGGGAAGAACGGGAGATGATGGTGTCCCTGGTGCTGGATTGTTCCGCCTCCATGCATACTGGGGGCGGTCCCCTGAGCCGGTATGATCAGGCGGTGCTGACTACTGCGCTCATGGCTTTCTCTGCGGAACAGGCGGGTCAGCGGGTGGGGACGGTGTTTTTTAACCAGGGCATTACCCAGGTCTTCCCTCCGCGCAAGGGCCGTTCTCACATTATGGCGATGATCAGTGGCGCCCTCTCGGCCCCAGTCGGCGGCAGAAGCAGCGATTTGGGGGCAGCCCTGACCGGTGTGGGAAGGCTCCTGAAACGGCGGAGCCTCGTGGTGATTATTTCCGACTTTTTTTGTGTGCATTGGGAACAGGAGCTGGGGGACCTGCGCCGGAAGCATGATGTCCTTGCCATCAGGATAAGCGACCCCCTGGATGAGCACCTATCCGGCCTGGGTCTCATCACCATGGAAGATCCGGAAACAGGACGCCGGTACCATGTACCCGCGGGGTTCGCCTCGTTCCGTGCGGCCTGGTCCGCTTGGCATGAGGACCGGCTTGCCGTGTGGAAGAGCCTGTGCCGCCGTGCAGGGGTTGCCTGCCTGGAGCTGTCCACTACCGACGATGCACCTGCGTCCCTCATCCGGTTCTTCGGCGGATGGGGTGAAAGACGGGGGAGCCGCTAGGATGAGGGGAGCTGTGATTCCAGCGGATAGCCCTTTTCGATGGTGGGTACTCCTCTTGGTGCTTCTGATGAGCCGGGCCGAAGCCCAGGTATCGGAACAGGAAGCCCCTTATCTCATTCCCCAAACCGTCTATGTGGGGGACCGTGCCCGGCTGGTGGTGCCCTTGGGTCCGGCCTTTTCCAATGTCGAAGCCTTTGTAATGGAGGGGGCGTTTCGCCCCTCAGAGGACCTCATCATCAACCGGATTGCAGTGGAACACCGGGGAGACCAGACCAGGCTGCTCATTGATTTTATTGCATACAGACCAGGGGTTTTGGAGCTGCCGACTATCCCCTCCCTGGCGTTGCGGGGCTTCCCGGTTTCGGGTATTCAGGTGCACATCACCTCGATCCTGAGCGGAGATTCTCTGGTGCTTGCCCCGGCGGTCCCGCCACTGGTGGTGCCGGGTACCATCACCCTGATCTATGGAACCGTGGCGAGTCTCGTCCTGTTGGCCCTCCT
Source organism: Treponema sp. (assembly GCA_031290325.1). Taxonomy (GTDB): domain Bacteria; phylum Spirochaetota; class Spirochaetia; order Treponematales; family Breznakiellaceae; genus JAITNP01. The sequence continues at coordinate 13,254 of JAITNU010000139.1, forward strand.
GGGGCTTGGCATCAGACTCTGGGGCCGTGGCAGCCTTCAACAGCTCGGTGAATGTTTCAGGCGGTGGCGGCTTATCCGGTTCATGAAAAAGCGGCTCCGGCACCTGCGGAGCATGGTTGAGGGAGCTGCGGATGGACATGATGCGGGGGAGTTGCTTGCCCTGGTATGCTCCGAATTCCGGGGCTTTTTGACGCTTTTTACCGGAATCAATTGCCGGGCTTTGGCAGCAGGAGAATTTGTGGGACTGCCGGTGGTCTGTGACACCCAAGCCCCGCAGGGGATAGTGACGGGGACCTTTCTTGCCGGGATCTTCCGCCGCTACGATACCCTGCGTTTCAGTGGCACCAGCATATCACGGGAAGCGCTCCTGGATATGCTGGATGGGCTACAGCATTTTATCGGCGCCCTGGAGGAGGTCGAAAAACAAAGCGGTAAGGGCGCTCCGCTCCAGAGGGCGCTTGCGCCTAAGGGAGCGGCATGAATCTGGCCTTTGAGTATCCTGTGCTGATTGTGATAGGCCTTGTTGTGATCATCCTGGGCTGGTCCCTTTCCCGCTTCTTTAAGGATGCCCTTACCCTGGTGGTCCCCCTCGGCCCTCCGGGGGGGACGCCCTTTAAGCCGCCCTATAATCTGGATATCATCATACACCTCCTCCAGGGCCTGGAAATCACCGGCAGCTTCCTCCTCTTTATCGCAGCGGCAGGTCCCCTGGTCATATCCACCGAAACGGTGTGGCGTAACCGGGGTATGGATATACTTTTTGTGGTGGATATTAGCCCCAGCATGGCGGCGCAGGATATGGCAGGAGCCAGCCGTTTTGATATGGCCCGGAAGCTGGTACATGACTTTGCGGTGAACCGGCCTTCTGACGCCATCGGACTGGTGGCGGTGGGAAACAACGCGGCCCTCCTGGTTCCCCCCACGGTGGACCGGTCCAGTCTCTTTGCCCGGCTTGAAAGCCTCGGCATCGCCGAGTTGGGGGATGGGACCGCCCTGGGAATGGGATTGGCAACTGCGGCCTTTCACCTCAGAAATTCCACTGCTCCCCGCCGGGTGGTGGTGCTGATCACCGATGGGGAAAACAACGCCGGGGCCATACATCCCGAAACCGCCGCTGCCCTGCTGCCGGAACTGGGGGCCACGCTCTGGGTCATCGGGGTGGGGAGTGACGGGGAGGTGCCGATCAACTATGTGGACCCGGTAACCAAGATGCGCCGGATCGGTACCTTCGATTCCCGCTTTGATCCGGCAAGCCTCAAGGCCATAGCCGAAAAGGCAGGAGGTGTCTATATCAGAGCACCCTCGGTAGATACCTTTACCGCGGCTTTCTCCCGTATTGACCAGGGGGAAATGAGCGTCGGCCGTTCAGGAACCCTTACCCGAACCCGGTCCTTAGCAGTACCCTTTATCATAAGCGCCCTGGTCCTGCTGACCCTGGTCATGATCATCCGCCGTACTGTACTGGGGGCCTTCTTGTGAATCAGGCGCTCCGTTTCGATAACCCCCTGGTTTTAATAGGCTTGGCCGGCCTGATTCCCGTGATCATCCTGGCATTCCTGCATTATCGCCGGTACCACCTTGATTTAGGGGTCTTTGGGGCATCCATGGAGCAGGATGCCCTCCGGCGGGAACTCCGGTTCCGGTACGTTTGTTCCTGTCTCGCCTTTGGGCTATTCCTCGCCTCCCTCATCATCGCCCTGGCAGGTCCTCGGTGGGGAAGACGGATCGTGCCGGAATATCGCCGGGGAGTGGATGTGGTCCTGGCCCTGGATGTATCCCGGAGCATGGAAGTCAGGGAGGGGGATATATCCCGGCTGGACCGGGCCTTGCTGATTGCCCGTGACTTTGCAGAGCATACCGGGGGCCGTCTTGGGGCGGCTATTGGCAAGGGAATCGGGGTACTTGCCGTGCCCTTAACCTATGATACCGGCGCGGTGTTTACCTTCCTGGAAGGACTGACCGGGTCTGCCGTTACCGGCAGGGGGACCAATCTGGAAACCCTGATCGATGCGGCTTCCAGGGCCTTCCAGACCTCCCTTCCGGCCCGGCAGGTGATCATCCTTTTTTCCGACGGCGAATCCCTCTCAGGCTCCCTCTCCGCCGCGATTGACCGGGTGTTGGAGGCGGGCATTACCCTGGTTACCGTGGGCATGGGCAGCGAAACCGGTGGCCCGGTCCCACTTGATCCCCTGTCTCCAGGGGGGCTTGATACCGGGGGAATTCCCCCCATAAGCTACCGCCGGGGGGAGGTCCTGAGAAGCGCCGCCGAACGGACCGGTGGCTGGTATGTGGACGGGAACCGGGAGGACGCAGTACCGGTGCTCACTGAATATATCCGTTCCCTCACCCCGGAAGCGGGGGTAAGTGGCTATCACCTGGAAACCCGGCCCCGACAGCGGCTCTTTATCCTTATTGCCCTGCTGTTTCTGGGGGTATCGAAGGGGTGTGAAAAAAGGCGGAAGAAATTGGTTCCCTGATATCCCGTTACCGTTGAGGCCGGTGTTCTAAACCTCGATCACTCCGCAATTTATGTGGGCATGGCTTTGGAGTCCAGGGTATTCAATATGACTATGAAGCTGTCCTTTTCTATTAAGTCGATGAGCCGGGCTTCGGTAAACCGTTTGGCTTCGTCGGTGAAATTGCCCACCGTCATACAGATACCCTTACCGGCCTTCATTTCTTTCAAATGGGAATGAAAATCCCGGATGATGAGTTCTCCGACCGCGCCTTCGGTTCTGATAAACCGGAATATAATCACATCCGACTCCTGGGGGGTATCCAAGTCCGCGGTTATATCCACCCAATCGTTCTGCGTAGCGATGATGTTGGTTATTTTTGTTTTCCCCTTAGGATAATAGGTCAGCACGATCTTACGGCAGAGGGCGATAAAATCCGCGGAAGAAGCCATCAGAAAAAGGTGAAGGTTTTTGTTGTCGTAGAGTTCCTGGTACTTATCTATCAGGTCACGCACATCTTTATATGCCGGATTGGTGGCTTTGATTTGGTGAAGCAGGGGAAGGGCCTCGCCAAGCTCATTCTGCTCCAGATAGATAGACGCCAGCCGGTATCTCAACTCGACCAGCACCTCGTTCTTGATATTTTTATGTTTCAGACCAATTTTAAAATCCTCTATCGCCTGTTCATTATTATGAAGGCTTATATTGAGGGTCCCTGAAAACAGGGACGCATTGGGGCCTATCACCGGATCCGCCCGGAGATGGGTAAAGATCCGTAACGCCTTATCGGTCTGGCTGCTCTCATAGTAACATTGCCCCAGCACGTAGAGGGATTCCTTATCATCCGGGGCCAGATCAATGGCCTTACGAATATACATCAGCGCTTCCCGGTGTTTGCCCAGTTTAAAATAGCTATGTCCCAGATATCGGAGCATCAACGCATGGTCCGGGTCCATGGTATAGGCCTGCTTGAAGCGCTGGAGGGCCGTTTCATAGTTCTTTCTCTGAAATTCCAGGGTACCCAGATTGTAGTTCACCGCAAAGTTATCTGGATTAAGCTCCCGGGCTTCGGAAAGACCTTTATACGCCAGGCTCTGTTGCCCCAGGTTTAATGCCGCAATGGAATAACGCAGTTTAGCTTCAAATTTATCAATATGGTCATCCATCTCCGATGAGGCGACCAGTATCTCGTAGATTCTATAGGCCTTATCCCAGGCTTCTTCCTGAAAATAAATATCCCCTACCTGGGCAAGGGCCTCCGCGTCCCGGGGCTTTCTGGTCAGCCGTTGATTTGCCTCTTTCAGTATGGCATCCCGGTCCTTCACCTTCTTTTTTCCCGTACCGATCTTTATATAACCTAAGCGGAGCATCATCATAAATACGCCGACGCCCAGGACCAGGACAAACACCACCACTAGGATAGGAATAAGAGCAGTCATAATAATATTATCGGTAAAATCAAACTATATTGCAAGGGAATGATATGATGCTTATTTTATAGATACATCACGGTAATTGTCAAAATACCACTTTCGATATAAGCTATATAAGAAGGAGCAGGACCAATGGCGTCAACTATTGGCATTAAAATCGCCAATGGGGAATTCTATCCCGTTATTGAGGAAAATTCTACCGAAAAGAAGCGGCTTATTCTTACCACGGTTCATAATAAGCAAAGCAGCGTCTTGATCGATATGTATAAAAGTAATCATCTGACCATGACCGATGCCCGGTATATCGGCAGTCTGGTGGTTGAAAATATCAAACCCAAACCCCAGGGAAGCCCCTCAATAGAACTGGTGATTTTTGCCAATAAAAATGGGGACCTTCAGGCAGATGCGCTGGATTTAGACGCCTTCCCAGAGGGGCAACCCCATTCTCTGAGGGTATCCCTTAAGTCCCTGGATCAAGAGCAGGAGGAGCCTGCAATTCCCGACTTTGAATTGGAACAGCAGCCTCCCATGGGGTTATACGAATATGAAACATCCTCGAAAAAGGTCTGGCTGGTCATTGCGCTTATCGGTATTGGTATTCTGGTGGCCGGCAGTTTAGCCTTTTTGTTTTTTCACTTCCCCCACAAAATTCCTGCAAATGGCCTCCTGCCCCGGCCGGTTATAGTGGCCCCTCCACCATTTCCGGCGATTCCACCCCTCAATGAATCGGTGGTATCTGAAGTTCCCCCCCTGGTCCCACCGGTTCAGGATGTTCCCGAACGGATTTTGCTGCCCGAACCGGTACTTCAGACTATCCCGGCAATCCTGAACCCAAGTGTCCTGGAACCTGCCGTGCTTCCCCCGGTTGTGCCGGTTCAGGCAGTATCCCTCCCGCGGCGTGAAGTATCAAGGCCCCCACCGCCGGTAGCCACATACAAAGTACCGGCTACTATCCCCCGGAAAGGGGTTATGTATAAAATACGGTGGGGAGACACCCTTTGGGACATATCGGAGGCTTTTTATCGTAACCCTCGGCTTTATAATTATATTGCCCGGTTTAATAAGATTCGTAATCCGAATCGTATTATTCCAGGAACTATCATTCGTATTCCACCACGGAACTAAGGGCTTCTCAGGATTGCCCACCGTGCCCTTTCTTTTCCTCCTCCTCTGCAATTTCGGAGGCTGCACGGCTGAAACGGTCGTCAATCAGAGCCGGAATGAGGCGGCGGAACAGCTTAAAGCCGGGGATATTTCCTTTATTCTGAACATGGACCGTTCAGAAATACCGGAGATAAGCCGAATTCACCCTTCGGCGCCTTTTTATGCAGGCCTCCTGGTCCAATCGGCGGCTCCGGACAAATCCGGGGATGATGCGAAGCGGGTCCCTCCGGAGGATCTCGCGGTGGCTTTGTTTGAAACCGCCCTGGAAAGCGCTTCGGGCAGGGTGCGGGAAGCGGCGGCCAAAAAGCTGATAATTCCCGTGTTAGAAAAGAGGACTATTGCCCGCCAGGTATTGGACCGGATCGAAACCGGTTTTACCGGTGATACGCCTTCTTTTGTAAGCCTCCGAGGTGCGGCCTTGTATAGGCTGGCCGATTTTGAGGAGGCTGCAGAGTGTTTTGAGCGCTATGGGGTTAGTTCTTCCTGGGACCAGGCCGTTTCCCTGCTGGCGTTGCTGCGACAAACACCGGAAGCCGCAGGTGGAAAAATCAGCCCTGAAACGCTTTCCCGGAATGTTCTTGGTTTTTTTTTATCCGGTGTGCCTGACCAGGCATACCGGTGGGCGTTGACCGAAATACAGACCTGGGCGGATCCTGATTTTTTTACCGAAGCTGAACAGGCCGCCATTGCCGGACGGCTCGCCCTATCCCGGTCTTCTTTTGGAGAAGGGATGAAGCAGTTCCGCCTGGTATTGAACCAGAACCGCTCTCTCTTTTTTCAATACCCTGCATTACTGACCGAGCTGGGTCGCGCTTTTCTCGGTACCGGAGCCTTGGCAGAGGGGGTGAAACTGTTTCTGGAATGGGCGTTGCCTGGGGAGCTGGAACACAGCGGCGAGGGGATTGATATTCGGAATATCCGTTTCAGGCTCTATTATTTTGCAGGAAGAATGGAACGCCAGAGGGGGCATCCTGCCCAGGGGACAGCCTATTTTACCCAGGCCCTCCTCTTTGCCCCTGATGCCCAGCAGGAAGACGCCTGTATTTGGTATATCTTACAGATAAGCCTGGGGGATAAACCTGAGGACCTCCCGGCCCTGGTGTATACCTACCTGCCCCGGTGGAATGTGGACTCCTACTTTAGTGATATTTTAGACGGTCTGTGCCGGTATCTCACGGCAAAACGGCAATGGAAGTCCATGCTGACGGTATTTTCCCTGATTAAATCCCGTTCCGATGGGGTCAATATCGCAAAATACGCCTATATCCTGGGCAGGGCAGTCTCCCTCGGCTATATCCCCCCCGAGGAGGCCGCATCCTATGTGAATATCCCCATTCTGGCCGGTACTATGGAAGCCCTCAAAACCACAGTGGCCCAGACCTTTTTCAGGATAGCCTTTGAGGAAGGACAGGCATCCTTCTACTATCGTGCCCTGAGCGCCTCCTATCTAGGGGAAACCATAGTGCCCATACCAATGGAACCAGAGGAACCGGAAAAGCCAGCCTGGAACTGGAAAAAGAAAGCAAAGAATGTGGCTCCCCGGGAATTTGTGCATCACGAGGAAATGGAACTGCTCCTCGGTTTCTTTGAATTCGGAGCTGCCTCATATATCACCCCGTATCTTGAGGAGCTGCGGGATACCCTTTCCCTGCCGGAACTGCGGACCATGGCAGCAGCCCTTGCCACCGATGGGCAATGGATAGCGTTGATCCGCCTCATTACCTACTGCACAGGCCGGGAGGATTATGAAGTAACCCGTTTTGACATGGAACGCTATTACCCCCGGCCCTTTCAGGACTTAATTGAGCAGCAGGCCAAGGACGCAGATGTACCGGTGGAGATACTCTACGGCCTTATCCGTACGGAAAGCGCCTTTACCGCGGATATTGTCTCCCACGCCGGCGCCATAGGGCTTACCCAGCTCATGCCCCAAACCGCCTTTGAGGAGGCAGGCCGTATCCTCAAGCAGGGAGGACCGAACTATATTGAGGGGGGCGCGATTCCGCTCCGTGATCCTGAGATCAACGTGCATATCGGCGCATCCTACCTCGGATATCTCATTGATCGCCTGAAAAGCCCTCTCCTGGCCTTACTCTCCTATAACGGCGGTATGAACCGGATCCGGCGCTGGCGCAACGCGGAATCGAAGTTCCCGGAGGATCTGTTCCTGGAAACCATTGAATATACCGAAACCCGGGAATACGGGAAACGGGTCCTCGCAGCAGCAGCGGCTTATGGATTTCTGTATTATAATCTGAGTATGGAAGAAGTTGTTGCCGATATATTGAAATAGGCTTATGTGGAGGATCTACTATCGGTGTTCTTGCGTTCATTGTTAACCCGGCCAATATCCCAATTCCGTATTGCTGCAATTGTGGGAGCATTGGTATTGGGGAGTTTTTCTATTATATTGGGAATTTCCATAGGCGGCGCTCTTTTTGCAACGGCAGGTATTTTGCCCGGCTTAGGGGGCTTCTTTGTAGATTCTTATGGACTCTTGGCCTTTATCGTTCCGATCTATCTCTTGTATGCCGCGTTTTTACTGGCAGATCCCATATACCGGCCAAGCCGTGTTTTTATACTCAGTTGTGCGGCGGTTCCCTTTTTTACCCTGGCTCTGGGGTTTACCTTTATCCGGGATTTTGAGTTCTGGGCAGAGCAGTTTGTCTTTCTGGACCTTGCGGGAAAAGGGGGCCTGAGTTTCATTGTCATCCTTTTGACCCTCCTGGAAGTCCTCATTATCATTGCTTTTGTCAATCTCTTGTTTCCCGGGGAACCAGAGGAATACGAAGAGGAGCTTCCGGCATCTGTCGAGGAACCGCCTCAAGGGGATCCCCCAGCGCACCAGTACGATGTATCCCCTTCCCGCGGGCGGCGTTCTAAGAAATCCCTGGTAATCCTCCTGCCAGGCCCGCGGCTGATGTCTTATGCCAAAGCAGCTGCTTTAGAGGGAGCAAACGAAGAATATAAAATCCCCCCTTCTGGTATGCTCACCGATCTCCAGCTCCCTGAACCAAAGCCCCTGGCCAGTGCGGCGGCTTTTAGCCAGCTTGAATCAATGTGTAATGGGGAACAGGAGTATGACGAAAATATTCACGAAATTATTATTGATGAATACAACGATGAGGAGGTGGAGCTTCCCTATGAAGTACCAGGAGAGGAGATACTCTACGAGGTACCAATAGCGGGGATACTCAACCAGTACCCCGAAGGGGAATACTGGATCATCGATCAAGCCACCAAAGACGCGGCCCTGGTACTGGAAGAAACCCTCAAAGAATTTAACATCCAGGCTGAGGTTACCGGTATCAAGAAAGGGCCGGTCATCACCATGTTTGAAATCCTCCCTGCCCCAGGGGTAAAACTCTCCAAAATCGTCAGCCTCCAGGACAATATCGCCCTCCGCCTCGCCGCCGCTTCCCTGCGGATTGTGGCCCCTATTCCGGGAAAACACGCGGTGGGTATCGAAGTTCCCAATGCCAAGCGGAACCTCGTTTCCTTCCGGGAACTCATCGAAGGGGAACTCCTGGGGGAGGACAATCAGATGGAAATCCCCGTGATCCTGGGAAAGGATATTACCGGCGAAGCCCGGACCGTGGACCTGGTACAGATGCCCCACCTCCTCATCGCCGGCGCCACCGGCTCAGGGAAATCGGTCTGCGTCAACGCTATGATCCTCTCCATCCTGTATCAGCGCACCCCCACGGAATGTCGGCTTATTCTCATCGATCCTAAGATCGTGGAATTGAAGCTCTACAACGATATCCCCCACCTTTTGACCCCGGTGATCACCGAACCCAAGCGGGCCTTCCAGATCCTCCAGTACTGTCTGTATGAGATGGAACGCCGCTACGCAAGCCTCGATGCCCTGGGGGTCCGGGACCTGCGGAGCTACAACAGGCGGATCAAAGAACGGAACCTTACCATCGCACCCATGCCCTATATCGTGATAGTGATCGACGAATTCGCGGACCTTATGGCCGCATCGGGGAAGGAACTCGAATCTGCCGTAACCCGCCTTGCGGCCATGAGCCGGGCCGGGGGCAGTCACCTGGTGCTGGCAACCCAGCGGCCTTCCATCGACGTCATCACCGGGCTTATCAAGTCCAATATCCCCAGCCGCATCGCCTTTATGGTGGCCAGTAAAATAGACAGCCGCATCATCATTGATGCCATGGGGGCGGAAAAACTCCTGGGCAAGGGGGATATGCTCTACGCCGGGACCGTGGACCCCTTTCCCGTCAGGATACAAGGGGCCTTTGTTTCCGAGGAAGAGGTTGAACGGGTGGTGAGCCACGTCAAAACCCTGGGCGTCCCGGACTATATTGACGAGGGGATCTTCTATAATGGGGAGGAAGCAGGTATTGCTTTTTCCGAAGATACAGACCCCCTCTATGAGAAGGCCCTGGAAATCGTCCTTGAGCAGGGCCGGGCCAGTGCCAGCTACATTCAACGGCGGCTCAAAATCGGGTACAACCGGGCGGCCCGGCTGGTGGAACAAATGGAATACCGCGGAATTGTCGGTCCTGCCCAAGGGTCCAAGCCCCGGGAACTCTTACGGTGACGTGTCTAAATCCCTGCCAGATAGCGTAGATGCGATTCTCATGGCCTCTGGCTTTTCACAGCGTTTTGGCAAGGAGAACAAACTCCTTGTCCCCTTTCGGGGGAAACCCCTTGCCCGGTATACCCTTGAGGTGGTAAGCAGCCTCCCCTGTTTTAACCGTGTTTTCTTCGTGGCCGCAGAAGCAGCGGTGATCAGCCTCGCGTGGAACCTTCCGGTCAGGGTTATTCAGAATGACCAGGCCGAACAGGGACAACGCGAAAGTATACGCCTGGGCGTGACCGCTTCGGACGCGGCCCACTACATGTTTTTCCCCTGCGATCAGCCCTTCCTTGATGGGGATACGATTCGTCAGCTTCTGGCCCTACGGAGCAGGGGCCGCATTGTTCAGCCCGCCTATCAGGGCGTCCCCAGCACACCGGCCATCTTCTCCGCTGTGTTCCGGGAGGAACTCCTTTCCCTAGCCCCGGGAGAGCATCCCCGTGATATCAAGGGCCGTCACCGGAGTGCGGTTACGACGCTGGAACTTTCAAGCCCCCTGCCCCTCTTTGATATTGATGATCCTGCGATGCTGGAAAAAATGCAAACCCCGGATAATTATGGCGTCTAAATACGCCCCAACCTGAGCCGTCGTCAATGGCCGTTTTGCCAAACGCGCAATGATGAGTATGCCTTTCAAATTGACTATGCTTATGCAGATGGTAATTTTCCTCGTAGCGGCGCGGTCGAAAAGAGCATCAACCGCGTCGGTGAAGTATGGAAGAAATTTGAACCACTGATGGACACTGATGGACACTGATATTTTCTTTATCCGTGTTAATCTGTGTGTATCCGTGGTTCATTCTGCAGTATAACAACTTTCCCGCTCGAACCCGCCAATTCAGGGGGATGATGAATCCAGCCATTAGCCGGAATCTCAATAGTTTGTTCAATCGTCATAGTAAACCTAGCTTACTTGGTTTTTATCTTATTGACAAGGAGAATAAAAAAATGCTCTATCGTCAGAAATTTGACACCTTCATCAGCACGGAGGTACCGGTTCGGCAGGATGCCCCCGGACCCGAGTCAGGGTTTAAAGCCAAATGGTACAAAAACATGCAGGTTCATGTATCCTTTAGTTTTAAGAGCATATCAAGCATCGCAAAGAGAAAATCCTGATACTTGGGGGGCATACTTTTTACCATACTCGTCAGGTTCCTGAATTTATCGTCCGGTACTTCTTCCAGAAATATATCGCCTTCACCATACCGCAAGTAAGATTCATTGACATTGAAAGATGAACATATCAGTTTGATGAGCCGTTCATTAACGGGTATGTGACCGGTCTCAACTCTGGCGATATACCCGCTTGACAGAGCGGTAACTAAGGAGAATTTGGTCTGTGATAAGCCCAGGGCATTGCGGATCGCTCTGATTCTTGTATTTATGGCCGGTATCTCCACAGATTTCATAGTGTATAGATTAGCAAAATTCCAGTGATATAACAAGCATAATATCAAATAATGCTTGACGAACTTAATAAATCATTGTAATATCTATGAACTGTTAAGTAATTAAAGGTTAGGTGAATGAGACAAAAATGGTCAGAATTGACAGAAGCGGCATGGACCGCCCGGCTTTGGGCATTTTACCGCCAATTGCCGGATTCGTTCAAAGCAGGATTTACCGCTATGGCCCAGGGAATGGCCCTGGAGATCGAGCAGCAGGCCGACGGTCCGCCGGAGCAGCGGGGTACAGTCGGAACCGTCATTGTGGGTGGACCTAAGCGCGAAATGAACGCTTTGAGGTAAAGGTACTTAGGGGGGATCATAGAGAAAAACGCCAGACGGCCTCGTACAGGGTTAAACTGGCTTTTTATACTGCGGCTTGGATCGCGGAAAAACCGTATTTTACGCCGCCGTTGGCGGCGATAAAAGAACGTATCCGTTGGATACGGGAATAAATTAGTCGGGCGAAGACGTAAAGCGCAAAAGGAAAGTTTATGAAAAAGAGAGTTTTGGTTTTGGGGGGGGTGTTTGCATTGGCGCTGACATTCGGGTTGTTTCTGGCCAGTTGTGGGTCCAAGTGCTCAAATGACGGTGACTGCAATTACAGTATCAGTCTCACTGCCGCATCAACAACATCATTCTGTGACGATACTGACTGTGGGGTCTATAAAGACTATCAGGCATCAAAGACATCTTCTTCTAATTGTAACTGCTAATTAATAATTAAAAGCGGTAGGCTCAAATTTTCAGTTTTTGAGTCTGCCGTTTTCTTTACAAATCAAACGAGGAAAAAAGAGGAAATAGTTTGTGCTTAAAAAAAATCATGTAAACAATATTTTGAAAAACAGAATCTTCGGCGGCGTTGTAGTGAGTATACTGGGATTGCTTGTCGCTTTTGGTCCCCGTTTTTTGTTCAAAGTCTGCAATGCGGATGAAAATGGTTTCCCGCATTGCCATTGGTCGGCTCAGGCGGAGATAGGAATCGGAATTATGATCGCCGCGCTGGGCTTTGGGCTTATGCTTTTTAGTGAGCCTCATACACATTTTGGTCTGTATATTGGGATATTTTTTTCAAGCGTCATTGCCCTTTGTGTTCCCCATGTGCTTATCGGCGGGTGCAACATGATGTCTATGGCATGCCGCAGGGTGGCATTTCCGGCTATTACCGTCATCAGTATTGTACTGTTGCTGTATTCGGCCATTAATGTGGCCTATTTAGTTAAAACGAAAGAAGTAAGGGAAGGAGGTAGAAACATGACGTAGCGTTATACAGGGGGAGAGAAAAAGGGTTAAGCAGATGTCGGAATAAAACGAACAAGAGCTTCGTTTTATATTTTGAATTGTGCGATATTCGCCCGTAGGAAGGCGTTATCTTTAAGTGTTTTATCATCAAGAGGAGAAAACTATGATGAACAAAAATGGCAAGCTGCATTGTACAACAATGGCGGCTTTAGTTGTGTTTGTGGTACTGGGGCTGATGGCCTGCGCGAGCGTAACCGTTGTTCCGGTAAGCTATACCGCACCGGCCCGGATGGATATGAGCGGCATCAATCGGATAGCGATTGACTCGAACGATGCCCAGGTTGAGAGCTTTATTTCCCAAAAGCTCAACGAGACCGGCAAATATACCATGGCGCCGGCGACGGAACTAGAGGCGTGGTACCAATGGAGCGAACGGGCCAAATATCAGGCATCGGCAACAGAAGTAAGCGCTGACGACCTGGCAAAAGCGTATTCAGAAAATGTGGCCAGGGCGGATTCCTCTTATAAGAAGACGCTTAAAATCACTGGCGATGTTAAAGAACTTGGGCAAAGTTCCAGGGGGCGCTATTATATGCGTTTAGCCGCAGGTAGCGATTCGGTGGACATTTATTTATTGCCTTCCGAAATGGAGAAGTTTAAGTCTATCGATAAAGGCCAGGCAGTAACTGTTTTGGGGGAAGGTTCAGGGAGAAATCTGCCCGACATGGAAGACACAGCCGAAATTTTGCGGCTTTTGGGCGCGGGAAGTTCCGTAAATGTCATTGATGGCGTATTCCCTGTTGGTGATTATCCCGGTACGGTGGACGCCGTTGTCATCGTGAAGAAAGACCTTTCGGTACAGAATAATTCTCGCCCCGTGACGCAGGGTTCGAACCAGTACGTCTATGATCGTAGTGTCACGGTGAATATTGCCTACCAAGTCGAGCGTGCACAGGACATTTCTCTCATAGGACAGGGGACAAAAACGGCAACGGCAACGTCTTCTAACGCAGACCGGTCCCAGCTGGCCGCAGCTTCCGATCTTCAGGCAGGGATAATCAACGGACTGCTGAACGAATTTGCCAACGAAATGGTTCCCATGCAGCGGACTATGTCCCTCGCCTTGGCCAAAGAGGAATCAGAGGACAAAGAAGTCAAAAAGCAGATGAGCGAGGCGCAGAAGCTGGTCAAGGCGAAAGACTACAAGGGCGCTGTCGCGACCTACGGCAAAATATACGCCCAGTACAACAACTTCGCGGCAGGCTACAACCAAGCCCTTCTGACGGAAGCGACGGAGGGCACCGAGGCGGCCATTGGGTTGATGGAAGCCCTTTCCCAAAAAACCAACAATCCCATGGCGCAGAACATGCTGGGGAAGATGCAAGGGAGAAATGCCGGCAACCAAAAGGCCGCAGAGCAAGCCGCCGCCGAACAAGGTGGCGATATTATCGAAAGCGACACTATCACCGATGAAACGTTGCATGAGTAGTGAGTAGTGAGCAAAGAAGCTCGCACAAAGGACACGGGGGCACAGAGGAAATAGGAAAAAACCTCTGTGGCTCTGTGGACTCCGTGCGAGATATTGGTAATTTAATTTGTGATGGCGACGGGAAAAAAACAGGAGGTTTGCTCAAATACCTGTTATTGGGCATTATTACTTTTGGCATTTATGATCTGGTATGGCTTTATATGCTTGGCGACAGATTGCAGGATAATGCCAAAAAATACAATTTGTCATTTAAGGAAAGTGGTGGAACTGTATTGTTATGGTTTTTGCTTGGAGCCTTTATCGTAGTACAGCCCTTTTTAAATACGCACCCCAAAATTATTCCGAAGCCGGTTCCCCTTTGTAAGTCCAGGTGAACGGATGCGCAGTAATGTTATACTGTTCTATAAACCGTCCAATACTCGCTTTC
>JAITNU010000013.1 GCA_031290325.1 Treponema sp.
TATTAGAAAATAATCCCGCTCTAGGTTTACATATAAACGAGAAGGGCTATCGCAATCATCCATTGGATGAGGAGCAGAAAAAGAATAATCGAGAGAAGTCAAAAATACGCTCTCGTGTCAGGCATGTGTTTGGCGATATGACCAAGTCCCTGGGAGGTCTGACGTCGGCATGTATGCCGCGGCATGTATGCCGCCGTTGCATAGGACTGGTGAGGGCGAAGTGCGTAATAGCCTTGAAAGATTTAGCTTACAACATGAAACGTTATGCGTATCTTGTCGGGGTGACCGCATAGTCTGTGCGCCGCAAGAGGTCGAACAGGGGCTTCAATGGCGCAATAAAAGATTGTTTGGCGGTGTATTTGAGGACGCGCAAGGCAAATCACTGGTTCTTAATCACAAAAAAGGGGAGATATTGATTCCAAATGGGAGTTTTTAGACGTGCCCTAAAGAGTATGAAATTACGGTTAATGCCGCGCTTTGCGGCGCATGGTCCTGAGCACGGCAGGCGTGTATAAACAAGCGTCTTGCGCCGCTGCCCTTTACCGGTGGAGATGGCCGGGACGAACAGTCTGCAAACCGTGCTGGAGGAACATCAGTGGGAGCGGACCGGGGAGACGGATGAGAGCCGGAGAAAGAAGCTCGGTGTGGGGAGGAACGCGCAGCTGGCCGGTTCTGTCGAGCGGCTACGCTGAACAAGTTTGCGCCGGACATTCCTGATATAGAAGACGGCAGTTTTATTGACGGGTATTCGGAGCGGTACAGCGTGTTTACCGAAGGGGCAGCATCTGAGCCGGAGTGATTGGATAGGGAAGGACCGCAACATCAAGTAACGATAAGCAAACCGTTTTATATGGAGAAGTACGAAGTAACCCAGAAGGAATAGGTGGAGATGATGGGGAGTAATCCGAGCTACTTCAAGGGGAATAACCTGCCGGTGGACGTCGGCGTATACGGTGTCTGGCACTAATGTTACATGGAACCGGAACGCAAGTGGTTATAGATTGCTGACTGAAGCGGAGTGGGATTATACCTGTCGCGCCAGAACTACAACGCTATATTCCAGCGGGAGTTCGGTTGATACGGTTGGGTGGTATGATAGTAATAGTGGGACATAGCCGGTTTGAACGAAGCAGGCGAATGTGTGGGGTTTATACGACATGCACAGGAACGTCTGGGAGTGGTGCTGGGACTGGTATGGAAGCTATTCGAGTGGCGCACAGACCATTGGGGGCGGTTTCCGGCGTGTACCGTGTGAAATGCGGCGCATGGTACGACTTTGGCGGGGTCCTGCGTTCCGTCTATCGGATCGGCGAAACCCCGTCCTGTAAATTGGTGTCAGACACTTTTGTCTATGGTGTCTGACACTTTGTCATCGATAATCAAATCAAAATGCACGCTCGTACCCTATATAGGGTATGCGTAAACTCAGGGTATTACAGAACGGAGCCACTTACCATGTATCATCCAAGATTGACCATGATGCGATGGCCTTGAAAGATGTGGAAGTCAAGAGAGCCTTCCTTGACTTAGTCGAAATAGCCAAAAAGAAATTTTCATTCAAACTCTGGAACTTCACAGTAATGGATAATCATATCCATTTCCTCATAAAACCCGGTGAAGAGGTTTCTTTGTCCAAAATTATGCAATGGATCAAGTGCAACTTTGCTAAAAAGTGGAACAAAGCACATAATACGAAGGGACATTTATGGGGAGAGCGTTTTTTTTCGCGAATTATCAAGGATGAACAGGACTTTGAGCGGGTATCAGAGTACATCGACAAGAACCCGGTGAAGGCGAAACTGGTGAAGGAATCTAAAGACTGGAATTTCGGCGGGCTGTTCCACCGGATTAGGGGGATTATTGGGCTGATTGATGAGCTGCTGGATGGTGAGCCGCTTTTCACGGTGGTCCCACCATTTTCACCACCTGGGTTATGGTGTCAGACACTATGACGGGAGCACCACGGGATGCACTGCTTCTAACGATCTATAACTGGAATCTCATGCCTAAGGTACCGCCGAAATTGGCATCAAAGAAGTTGAACATACCGGTAATATCCAGCCTGAGAACGGCGAGATTAAAGGAAATACCACCGAAGACCCGTAGCCCCCATGCGGTAACAACACCCATTGAGGAAAATCCATTCTGGTCTAAATCATCAATACCTGTAATTCCTGCATTTTTTAGATCGCGGTTGAGGGCAGCTAAAACATCCCCTGTAACAGGTTGATCATTATAGCTTAGGGCTGAGTTTACGGTATATCCGGCATGAGACCAGGCATGGCTCAGGCCCAAGCCTAAGTAGGGGGTAATAATAAAGATAGACTTTGATACTTGGGCGGTAAAATCCAGGGACGTGGATTGCCATGAGAGGCCA
This sequence comes from Treponema sp., assembly GCA_031290325.1. Taxonomy (GTDB): domain Bacteria; phylum Spirochaetota; class Spirochaetia; order Treponematales; family Breznakiellaceae; genus JAITNP01. The sequence goes on from JAITNU010000013.1 coordinate 2,378, forward strand.
AGTTCGGGATCGGTGAGACTCAGGGTATGGGAATCAAAGGTAAAATCGCGTATCATCCCATTGATAGTCGTACCAAAACCTCCTCCCAAATAATTCACCCCTACGCCGACCGAAACTTTCGGAAGGAACTTCCTATCCAGTACTGCATAGCGAAAATCGGCGCCCAGCAGGGTATAGTTGATCGTAAAATCACTGCCGAACCCGACTTGCGGCAGCCAGCCGAATTTTAGCCCCACATCAAAGGGCAGAAAGAAGCCGCCAACACGGGCCTCTACCGCGTATGCCGGAATGAGTATATGTTTTAATGAAAAGGGCATGTTAATGCCAAAATACCCCACCAGGTCATCAAAGGCATCGAAATCCATGGTGGTAAGCCCCCCTGAAATCCCTACCCCGAAATGGGGCGGCAATTCCCCGATGAGTTTGCCGATATAGGCGTCAGACCAGTTAAGCCCAAGGGATGCGTTAAAGGGGAGGGACTTGGCCAACTGGTCCGAAAAATTACCCACCGCATCCTGCAATCCACGCAGGGACTCAGCGGCAAAAACCGGACCGGCGTACCATAGGCCCATCACTAAAACAAAACCAGCAATCTTCCCATATATTTTCATAGTAATACCCACTCCTTGGATATAAAAATATGTAATCAATACGGAAGGATATGTCAATGGCATTTACCTTTTACAAGGGGGAAAAAATAGTGTATACTTAATTTCTATGAAGAATCATACCTTTTCCTCATCTGCCGATGTGTTTACATGGCTTTCCCAGTTTGAAAATCTTGAACGGGGACAGCTCTCTAAAACCTTCAATTTGGACCAAATGGAAGCCCTGATACGGATTGCAGGGCATCCTGAACAATGTGCCCCAGTCATCCATATTGCCGGTTCCAAGGGGAAGGGATCGGTTACGGGGATGATTACCGCCATGCTTGAGGCGGAGGGCTTAAAAACCGCCCGGTATACCTCGCCCCATGTAACCGAAGATCGGGAGCGTATAACCCAGGGGAATAATTTTTTTGAGGAGTCAATTTACCTGGAGGCCGGGGAGGAGCTTGTTTCCATTGCGGAAGCCTACCATGCGGCTAAATCCAGGGCTGGTTCCGTGCCAGAGGACGATCAGGAACCGACGTTCTTTGAATATTTAACCCTCTACTTCTTTCTCTGTGCCCAGAAGGCCCATTGCGATGTGATGGTGGTGGAGACCGGCATGGGGGGGCGGCTTGACGCGACCAATATGGTCAATCCCCTGGTATCGGTAATCAACGTTATTGAGCTGGAACATACGGATGTCTTAGGGAATACCATTGAAGCCATAGCCGGAGAAAAGGCGGGGATCATCAAGCAGGGACGACCGGTCATCCTCTCGGAACAAAGCCCCCAAGCCTTAGGGGTCTTTCAAAAAGCCGCTGCCTCGAAACAGGCACCGCTGTACTATTTCCCCGAGGTCGCGGATATTCAAAACCTGCTTCTTTCAAGAACGGGAACCACCTTTACCCTCCATTATAGACTACCCCTTTCCCGCTCCTCCACCCTCGAACTCTCGATCCCCATACCTGGGGAGATCCAGGCGAAGAACGCGGGGCTTGCGCTTATTGCAGCCAAGCTCGCCTTTCCTGTGCTGCGGGAGCAAAGCATCCGTACCGGGCTTCAGGACTTTACCCTGCCTGCCCGGTTTGAGCGGATCCGGGAGGCTCCGGTCCTGGTTATTGACGGAGCACACACCCCCCAGAGTGTGGCCGCTTGTATCGACACCTTCACCACCCTCTATGGGAAAGGGGGGATCCTCATCTTCGGCTGCGTCGCGGGCAAGGCCGCGGAAACCATGGCGCGCATATTGATCCCCCTCTTTTCCCACATCATCATCACCACCCCGGGCACGTATAAAGTCAGTTTCCCCGAAAAGGTATACGAGACCTTTCAGGCACTGGCAGCGCAGGGGGAGGTTGTCCTGTCCTTTATCAAAGAGACGGATAAGGCTATTGAAACGGCCGTTGAGCTGGGCCGGAAACAGGGGCTTCCTATCTTAGGAACCGGCTCATTCTACCTTGCGGCGGAGCTTAGAGGGCATGCGTATACTTAGGCACTATGAAGGGGAAATAGTATAGTGCCGCGGTTCCCCTGAATCAGGGTCATAAAAGGAAATTCCCTGGGCGCAGAGGGCAAGGAAACCGGGGACCTGTGTTGCAGCGCCGCCATAGTGGGTATCATTTAGGATGGGATGACCTATCCAGGCCAGGTGGCAGCGGATTTGGTGACGGAACCCCCGCTTAATCCGCAGACTCAAGCGGATAAACCCCTGTGTATGAGTCAGGGCCGTAATTTCGGTTTGATAGGGTTTGCCCTGGTCCAGGGCGCTATCCTTTGCGGTGACTGGCACCGTGGTGACTGGCACCGGACGCACCGCCTTCCTGCCCGGTCCATAGGGGCGAAAGGCGCTTGCAATGATCAGGGGGGTGGAACCAAGGGGAGGCGCTGGTGGGAAGCCCGGAAGGGGATCAGCCGGGGCTAGTGCCGACAGTGCGCCGTATTCTTTGATAAAAAGCCCGGTTTCCTGCTGGGTGTTGAGCTGGTCCATGGCCGCCTGGGTCTTTGCAAAAAGGACAAGCCCCTGGGTATCATAATCAAGCCGGTGGAGGATACCCCCTTCCAGCAGCTTCCTCCCCTGAATCTGAAGTACCTCCGGAAATATGCGGGCGTACCAATGCAGCAGGTTTTTTGTTCCATCCAGTTTCAGCGGAACCGAATGTATATGGGGGGGCTTAAATACCACCGCATACGCCGGGGTCTCATCCAGTAAATAGGGAACCGCTCCCAGGGGTAGGTGATACGTTCTGCCCAGAAAATCACCCCCTTGTAAGCGCGGCATCATAACCTTATAGGTTTTTTCGTAACCATTTTTCATAGATACTTGACACTTCTTTCCATAAAATATAGGATACTTATACTAAATTCAAGAAGGAACTTCCATGCTTAGTATGTACGAGGTAATTATATGATAACCATCAATTTTCACGGTGTTCGAGGCTCCCATCCGGCAGCAGATATTCAGATGGTGGCTTATGGCGGTAATACTTCCTGCGTGGAAGTGGTTAAAACCAACAAACAGGGGCTTAAGGTCCCGGTTATTATTGATGCCGGCAGTGGGTTAATCAAATTTGGCTATGCCATGGCAGCTAAACTGCTTACCCATGAGTATTCAAGAACCTTTACCGTGCTCTTTACCCATTTACACCCGGATCACATCGAAGGGTTTAATTTTTTTACCCCCAATTTTTTTCCTTTTTGCAGTATGTATCTGTTAGGCATGGAAACCTTGAAGCACAATGTTGGGGCGGTATTGGAAGGGCGGATGCTGCCCCCGACCTTTCCCATTGAATACAAAGATTTAAAAGCTGCGAGACGGCATGGTATCTTAACTGATGGACAGTGGTTCTTTATAACCCAGGAAGGGATTCCGGCTCCAAAAGATTCGGATCCCCTCCTGGAAATACGGGTGATGCGGGCCTACGCGCCTTCCCATCCCCAGCAGGGCGCCCTGTATTACAAGATCCGGGATGTGGAAGACGGGAGCACGATTGTATGTATCTGGGATATCGAGAGCCATATCGGCGGAGATATCCGGGTGATTGCCTTTGCTAAAGACGCGAACCTGATGATCCACGATACCCAATACACAGAAGAAGAATACGCCAGTGCCGCCCGTCCGGTTCAGGGCTTTGGCCACTCAACCTATTCCATGGCCATAGAAAACGCCCGCAAGGCGGGGATCAAGTACCTCGTTCCCTTCCATTACAGCCCCCGGCATACTGATACCGTCTTGGATGGCATTAAAGCAAAATATCAGGGGACCAAGGACCCAAGCGTTCTGATGTCCTATGAAGGACTTTCAATAACCCTCCAGAATGGGGTTATCATACAACAAGAGACTCTTATTGAGGGTTTTTCTGAATAACAAGGAGGTAGAACATGGCGGAACGGCCACAATTAACGAGTGTTAATTTTAAGGAGGATATGTATATTATTGTTGAAGGCCAGCAGAATGCAGACAGTTTCTTCATCATTCGGCAGGGGAAGGTGCAGCTTTCCAAAGAAACAGAGGTGATTAAAGAAGCGGGGGGTAACCTTCTCGGGCCTGGTGATTTTTTCGGCGTGGTATCCAGCTTGTCCTCCCACAGCCATATCGAAAGCGTCCAGGCCCTGACCGATGTCAACCTCATATCGGTGCACAAGAGCCAGTTTGAAGGGCTGATTCAGTACAACACCCCCCTGGCGATGAAGATCATTCTCCAGTTTTCCCAGCGTTTACGCTATCTGAACCGGGCGCTTACCATGATGACCCTCAAACACAAAACCGAGGAAGACGGGGCTTCCCAGTTGTTTAAGATAGGGGTGTATTATGATAAAAAGAACTGGCCTATCCAGGCCTATTACGCCTATCACCAGTACATTATCCACTACCCCCAGGGTCAATTTGTGGATCAGGCTAAGGAACGGTCTGTCCTGTTGTCCATTTATGGTCAGCAGGTACAGGCCGGGGAAACCGAGTTCAACCGGATCTACCCCAAGGAGAACATCCTCTTTGCCGAAGGCGAACCAGGGGATGAACTGTTTATTATCCAAAGCGGGGCGGTAAAAATTACCAAAATCATGGATGATACGGAAGTGATCCTGGCGGTGCTTAAAAAAGGGGATATGTTTGGAGAAATGGCCTTACTGGAATCCAAGCCCCGGTCGGCAAGCGCCATTGCTTATGAAGATTGTACCGTAACAACGGTCAAGAAGGCAAATTTTGAGGGCTTTACAGCGATGCACCCCGAGATCATTGCCCGGCTCACCCAATTACTGGCAGAACGGATATGGTTCATCTATAAACAACTGGCCAATACCCTCATCCAGGATCCCCTGGGGCGTATATATGACGGGATGCTCATGCACCTTGAAAAGAACCGGATCCCCCTGGATAAGAAAACCCCCTATACCTTTAGTTTTGGGCCGGCAGAACTGGCCAACATGGTCGGTATCCCTTCGAACGATGTAAGCAGCATCATACGGACCATATTGGAGAACGAAAAAATCCAAATTATCGATAATAAAGTCTGTATCACCGAAGTGCCAGAGGCGTTCAGACAAAGCGAGTATTACCGCAAAATGCAGCAGCGTGAAACTGCGCGCCGTGAATCTGCCCGAAAAATGGGAGCATGATTCATTTTAAGAATTCCCTGAAATATGTCGTTCTTTGAATAGTGTGGAGTTCAACATGTCAAAGACCACGGAATCCGCCGGAAGGAAGGTCATCTTTTCTCTCGGCGGAAAGCTTGTAATCATCATCACCAGCCTTCTCTTCCTGTCCATGATGGCTATCACCGTTCTTGTATGGGTGCTGGTCAGTGCCGAAGTAGGCAGAACCGCCGAGGCCACGGACCTGATGGTGAACCAGCGGTCCGTGGCTGAGGTGGAAACCCTCCTCAAGACGGTCAAATCCGATACCCTGACCCTCCTCAATACCCTGAAGCTCTTTGGGCAGGAGGATGCGATTCAAGGGGCGTCCGCCTTCTTCTTTGAACAAAACCAGGACATCGCGGCCCTGGTGCTTCCCCGTGGCCTGGTTATCACGAATGAGCACTTTTTTCTGTCCAAAGAGGTTGAACCAGAGCTGATTCCCACCTTTATCGCGACCCTCGGGGCGACACTGCCCCGTGTTGCCCCTGGGGAGGATCTCCTCCTCAATGGCACCCCGGTCTTCGGTATCCCGATGCTGGTCATGCTCTACCCCGAGGAAACCGGGGAGACAGTGCTCGTTTTCTTCTCTGTCCAACGCACAACGGAAAACTTCGGGGCCGGGGCCAATGACTCTTTTATGATCAACGATACCGGAGCGCTACTCATCCATCCGGATCAGGAACTGGTCCAGTCCGGGGCGAGTATGGAGCAGGATACTCTGGTACAGACCGCCCTGAAATCCGGGGATCTGAGTTTCCAAACCCATTATACTGACGAAGCGGGGGTCCAATACTTCGGTGCTTTTCAGAAGCTGGCCCATGCCATAGTGATTACCCGGATACAGCGTGATGTGGTCTTTGAAGGAATCATCGCCACCACTAGGCGCAACATCTACCTGACCATAACGGTCCTCTTTTTATCGATACTGTTTATCTGGTTTTTTTCCAAGACCATCAGCAGCCCTTTAAAGGTTTTGACCTGGGTGGCAGGCCAGATCGATACGGGAAATTATCACCTGGACCTTACGAGTAAAAGCAGGGATGAAACCGGTATCCTGACCCGGAGTTTTATCAGCATGAGTCATGGTCTTGAAAACTTCGAGAAGTTCACCAACCAGGGGATTGTAAAGCTGGCCAGACAGGGGAAACTCTCCCTGGGAGGGGTGAGTAAAAATGCCACCGTGTGCTTTGCCTTAATCCGGGATTTCAGCGAAATAGCAGAGGGATTCCACGCGCAAGAAGTGGTGCGCTTCATTAACGAATATATGTACCGGATGGTGCCCTGCATAACCAGGACCCTCGGGGTGGTGGATAAATTTTTGACCCAGGGGGGCGTAGTGGTGATGGCTCTCTGGGGTACGGTGGAATCTGCCGGAAGCCCTGAGCTGGATGCCCTGAACTGCCTCAAGGCGGTCCTGATGATGCGGGCATCGCTGCGGAGTCTTAACCTGGAACAGGGCCGGAGCGGGAAATCGCTGATCAAGATGGGCTGCGGAATCAACAGCGGGGAAGTGGTTTCAGGGCAGATGGGTTCTGAGGAGCGGATGGAATTTACGGTCATCGGGGAGACCGTGAACCTTGCGGCCCGTATCGAAGGGCCGAATGATCTTTTTGATACGGATATTCTTATTACTGAAAACGTCTATAAGCTGATAGGCCAGCATCTTCTTATCGAAGAAATGCCTAATATTGAGGTAAAGGGTAAGGTAGAGCCGCTGAAAGTTTTTTCGGTGGTGAATATGCGTGACGCGACTCAGGCCACGCAAATCCTGAAAGACCTTGAAAGGATACCGAAGACCTCGCCGGTCATAAACCGGCGTTGTGTGGGACCGCATGGTCCGCGTAGCATGGCGGAAGTGCGGGAGCGATGGTGATGCCGCGTTACCTAATCGCAAACTCCAGCGCCGAATCCGGCCTGAGATCAATGCCCGCAAAGTCTTTTGGGCCCAGGGTCAGGTTAATCATCTCCGAGGGCTGAACGTGGCTTTTCTTCACGCTCTTTATCA
>JAITNU010000147.1 GCA_031290325.1 Treponema sp.
ACATTTTTCTATAGTATCTCTTTCTGCCTTTTTTGTCATCTACTAGTCCAGCATACTTTCTGGATCACCTCCCTATAAAGATCATTTTACGGCAACAAAAGGACCCAGGCTCCCAGCGCCGTAAGCACCACTACCGGTACGATCATTGCCACTAAGAGGAGTATGTCCACCAAGGTTCGGGGCTGCGATTCCGGGTTGTGTTGATTCCCGGCACCCTGTTCTGTACTCAGTTCCAGCATCAGCTCATCTATCCCTTCAATAAAATGCTTCCGGGTAATCAGGTTCTTCCTTTCGGTGATCCGCTCAAAAACACGGAAGGATTCTCCCAACAGGGCGCCCAGGGAACCGGGTAGGCGCAGATCAGAACGGATGGTCGCCTTGGACAGTATGATAAGCCCTTCCAGGGTAAGGGCCTTGTGCAGCCCTGAAATCAGGGCCCCTTGGGTAATGCGCAAGGCCCCGAATTCCGCCAGCACCTTGCCGTAGGGCACGAGGAGGTTGAAGATCACGATGCAGAGGATCACGATGAGGGTCATCAGGAGTTTGTTTCTCTTGCCCCCAAGCCGGACATACCAGAGAAAGAGCACGCATTGGAGGGTCTTGAGTATGGTTGAGGGGTTATACAGAAAGGCGGCCATCATGATAAGCCCTGCAATGAAGAGGTCGCCGCTCCTGAAGTGGGTCCGGTGCGGTTCTTTCATATCCGGGTCTGGTACCAGCGTGAACGAGCGGTAAAGGTTTCACAGAAGATCCCCAGGGTGATGCCGGTAATCAGCCCCACGGCCAGGAAGGGGGGGATGAGGAAGCGTATCCCCTCACCAAAGACAAAAAAACGCGCCAGGACCAGTTGGGAAAAGTTGGAAACGAGGGCGCCTATGACACTGATGCCGATAAAGCTGATGCGTTGGGGGCCCAGAAGCCGCCGCAGGAGGTACATGATGGCTGCAGATGAGCAGGTACCGGCCAGGGAAAACAGTGCAATATAGGAAACCAGGGTTCCGGTGATGAGGGCCTGTCCCAGCACCTTGATAAGCACCAGGATGGCAAGGTATTTGAAAGATAAAATATCCAGTCCCAGCATGATCGGTACATTGGCAAGTCCTATCCGCAGGAAGGGGAGGGGTTTGGGAACCATATACTCAAGGGTTGATAAAAAAAGGCAGAATCCTCCCAGGAGCGCGGCCGTTGATCCCCCCTTACCAGGCTGCGCCGTCAAGTTCAGTTCCTTGGGGGGTGGGGCCTGAATTGGTACCCCTTTGAATTGATACCAGCACCTGGTTCGGCAGACAGGCTATCCATTGTCCATGGGAATGGATTGCACCGGCAGCCACGCAGGTCTGGTTTACGCAGGGGGATGCCAGAATCCGGACCGTGTGGTCCCGCAATTCCACCACCGTATCCCCCAGAGGACCTGCCACCCTAATCAGCTCCGCTGCCCCCTGGGGAAATACCCAATGTTCACCGGCTCCCTTGATGATGACCCTGTCGTAAGCCCCGGTTCCGGCATATACCAGGACGGCGCTCAGGATCGTAACGCTTAAAGCAAGCCCAATTGCGACATAATCAAGGGGTCTTAAAACAGTCTGCACTCAGGACCCGCAACAGGCATCATCGCAGGTATCACAGTCCTCACAGCCTTCTGCATGGTGGGGATGGCCATGATCGATTTCTTCGGAGCTGGCCTTCCGGATGCCCGTAACGGTAACATCAAAGTTAAGCACCTGCCCTGCCAGGGGGTGATTCCCGTCTATGGTTACATGGGTACCGGTTACATTGGTTACCGTAACGATCTGAATCCCCCCAGGGCTTTGTACTTCGAACTGCATACCCACTTCAACCGCTTCGGCATCTTCAAAGCGATCCAGGGGCACCTCCATAACGAGTCCCTCATCCCGTTCCCCATAGGCTTCTTCAGCGGGGATGCTTATCGTAAAATGCTCCCCTTCTGATTTTCCTTCCAGGGCCTGCTCCAGACCGGGAATGATGTTTGCATGCCCGTGCAAATAGGTCAGGGGGTCGGAATCGGCGGTGGAGTCAATAACCTGATTTTGCATGTTCGTAAGGGTATAATCAATGCTGATTACCCGATTTTTGACTATATTCATACTTGAGAGTATCATGGATACCGGTAAGGGTATAGGGGGCACTCATACACCCTAAAAAAGCCGGAATAGTTCAATAAGTTGCCTACACTTTATAACAATTATCGTTTACCATGATGGTACTATGAAAAAGGAAACGCAGGATACTAAGACGAATCCGATAAAAGGAGCTATAGGTAAGGCGATACGGCGGCATCGTTCTATTTATGTGTTGCTGATTATCCCCTTGACGTATTATATCACCTTTAAGTATCTCCCGATTTGGAACGGGCAGATAGCGTTCAAAGATTTCATGCCCCTGGACGGCGTACTCGGCAGCCGCTGGATAGGGTTTCAACACTTTGTTACCTTTTTTAGATCCTTCTATTTTTGGGAGCTTCTACGGAATACCCTCTTTTACAGTTTTGGGAAACTCCTCATCAGTGTTCCTGCGGCCATACTGCTGGCGATAACCCTCTATGAATCCCTGCGGCCCCGGCTTGCCAAGCTGGTACAGACCCTGGCCTATCTTCCCCACTTCCTGTCCTGGGTCATCATGTACGGTATCCTCCTGGTCTTGCTGGCCCCAGGGGACGGCATCATCAACGATATTATCAAGGCCCTGGGAGGTGAACCGGTTGCCTTCATGACCGATACCCGGACCTTCCCCTGGATCGTGATCTTTTCCGATGCCTGGAAGGAAATGGGCTGGAGCGCGATTATCTTCATTGCCGCCCTCATCGGCATCGATCCCTCCCTGTTCGAGGCCGCCCTGGTGGAAGGGGTGAATGCCCCTCAGCGGGTCTGGTATATCACCCTCCCGTCTATCAGACCGGTGATCGTCATGGTGGTGCTCCTCAGACTGGGGACTATCCTGGACGCGGGGTTCAACCAGATGTTCATGCTCTACTCGATTCCCGTGTACAGTGTGGCGGACATCATCGACACCTGGGTGTACCGTCAGGGCCTGCTCCAGTTCCAGTTTGGCCTTGCCACTGCCGTGGGTATCTTCAAGGGTATCATCGGCCTCGTGCTGATTTCCATGTCCAATTGGCTGGTCAGGCGGGTCAGCGATTCGTCTCTGATTTGATTTTTTATTTTTTTTATTTTTTTTTATTTTTTTTAAGAGGGCTTTAGCATGAAAACTAAACGGATAAAGGGAACCACGGTCAGGCTCAGTACCGGAGACCAGGTGTTCTATGGGTTGTTGGATATTGTGGTGATTGCCGTGCTGGTGGTGGTGGCCATCCCTCTCTGGAGTACCATCACCCTGTCCTTCAGGCCGAATGCCTTTATCGGCACTAACCTTGAGGGGATGTTCCTTCCCCCCTGGAAATGGTCTACCGCAGCTTACCGGGCACTCCTGGGAAACAACGGGTTTTTGAACGCCTTCCTGAACAGCCTCAAAATTTTTGTTATGGGAGTCGCCAGCGCCCTGTTCCTCACCATTCCCCTGGCATACGTCTTATCGGTGAAGACCCTGCCGGGGAGGAAATTCCTCACTATCCTCATCCTGGTACCCTATCTCTTCAACGTGGGGCTCATCCCCACCTACCTGGTGGTTACCGGCCTGGGGCTTACCAACAACCTGGCGGCCATCTTCCTGCCTGGGGCCATCAGTACCTATAACTGTCTCATCATGCGGGGCTTTTTCGAGGGCATCCCCGATGAGTTAAAGGAATCCGCCCGTATCGACGGGGCCGCCGAATGGTACGTACTCCTCAGGATCATCCTTCCCCTGTCCAAACCGATTATCATGACCATCGGGCTCTACTACGGGGTTTCGTTCTGGAATGACTTCTTCAATGCCATGCTCTACCTCAACGCCAACACCCTCCAGCCCCTGCCCATTCTGTTGCGGAACATTCTCATGGCCAGCGGCATGAACGAATTCGTCGAGGTCAACGCCTTTGGAGAAGCCCCCATCCAGGCAATCAAGGCGGCCAGTGTGTTCATGGCGGCAATTCCCATGATCATTGCCTACCCTTTTATTCAGAAGTACTTTACCAAGGGAACCTTGCTGGGGAGTGTGAAGGGGTAGCGGCCCAGGATACAAACAGAATTGTTCAATAACCGGTCGGTATTGTACGGCAATGGCGGGTTATAATAGATTGAAAATGGTATTAGTGAGGAGAAGTACATGAAAGAAAAGGTGAAAATTGTCAGCCTCTTGTTGCTGACATGGTGTATCGGGACGTCGGTGTTTGCCAGTGGCGGACAGGGACAGTCGGGAAGCGGGGGTTCTGGTGCAGGACCGGTAACGATTGAGCTGTGGTATGGTGCGGCCATGACCGAGGCGGGACCACCGCCTGCGAACTGGAAGGCCCTGCAAATTATCAAGGACAAACTCAACATCAACCTGGTTCTCAGTGCCCTGCCTTCCAATGAGTCGGATCAGGATGTGAAGATAAACGCGGCAGCAGCGGCGAATGCCCTGCCGGATCTGTTCATGGTCCGCCGGGACCCCTTCCTGAATATTATCCGTGTCGGGGTTATCGCGCCGGTGGATGATCTTTACCCCTTGATGCCCAACCGGACCAGGATTCAATATGACGCGGACAGTAAGGCCTTCACGACGATCAACGGGAAGTCCTACGGGCTTGCCTCCCCAGGCACTATCGCAAAAAACGAAGGGCTGTTAATCAGGAAAGACTGGCTTGATAAGCTCGGCCTGACGGTTCCGGCTACCACCGAGGAACTCTTTACGGTGATGAGGGCCTTCACCTTTAACGATCCTGATGGGAATGGACGGGACGATACCTATGGATACGGCGCATTCATCGAAATCAACAACTTTGAGGAAGGACTGGGCCGGCGTTTTGATCCGGTCTTCGGCGCATTTGGGGTGGCCGGAACCTGGAATCTGACCAGAGCCAATGCGGGACTCAATGTGCGTAAACCTGGATATTTTGACGCCCTCTCCTATGTGAAGCGGATGGTTGATGAAAAGGTGATTGATCCGAACTGGATCAGCGATACCAAGGACGATTTCCGGGCTGCCTGGAAACAGGGACGCTTCGGGGTCATGCGGGAGCAGAACGCCGCCTTTGCCGCTGAAGGAAACTATGCGCCTTTTGATAAAAATTTCCCCCAGGGTGAATGGCTCATCATTGATCCTCCCAAGGGACCTTCGGGGCAGCAGTCAGTGGGGGTGTATACCCAGGCATACCGGATCTACGCGGTCTCGACCAAGGCGGTCCAGGCAGGCAAAGGCCCGGCCATTGCACGCTTGCTGGAATGGATGTCTTCAGAGGAGGGGTATTACCTCCTGGGCTGGGGTGAACGGGGGGTGAACTACGTGCTCGGTCCTGACGGCGCTCCCACCACAACGGGGCTTCCCGATGAGTCCAAGGGCTTCACCAAGCCGGAGGTGCAGACCATCACCCAACTGCGGAACATGGTGTTCTACAACAGTGAAGTCGAGCTGGTAGCCCGGTATCCCACCTACAAGGCCCCTACTTCGGGGAAGACCATGAGCGCCCTCACGGTCCTGTGGGATATGCAGAGCCGGGCCTGGACGCCGAATATCGGTACCGACGCCCTACTGTCGCCCAATGCGGACCTGAAGCGCTTCTATGAACAGGGGGTCATTGAATTCCTCACTGGCAAGCGGACCCTGGACCGGAACAGTTGGACCGCCTGGGTTGCCGATTTCGACCGGATGGGTGGGCTTGATTGGGAAAAAGCCGGGCTTGCCGCTGCTGAGGCTGCGGGTTACATCAAATAAATTGAGGTAGGGACTAAAACGGGACAGAACTATCCGATTGATAAAACAAAGCCGGTTTCCGAGCGGATGGCCTTGTCGGTGATGAATCGTTATGAACCGGGGCAGGTTATCTGGCATTATGAACACGGTCTGGTGCTTCAAAGCATTTATGCGGTGGGCAAGAAAACCGGGAATCCCGACTATTGCCGCTGGGTCAAGATGATGTACGACACCAAAATCAGAGCCGACGGTACCATTGCCGGGTTTCGGGAAGATGAATACAACCTGGATCAGATCAATGCAGGGAAGACCCTTTTCAGTCTCTACCACGATTTCGGGGAGGAACAATACCGTACCGCGATTGAGTGCCTCCGTCTCCAGTTGCTTCATCATCCCCGGACCCAAAGCGGGGGCTTCTGGCATAAACGGATTTACCCCTATCAGATGTGGCTGGATGGTCTGTATATGCAAGGCCCCTTTTACGCCCAATACGCGGCAGAATACGGGACTCCTGCGGATTTTGAGGATCTCACCGCTCAGTTTATCCTAATGGAAGCCAAGGCCCGGGATGGAAAAACCGGGCTTTTATACCATGCCTGGGATGAATCCAAGACCCAGCGTTGGGCAGATCCTCAGACAGGGTGTTCTCCCCATTTCTGGGGCCGGGCCTTGGGCTGGTACGCCATGGCCCTGGTGGATACCCTTGATTTTATCTGTGCCGCTTCCGATGCCCATGAAGCCCTGAGTGCTATGGTCAGGCGCTTCACGGAGGCTATCCTGGGCGTTCAGGATACCGCAAGCGGGTTATGGTATCAGGTTCTGGACAAAGGGGGGACTGAAAAGAACTACCTTGAAAGTTCAGTCTCCGCCATGTTCGTGTATTTTCTGTTTAAGGTACTCCGCACCGGCCTTGTGCAGGAGGGGCTTCGGGACGCCGCCTGTGCCGCGTACCAGGGCATCATGGAACACCGGATTACGGAAGACCCTTCCGGAGAACTCCACCTTGCGGGGATTTGTGCTGTTGCGGGCCTGGGAGGTACCCCATACCGGGATGGTTCCTTGGGGTATTATGTAGGTGAACCGGTGGTGAGGGACGATTTTAAAGGGGTTGGACCTTTCATACTGGCTTCCCTTGAGCGGGAAGCAGCGATGCTCCGCGATTAACCAGAGATAGTGGATTTGGAAGAAAAGCTGTCCATCCTCACAGGGGCAGCACAGTACGACGCAGCCGGTGCCACAGGTGGAACCGGGATAACGGATGGCCATTGCGTCAAGCTCTTGAAGGTGCTCTATTCCAATGTATGCCGCTTTGACTGCGCCTATTGCGTGAACCGCGCTTCGGCAGATATCAGGCATCCTTCACCACCACGGAACTCGTGGAACTGACCGGTGCATTGTACCGGCGAAACCGTATCAAAGGCTTGTTCCTGTCATCGGGGATCTTTGCGGACCCCGACGTGGTCATGGAAAAACTCATCGAAACCGCGAAGCGGCTGCGGACTGAGGCGGGGTTCGGTGGTTATATTCACCTTAAAATCATCCCTGGAAGCGGGGAACGCTCCATTCAGGAGGCCGGGACTGGATCGTCTGAGCGCCAACATCGAGCTTCCCACCGATAAAAGCCTGCAAACCCTCGCGCCTCAGAAGTCAGGCAGGCTGATCTTTGGGGCTATGTAGGAGGTGTTCCAAAGGAGTATCCAGTACGGGGAGGAGGCGGATCAAATCCACCCCGGTCTTTGCCCCCGCAGGTCAGAGTACCCAGCTCATTGTGGAGGCATCCGGGGCAAAAACGGCGCGGCGTATCATTGCGGCGTTCCCGCTCCCTTTCCTTTGACAGCCTCCGCAGGCATCCTCAAAAGGGCGCGGTACTTCATCACCCTGGCAGGTTCCGCTCTGGACCGGCCCGATGATCCTGAGCGGATCCGCAGCGGCCTTGCGGATCAGGAGGGATTGCAGCTTCCGCTTTTTGAGTTTTAGGAGCTTATGGTAAAGCCCGTCTCCAGGGGGTGGACACATGAAGCGTATTTGGCTATAGTTGGCAGAGAGATTTGATTACAGGAGTTTTCTTATTATGGAAGAAAAGAATGTTCTTGTTGAATGGGAAGATCGGTATTCGGTGGGTATTCCGTTCATTGATGATCAGCATAAAGAACTTATCAAGATGACGAATACCTTGTATGAGGGCTGTCTGCAGGGAGATGAGGCGGCAAAGGCTTATTTTAAGGAGACGATCCGTGGCGCGGTGGACTATGTCAAGTATCACTTTGCGGCGGAAGAACAGATCCTGGAAAAAATTAAGTATCCTGGACTCCCAAAGCATAAGGAGCAGCATGAAACGTTTGTAAAACAGGTCCTTCGGGATGTTCAAAGTTTTGAAAGCGGTAAGAGCTTTGTTCCCAATGTCTTTGTCCGTTATTTGAAGGATTGGGTATTAACCCACATTGCCGTATCCGACAAAATGTACAGTGAATATATCCAGAATATGAAGAAAAAGGCTGGCAATAAAGCACAGGCCTGAAATCAGCCTTTGGACAGGGGCGGGGATTTTCTGTTTCGGTAACTGGTATACCTCTAAGACCCCGCTCAGGGAGTGGTCCTGTGTAGGAGAGTAGCGATTATACCAGAGTGGGTTGATCGTCAAAGGGTGAAGGTCGTATAATGTAAGAAAAGGAGAGTTATCTATGAGTGAAACCTTTGATTTTACTATTGAAGAATTGGGGAAACGCAATATTAAATCGCCTATCGTCATGTCGAATATTGAGGGTGATTTCATTGCGAATTATGTTACCGACAATCAGTTTATCCGGTTGGATGTGGACGTGATCTTAGGGGCACAGCCTTCGCTTGAACGGAGCCAGGTTTTTGAATGTGCCGGCCCGCGGGAGATGATCTACTTTATGCCGGCCCATGTTCACGCGGGTATCGTGAGCTGCGGCGGTCTCTGTCCGGGGATCAATGACGTGATTCGGGCTATAGTCCGCTGCTTGTGGTACCGGTACGGGGTACGCCGGATTTCCGGAATCCGCTACGGGTATAAGGGGTTTCTCCCGGATTATCAGTACGGCACCAAAACATTAACCCCGGATAGCGTGGATGATATCCATAAACTGGGGGGTACTTTCTTGGGCAGCGCCCGGGGGGGCGGCAAGGAAGTCAGCTTCATTGTGGATGCTATGGAGCAGCTCAACCTGAATATGCTCTTTACCATCGGCGGGGATGGAACGCAGCGGGGATCGCTGGATATTGCCGAAGAAATCGGAAGAAGACAGCTTAAAATCGCCATGGTGGGGATACCCAAGACCGTGGATAATGATCTGTCTTTCATACAAAAATCCTTTGGTTTTGATACAGCAGTGGCCAAGGCCGTGGAAGTGGTAACCGCAGCCCACATGGAGGCCAGTTCCCAGATCAACGGTATTGGCCTGGTCAAGCTAATGGGCCGGGAATCGGGCTTTATCGCAGCTCATACAGCCCTGGCAAGCCACGAGGTCAACTTCGTGCTCATCCCTGAAGTTCCCTTTAACCTTGAAGGGTATAACGGCTTCCTGCATCACCTGGAAGAGCGGCTTAAGAACCGCAAACACGCGGTTATCGTGGTGGCCGAAGGGGCCATGCAAGATCAATTGGTCACTGATGTGAAAACCGATGCCAGTGGGAATCTCAAGATGGTGGATGTGGGAACCTACCTGCGGGATCGGATTCAACAGTACTTTGACGAAAAGAAGCTCGAGATTAACCTGAAATACATTGATCCCAGCTACCAGATCCGGTCGGCACCTGCAGCGCCTAGTGATTCTATTTACTGTGAGCGCCTGGGTAACGCGGCAGCCCATGCTGCAATGGCGGGAAAGACCAAGGTCATCATCGGCCTGGTGCACAATGAGTTTGTCCACCTGCCCATGAAGGCGGTGGTTTCCCGGCGCAACCATGTGGACCCCGAAGGTAATCTCTGGCGGGATACCCTGGACGCGACCCATCAGCCGGTACTCATGGTGAACCAGTTTGAGAGTAAGTAGTAAACAGTAACGCTAAAATCGGTCAGGAGGATGTATGACGACCTATATTGCCAAGGGCGGTGCCTTGTTGGATCTTTCGGATGAGGAAATTGATGACCTTTTTTCTCAGGCTTTATCACAGGCGTTGGTGGATCTGAAAGAAGCCGGACCGGTCATCATCCTCCCGCCGGATGTAACGCGGTTTCATTCCCGAGGGGGGTATCTTACGGACCTTGCCTGCCGGGAACTCACTACCGGGCAAGATCGCCTGGGGGCGGTGATGCCCGCCCTGGGGACCCACATGGTCCTGACCCAGGCAGAACGCAGCCGGATGTTCCCCGGAACCCCGCCGGACAAATTCCGGCCTCATGATTGGCGTAACGATGTGGTGGAACTGGGCCGCCTTGAGGCGGACTGGATAGACCGCGCCTCGGAAGGGGCTGTCCGCTACGACTGGCCCGTGCAGGTGAATAAGCTACTTCGGGATGGGGGCTTCTCCCTGATCCTTTCCATTGGTCAGGTGGTACCCCACGAGGTGGTGGGCATGGCCAATCACGGGAAGAACCTCTTTGTGGGAACCGGTGGTAAAGAAGCTATTGACAAGAGCCATTTTCTGGGGGCCTCTTATGGGATGGAACGGATGATGGGCCGGACCGATACGCCGGTGCGGGCCTTGTTTGATGAGGGGCTTCGCCGTTTCGGGAACAAGCTGCCCCCTATCCTCTGGGTCTTGACCGTGGTGGGCGCTCGCGATGATGGAGAAGCTACGGCAGCAGGTAAACCGCGGGGGTCCCTCGCGGTGCGGGGACTCTTTATCGGTTTTGGCCGGGAGTGTTTTGAACAAGCCGCTGCCCTTGCACGGGAAGTCAATGTGGATCTCATGGATGAACCGATCAAGAAGGCGGTGGTGTACCTGGAACCAGAGGAATTCCGAACCACCTGGCTGGGGAACAAGGCCATTTACCGGACCCGTATGGCCATGGCCGACGGCGGGGAACTCCTGATCCTCGCCCCGGGCCTGGAGCGTTTCGGCGAAGATCCGGGGAACGATGCCCTCATCCGCAAGCACGGGTACCGGCCTGCCCAGGTGATCCAGGACAAAGTAACCCAGGACCCGGAACTCGCGGCAAGCCTCAGCGCCGCAGCCCACCTGATCCACGGTTCCAGCGAAGGCCGTTTCACGGTCCGCTACTGTCCCGGTCCGGGCATCAGCCGTGACGAGATAGAATCTGTCGGCTATGCATGGGGGGACCTGAAGACGGCGCTGGCCCGTTATGATAGTAGGTCCCTGGGGCTTGGATGGAACACGCTGGCTGATGGGGAGCGGTTTTTCTTTGTCCCCAATCCCGCCCTGGGCCTGTGGGCCGAGAAGACCCGGTTCAAACCGTAGCATCCCGTTTTTTTCCATTTCTTCAATAGAAAAGTCTATTCACGGAAGTATCGAGGTAGTTTAAAATATTTTTATGAGTATTGATGAACTGACTATCTTATCGCGGTATTATGGTGCAGATCCAGAGTACGTTATTGCCGGCGGCGGCAATACTTCGTTTAAGGACGCTTCCACCCTCTATATTAAAGGTTCCGGGACCGCCCTGGTGGATATTCAGCCCCAGGGTTTTGTCCGCATGGACCGGCAGGCATTGGGGCGGATCTGGGAAAAGACCTATCCTGTTGATGCTGATGAACGGGAACAGGCAGTACTTGCGGATATGATGGAGGCACGGAAACCGGGGGAAGCACAGAAACGACCCAGCGTGGAGACCCTTCTCCATGACCTGCTGCCCTTTGCTTATGTGGTGCATACCCACCCGGCGCTGGTAAACGGGCTTACCTGTTCTCGGCAGGGGAAAGGGGCGGCAAAAGCACTGTTCGGCGATGAAGCTATCTGGATCGAGTCCACCAACCCTGGTTACATCCTCTCAGGAAAGGTAAAAGCCGCGATGGAAGCTCATCGCATGCGTACCGGTAAGAACGCCCAGATCATCCTGCTCCAGAACCACGGGGTTTTTGTCAGCGCCGATGATGTGGAGGGCATTAAAGCGATCTACCGGCGTATCATGGATGCGCTGAGGCAAAAAATAAAACGCCAGGCCGATTTTTCCGATGCAGTTACCTCAAAGGGGAGGTCCCAGGAAATCGCCCTGGCCCTGGCACAGCAGGGACAAGCCACTACGGTTCTATTCCAGTGGAATCGTGAAATCGCCACGCTGGTGAAAGACCAGGCCGCGTTTTATCCGGTTTCTTCGGCTTTTACCCCGGATCATATCGTCTATGCCGGTAGTGATCCCCTCTTTATCGAAACCCTGCCAGATGATCCTGAGCGCATACCAACGCTTATCCAGGAGGCGGTGAAGGCTCATATTGAAACCACTCGTATGCCGAAAATCGTTGCGGTTCAGGAGCTGGGCGTTTTCGGTATCGGCACTGGAGAACAAGCGGCTGCCCGTGCGCTGGAACTGTTTCAGGATACGATCAAGGTGGCGGTCTATACCGAAAGTTTTGGCGGTCCTGAGTTTATGACCCAGGATAAGATTGATTTTATCAACAACTGGGAAGTGGAACGCTACCGTACCCGTGTTTCCACCGAAGCAGATCAGGGTAGTAAATAAACAAGCAGGAGCAACGTATGAAACCTTATGGAAATACCGAAGCGGTTGAACAGGCATATAGCCTGGCAAAAGTGGTTTATGCGAACCTGGGTATCAACACCGATAGGGCTATCCAGGCCGCGGTGGATATCCCCATTTCCATTAATTGTTGGCAGGGGGATGATGTAACCGGCTTTGAGGGAGCCGCAGGCTTATCCGGCGGCGGCATTCTTGCCACCGGCAACTATCCGGGGCGTGCCCGTAATGGGGATGAACTGCGGGCCGACGCGGAGTTTGCCTTCTCCCTCATTCCAGGGAAAAAGCGCTTTAACCTTCACACCCTCTATGCTGAAACCGGTGATAAAAAGGTGAACCGGGACGAACTTGAGCCTGAGCATTTCAAACGCTGGATGACCTGGTCAAAGGAGCGGAACATCCCCCTGGATTTTAACCCTTCCTTCTTTTCCCATCCTCTGGCCGAATCGGGGTATACCCTGGCAAACGGGGACCCCAAGGTAAGGGACTTCTGGACACGCCACGCCATCGCGTCTCGGCGTATCGCCGCTGCTTTTGGGGCCAACCAGGCTTGCCCGGCGGTGAACAATATATGGATCCCCGATGGCTCCAAGGATATGCCTGCGGATCGGCTATCCCCACGAATGCGGCTGCGGGAGGCTTTGGACGCAATACTGGCGGTTCCCCTGGAACCACAGACGATTATTGACGCAGTAGAAAGCAAGCTCTTCGGCATCGGGAGTGAAGCCTATGTGGTTGGTTCCCATGAGTTTTACCTGGGCTATGCCGCTGCCAAACAGATACACCTCTGCCTGGACATGGGACACTTTCATCCCACCGAAACCATCGCGGACAAAATCTCAGCGGCGCTACTCTTTGTGCCGGGCTTGCTCATGCATTTCAGCCGGGGACTCCGCTGGGATTCCGATCATGTAGCCATCTATTCCGATGAGCTACGGGATGTGTGCCGGGAGCTTACCCGGCAGCGGATCTTTGATCGTATCAACGTTGCCCTGGACTTCTTCGACGCCTCGATAAACCGCATTGCCGCCTGGACCATCGGCACCCGGAGCCTGCGCAAGGCCCTGCTGGAATCCTTTTTGGAACCCACCAGTCTGCTCCTTGAAGCGGAACGGGCCGGTAAATACCACGAACGCCTTGCCCTCATGGAAGCATTTAAAACCCTGCCCTTTTCCGCAGTCTGGGACAAACTGTGCCTTGAGGCGGCAGTACCTATCGGTCCTGATTGGCTGACCCGTGTTAATGAGTATGAGGAACAGGTGCTGGTAAAGCGGTAGGTATACTGGGACTGCACGTAGTATCCAGTCAAGAACTAACGGGTGATTCGGAATTTAACTACGAACGTCATGAACTTTTTATTCGAAATGTTCGTGTCATTCGTGGTTGAGTGGTGATCCACGAGACGAAGCGGGATGTAGAGTCGCTGAAAGGAGACCTCTACAAATCCCAGCTTGAGTGGACCGGTTTTATGAGCAATATCCGTGCAGATATTAAGTACATCAAGGACGTGCTGAATGAGCTTAAACAGGGGATGGGCCGCCATGCCGCGCAGGAGTAAGATTGAGCTGCAGGGCTTGGTGGAAGAAATAATCCGCCTGTATTACACCGAGGGCAAACGGCAGGAGGACATCGCGGATGAGCTGCTTGCCAAGGGGTATGAGGCCAGCAAGGGGGGCGTGAACCGGGCGCTCAAGAACCATGCGAAGCAGCTTAAGGAACTGAAAGCGAAGCAGCAGTGGGCGGAAACGCTGATAGCGGCGACGGACAAGACGCCGCGGCTGTCAATTGCGGACGCCGGCTTGCAGATTGCGGCGACTAAGCTTCTTGAGGAGGTAAGCGAGCTTGAGGAGCTTGGGGATATGGAGCCTGAGAAGCTGGTTACCCTGCTGACCCGGGTATCCCGTGCGATAGGGCTTGCGGCGAATGTGGAGCTGAACTTTGAACGGGGCCGGAAAGCAGGGATTCTGGAGACCAGGAAGAAACTCGAGGAGGCGGCCCGGAGCGTCGAGCTGCCTGAAACCGTGCTGAACGCCATCAAGGCGCAGCTTTTCGGCCTGGAGACGCGGCCGGAAGACCCGCATGAACCTGGCTGACCTTGATGTCCTGCTCCCCTATCAAAAGGCCTGGATAGCGGACCGGAGCCAGCTCAAGATATGGGAGAAGGGCCGCCGTACCGGGGCATCCTGGACCGAGGCGCTGAACGCGGTGCTGGAAACCCAGGGGAAGCAGGGGCAGCATACCTACTACCTCTCATACAACAAAGACATGACCCGGCAGTTTATCGTGGACTGCGCGTTTTGGGCGCGACTGGTCAATGTTGCCGCAGGAGAACTGGAAGAAACGATTATCCAGGATGATGATACACACGTTACGGTCTACCGGATCCGGTTTCTGAACGACAAGGAAATTGTCGCCATGCCCAGTACCGCCTACTCCATCCGGAGCAAGCAGGGCCGCATCGTCCTGGATGAGGCGGCCTTTGCGCCGGAGTTTGACGAGGTTATCAAGGCAGCGCTGGCGCTGCTCATGTGGGGCGGCTCCCTGGCAATCATCTCGACCCACAATGGCGATGACCGCCCCTTTAATCTTTTGATAAAAAAAATCCGGGATGGTAAGGAACCCCGCTGGAGCCTGCACCGCACGAGCTTTACCGATGCGGTCAAGGACGGGCTGTATAAGCGGATATGCCTGACCCGGGGCAAGGGGTGGACGGCAAAAAGTGAAACGGAATGGGTTGCGGAAATCCGGGATATCTACAAAGATAACGCCGAGGAGGAACTGGACGCCATCCCGTCCCGGTCCGGGGCACAGTATTTTCCCTACGGGATGCTGGTATCCTGCGCGTCGCCTGCGGTAGAAATTGTACGGCTTAATTGCAAAGACAGCTTTATGTGGGAGCCACCCCGGAAGCGGCTTGAGGAAATAGAGACCTGGTTTGAGGTGGAAGGAGCGCCGATACTCCGGCAGCTTACCGGCGTTTGTTTTCTGGGCCAGGACTTTGCCCGGAGTGGAAACCTCTCGGTACTGTGGCTGGGAGA
>JAITNU010000182.1 GCA_031290325.1 Treponema sp.
GGAGCCAAAAACTTCTGAATCGTAGCATACTTTGTAGATCACCACCCAATTTTAAGGGCTTGCGAGTCGCAAATTATTAAGAATAGCACCAAAAAGTGCAATAAAATGGCCATAATATCCTTCTTGACAAAAAGAGTAAGAGAATATAATACTGTAAGCAATTTTTCAGGAGGCATACTATGGGCGAAGTTAAAGAGAAAATTACGCTGGTGAACACCATGGATGCGGGATATGCCTATGGCGGGTATATCAAAGAGACAGAAATCCGGCAATTGATTGTAGATGCGGTTGTTGATACCGGGGCAATGAGCCTTGTCATCGACGAAAAAACATGCGCACGTTTGGGTCTTGCGATTGAGTCGGACAGTGAAGCGGTTCTAGCGGGAGGCGACCGGAAACCAGGTAAAATTACAAAGCCTGTAACCATTCGTTGGAATGACCGCTTTACCACGAACCATGCCCTGGTTCTGCCCGGTACGGAAGAGATTCTTCTCGGCGTTATTCCTTTGGAAGACATGGATCTTAAAGTGAATCCCGTTGACCGTTGTCTTGAGGGTGTTCACGGTGATAGGTGGGTCCGCTACGTCCGGTAATAGGATTTTTAAATATTTTTATTCCTGTTCCCCAATAGCCGCAAGTCCTTCAATAAAACAAAAATGCAAAACAGCTAAGGGTTCAAATTTATAAAATTGTATCGCTGTTTTATCATACAGTATTTGCAGTGTTGTAGGATACTCATCATCCCCTTCATAATACATTATTTTTATGGGGATTTTAGGCAATAGAGTATAGCTCCAAACATATTGCCCTGCCCTTTTTTCTGTTTCAAATACCATGCCAAGCTTTTCCGCTATTCTGCAAAATTTTTTATAATCATTTCCATAGACTTTCCCAAGAGAGTCCGGCCATGGGCTGCCATTACCAAATACCCCGCCAGAAAAATGTGTAAGTAAGCAGAAATCGTTCCCTGGCTCTAAATTCGCTTCTGACAAAAGATAATAACCTAAAACACTTTTCAGATTGTAATCGTATCCTTCGGTTTTAGGTGTCCAGTCTATTTTTTGTTCAGTTAGTCCTATCCTATCTTTGGCTATTATGTATGTTCTTTCCAGGAAATTAATCAATATATTATTTTGTGAAACTTGTTTTAACCCGAGTCTTTTTGAACTTTCATCAAAGTCACAATCTTGTAATAATTTTATCACCCATTCGTATGTTACTTCATACCCCTTTTTCATTGTTTTACCCTCTAAGGTTTAAAACCTCATACCAGAAAATTACCGATGGAGGTGAGGGGAATTGAACCCCTGACCTCTTGAATGCCATTCAAACGCTCTAGCCAACTGAGCTACACCCCCAGTAATTAGTTAGAATATACCAACTTGAACGGATTATGTCAAGCTAAATTTCACCTTCGACGCAACTTTTTTAGTCAAGAACCGGAGTTCCCAGAAGGAATGTCATCGTAGCGGCCTGAGTTGTTCCAGTAGGTGAGTCCAGGACTGCCGGCATCCCGGACCCCCTCGACCTCGCGGCGCACATAGTCCAGGTTGTAGTATTTGCGGTCATAGGACACGTTGAGGTAAAAAGCCTGCACGTAGGGCCGGACGACGATTTGATCCCGGCTGATCCGCTCGGTACGCTGGGTTCCCTGGTAGTAGATGCGGTAGGGGCGGAGTTCTGCCGGGGCCTGGGCGAGGAAGGCTTGTTCAAAATGGCTGGGATAGTACATGGGACAGATCACGTCCACGTAGGGGGCCAGGAGTTCCACCTCCTGACCGGTCCGGGCGCCGGTCCGGTACCAGCCATTGGCCCCGTAAATATCAATGGAAATGGGGGCGTCCATCTGGGAACGGATATGCCGGAGGAACGACAGGAGGGCACTGTCCATGTCCATGCCGTTGTCCCGCCACCGGTACCGGGCATCCGGGAGGTTGACCCCGTCGGTGGGGAACCGGATGTAGTCAAACTGAATCTCGTCAAAGCCCCGCTCATGGAGTTCCCCGGCAATGGCGGCAATATAGTCCCAGACCTCTTCAGAATAGGGGTCTACCCAGCTTTCATCATAGTAGGTTCTGAGGATTTCATAGGCCGGATCATCTGCAGGAAGTATCTGAACCAGGGGATTCTTGTCGGCGTCTGTCTTCTTTTGCCGCCGGTCGTAATAACCGGCCCAGGACTTATTGGTCCGGGAATCCCACACGGCAAACTTTCCCCCTTCCTTTTTGGCCAATTCACCGTCCTTAAAAACCACGATCCGGGCCACCGTGTAGATGCCCCGTTCTTTCATGTTTTTGAGAAACCCTTCAAGCTCAATGGGCCTGAAGACCCGTCCCTTGGCGCTGATGGCGGGGTTGTTTGGGGTAAACCGGAGGCGGCCATAATCATCCTTCATGTCGATGACCACCATGTTAAGGCCCCGCTGGGCAATCAGATCAAGATAGGGTTTCAGAGCGTTCTGGTCTCCGGCGTGGTTGACCGGCAGGTAGAGGCCCTCCCGGCCCTTGGCCACAGTGGTACGGAGCGTATCGGCGCTGTCCAGCAGCCAGAGTTCGGATAAATTGATATGCTCTGAGTAGGGGTTATAGCTATCTGCCCAGAAGAACAGGCAGGTTGGCTGTAGCCCCAGATTTTCCGTAAGCCCTGCGATGAATTCCAGCAGGTCCCAGCGTTGCCGGGGATAGGGTGGAATCGCCTGGGGACTTACCGCGGCTTCCTCTGCCGGGCTTTGGCGGTCCAATTCTACTACCCCGCCGTCCTGGACAAAACGAATAGTGTGCTTCCCTATATCCAGAGAATCCACAGTACCGAAATCACCCCCATCGGACCAGCGGGTAACGAAGCGCTTTCCCTTCCAGTCAAGCTGATACACCCGCTGGCGAAAGGTCTGGGCAGCGTAGATGATCGGCATGACAGTCTCGCCAGGCTGTCCATCGGCGGTTTGGGGAAGTACCACGGCAATATCCGAAACCTCATCGGGGTTACCGGTGGTTTCAAGGTTCTCAATCCCGGTATTAAGTTCAAGCCACTTAGCGCCGGGAATATCGGCGTTGATATAATGGATACCGTAGAGGCTGTGAGAGAGGAAAACCGTCAATTCCGGCAGGTTTGCCACGGCAACGGCCTTGATGCCATTGGTCCGGTAGGCGGGCATGCCCAGGTTTACCCAGCCTCGGCCCTTATCCCGTGACAGGAACACCGCGTCCTTGATGGCGCATACCATGAGGTCCGGGTTGCCGGGGTGTATTTCCAGGTCCTTAAGCTCCTGCACCATGTAGATGAAGGACTTTTTCCCCTTTTCATAGACTTTGATGGTTTTTACCGGAAGCCCCTCGTTCCGCGCTTCCCAGTGGATCAAATCCGTGGAAACCAGGATCCCCTGGTCACTGAGCAGCGCCCAATAGTCGCCGCTTCTGATTATCTTACGCACCGCGCCGCCTGACCACCGGAGCGAGAGGGTTCCGTTCCGATCCAGGCTGTATAAACCATCTCGGGTTCCGATGAGCAGGGGCCATTCCCCCTGTGCAGCCTCGGTTTGGGCTGTTATGCAGGGAGTAACCAGTAACCAGAGGCAGATCATACCAGCGGATAGTTTTATCGGTAATGTAACCGGGAATTTAACCAGCATGGATAAAATTTTAACGTAAAAAGGGAAATGAGAAAAGGTCTGTTCGGGTATGAGTCTGATGAAGACGCGCCTGAATAATCGTGTTTAGTCTAGGGGGAGCACGGATTACCACTACTTTGCAAAATTCATGCCAAGTTTCCTCTTTAACCTGGGAATAATTTTAATATGCTCACCCTGAAAGACTCATCATGGTGTTCTTGACGCTGGGGGCAAGTATTGAGATATTATTGCCAAAGTAAAGGAACCTGTATGAATAGCTCTGTAGAAATATTGGATACCACCCTCAGAGATGGCGCCCAGGGGAAGGGGATCACCTTTTCGGTCCAGGATAAACTCGCGGTGGTTAAGGCCCTGGATGAACTGGGGGTGTCCTTTATCGAGGCGGGGAATCCCGGGAGCAATCCCAAGGACATGGAATTTTTTCGCCTTGCCGCCGACCTCAAGCTGGAACATGCCCGGCTCTGCGCCTTTGGTTCTACCCGGAAGAAGGGGACACCTGTAGGGGAGGATCCCCTGATACGGAGCCTGCTTGAGGCGAATACCGAGGCAGTGGTGATCTTCGGGAAAAGCTGGGACCTCCACGTAACCGAGATACTCCGGGTGAGTCTTGAGGAGAATCTTGCCATGATCGCCGAGACCGTGGCGTTTCTTAAAGCCCAGGGCCGGCTGGTGATCTACGACGCGGAACATTTCTTTGACGGACGCCTCGCCAATCCCGCTTATGCTCTGGCTACTGTTAAGGCCGCCCTGGATGCCGGGGCTGACCGGATCGTGCTCTGCGACACCAATGGCGGCACCTTCCCCGATGTTATCACCGAGGAACTTAAGGCTGTGATCGCCCTCCTCCCCCCAACACTAATGGATACGACGCCCCCTGACCCCGGTCCTTCTTCCCTCCTCGGGATTCATGCCCACAATGATGCGGATATGGCCAGCGCCAACACGGTGGCGGCGGTAAAGGCCGGATGCCGTCATGTTCAGGGCACCCTGCTTGGCTTTGGGGAGCGTTGCGGTAATACCAGTCTTGCGGTGGTGATCCCCAGCATAGAACTCAAGCTGGGGCTTCCCTGCCTTGGCGAGGGCCGCTTGGAACGGATCTCCAGGTTGAGCCGGAAGGTGGCGGAGATCGCCAATATCGCGGTACCTGATACCATGCCGTACATTGGTACCCACGCCTTTTCCCACAAGGCGGGGATGCATGCCGATGGTATCCTCAAAACAAGCCGGTCTTTTGAACACATTGATCCCATCCAGGTGGGGAATGATCGACATTTTCTGATGAGCGAAGTGGGGGGGCGTTCTGCCATTGCCGAACGGGCGAAGAAGATCGATCCCTCAATTACCAAGGAGCATCCTGTTACCGCGGCCCTGGCCTCGAAGCTGAAAACCCTGGAAGCCGAGGGATGGCAGTTTGAGGGGGCGGATGCCAGCTTTGAACTCCTGGTTCGCCGGGAACTGGGGAGGTACCAGCCCCTCTTCAGGATTGAGGCTTACCGGGTGGTGAGCGAGCATCCCACGGGGGAGACCATCGCCTGTTCCCATACCTGGGTCAAGGTCTGGGTGGACGGGCAGTACGAGATCGCTGCTGCCGAGGGGGATGGACCGGTGAACGCCCTGGATGGCGCCCTCCGCCGGGCACTCCAGCGCTTCTATCCTGAACTGGAACAGGTCCGGCTCTCGGATTACAAGGTCAGGGTCATCGACGGCACTGCCGCCACTGCCGCCCTGGTCCGGGTCCTCATCGAATCCACTGATGGCCGGAACCGCTGGAGTACCGTGGGGGTATCTGCGGACATTATCGACGCAAGCCGGGCCGCCTTGGTGGATTCCATCGAGTATAAGCTCATCGGTGATATTGAGCGGCGTTTTAAGGCCTACTTGTGATCTACTTGTTTGACCTCATCCCCTCGGGTTATACTCACGGGCTATGGATAAACTCATCATCAAAGGCGCCCGGGAGCATAATCTCAAAAACATCGATCTGGAATTACCCCGGGATAAACTCATCGTCATTTCCGGCCTCTCAGGATCAGGGAAAAGTTCTCTGGCCTTCGATACGATCTTTGCCGAAGGGCAGCGTCGTTATGTAGAGAGCCTGTCCGCCTACGCCCGGCAGTTCCTGGGCCGGATGGATAAGCCGGACCTGGACTTTATTGAGGGGCTTTCCCCGGCGATTTCCATAGAACAGAAGACCACCCACCGCAATCCCCGGTCCATTGTGGGGACCGTAACGGAGATCTACGACTATTACCGCCTCCTCTACGCCCGTATTGGGGTGCCCCATTGTCCCCAGTGCGGCAGAGAAATCCGGGAGCAGTCGGTGGACCAGATCATTGATACCATCCTGGCCCTGGAGAATGGCACGAAGATTCAGCTCCTCGCGCCAGTGATCCGGGGGAAGAAGGGGGAACACCAGAAGATCCTGGAGGATGCCAGAAAGGCCGGGTTTGCCCGTGCCCGGATAGACGGCCTCCTGGTGAGCCTGGATGATACTATCAAACTGGATAAACAGAAGAAACACACGATAGAAATCGTGGTAGACCGTCTCATCACCGGGCCGGATATACGGTCCCGCCTCGCCGAATCCGTGGAGGCTGCCCTGGAGTCTGCTGAGGGTATCATGCTGGTATTGGCCCAAACCGCAACCGGGGATACAGAACGCTTCTTCAGCCAGAAAACCGCCTGCCCTGACTGCGGCATCTCCATCCCCGAACTCCAGCCCCGGCTTTTCTCCTTTAACAACCCCTTTGGAGCCTGTCCCGCCTGTTCGGGCCTTGGGGCCAAGCTGGAATTCGACCCCAAACTGGTGATTCCCGACCGCTCCCTCTCCTTCAACGAGGGGGGCGTGGTACCCTATAACCCCGATTCCGCCTGGCATCGCAGCCGTTTCGACAGCCTCGCACGGCACTACAAGTTCAGCCTGGACACGCCCCTCCAGGAGCTTCCCAAGAAGGTCATGGACGCTCTTCTCCACGGTAGTAAAGAAGAGATCGATGTGAGCTATGAAAACCGG
The DNA here is from genome assembly GCA_031290325.1 of Treponema sp. GTDB lineage: Bacteria > Spirochaetota > Spirochaetia > Treponematales > Breznakiellaceae > JAITNP01. Next base: position 6,642 of record JAITNU010000182.1, read on the forward strand.
GACAAGACCGGCCGCTTCGAATACCGCTCCAAGTTCCCCGGGGTCCTTGAGGACCTCAAGCGCCGCTACCTGGAAACCCAGTCCACCGGCATCAAGGAATGGCTGGAAAAGTTCATGAGCCAGAAACCCTGCGAGGACTGCGGGGGGAAACGGCTCAAACCAGAGGCCCTGGCGGTAACAGTTGGGGGCAGGAACATCTGGGAACTCACGAGCCTTTCAGTTATTGATTCTCTCAGGTTCTTCAATGCCATCACCTTTAGTGAGACCGAAAAGAAGATAGCCTCCCAGATCTTAAAGGAAATAAACGCCCGCCTTGGCTTCATGAAGAATGTGGGCCTCGATTACCTCACCCTGGAACGGAAGTCCGCCACCCTCTCAGGGGGGGAGGCCCAGCGGATACGCCTTGCCACCCAGATAGGTTCCAGCCTCGTGGGGGTCCTCTACATCCTGGATGAGCCTTCCATCGGCCTGCACCAGCGGGATAACCAGCGCCTCATCGACACCCTCCACTACCTCCGGGACATTGGTAACACCCTCATCGTGGTGGAGCATGATGAACAGACCCTCCGCACCGCCGACTACATCGTGGACTTAGGCCCCGGGGCCGGGGTCCACGGCGGCCATGTGGTGGCCCAGGGCAGCCCTGCAGAGATAATGAAGGTGCAGGACAGCATCACCGGACAGTATTTAGCCAGGACCCTCACCATGAACCTGCCAACAGAGCGGCGCCCGGGGAACGGTAACTTCATCAGACTCCAGGGGGTTTCAGAACACAACCTGAAGGGCATTGACGTGGAAATCCCCCTGGGGGTCTTTACCTGCATCACCGGGGTTTCCGGGTCCGGGAAGTCCACCCTCCTCTCCGACGTACTCTACCCAGCCCTCTCCAACCGGATCTCTAAATTGAACCGGAGCGAAGGGGCCTACCGGAAGCTTGAGGGGGCGCAGTTCATTGACAAGGTCATTGATATCGATCAAAGCCCCATCGGGCGAACCCCCCGGTCAAACCCCGCCACCTATGTAGAGGTTTTCTCCGGTATCCGGGACCTCTTCGCCAGCCTTCCGGAGGCCAAGATGCGGGGGTATAAGCCGGGGCGCTTCTCCTTTAACGTCAAGGGCGGGCGCTGCGAGAACTGCCAGGGGGATGGGACCATCAAGATCGAGATGAATTTCCTCCCTGACGTGTACATCACCTGCGACGTGTGCCACGGCCAGCGGTTCAACAAGGAAACCCTGGAAATCCGGTACAAGGGCAAGAACATTGCCGATGTGCTGGACATGACTATCGAAGAAGCAACGGACTTCTTCAGCCCTATCCCCAACATTGCCAGGAAGATGGAGACCCTCCTCTCAGTGGGCCTCGGCTACATCAAACTCGGCCAATCAGCCCTCACCCTCTCAGGCGGGGAGGCCCAGCGGGTCAAACTTGCCCTGGAACTTTCAAAACGCTCCACTGGCAAGACCCTCTATATCCTGGACGAACCCACCACAGGGCTTCACTTCGCCGATGTGAAACAGCTCATGGAGGTGATCCAGCGCCTGGTGGATCAGGGGAACACGGTGGTGATGATAGAGCACAACCTGGATGTGCTGCTCCATGCGGATCATCTGATTGACCTTGGGCCTGAAGGAGGGGACCGGGGTGGTGAAATCGTGGTAAGTGGTGTCCCTGAAGCAGTGGCCCGTTGTGAAGCGTCTTATACCGGCATCTACCTCAAAGAAATGCTGGAACGAAACCTGGGGGGTACTGCTGAAGTGGAAGGGAACAAACCATGATCATCGGACGAAAAAGCCTGCGATATGTATTGATACACTGGGATGCTTGACATTTTTTAGAAAAAAAGATATGTTAAAATAACAACGAGCGGTGGAGTTCACGTAAGTCCAGTTGTGATTTATACCGCTTGTTCTTTTTTTGCTCGGGCGGTAATTATTGGAGGTAGGTTTATGAAACCTATTGAAAACGCTCACCCACTTGAGCAACCACAGCAGCAGGGTAACTATCTCATTACGGAACCCATCCGTAAACTTCTACCCAAATTTGCCATTCCCTGTGTCATATCTCTGATCATCTCATGCCTTTACAACATCGTTGATCAGATTTTTGTTGGAAACGGTATCGGTTATCTGGGAAATGCGGCAACCGGAATCATCTTTCCCATCACCGTCATAGGATGGGGCGTTTCCCTTTTGTTCGGTGATGGGGCAGCAGCCGCTCTCAGCCTGTCGCAAGGTCGTGGAGATACAAAGAATACAGGCAAGACCATGGCCAACAGCATCCTGCTTTCCTTTTTGTCAGGCGTTTTGATTATAGTGGTTTGCTACCTCTGCGGTGATAACATTCTGAAGGCCCTCGGCGCAACGGATGCCACAATCGTCTTAACTCGTGATTATGGAAACATCATCTTTATCATGATCCCATTGGCCTTGGCGCAAAATACGCTGGCAGCCATTATCCGGGCGGATGGCAACCCGCGCTATGCCATGATGTCGATGGCCGTGGGCGCAATCCTGAACATTATTTTTGATCCGATTACTATTTTTGTATGGGGATGGGGGATCAGGGGTGCCGCATACGCAACGATTTTCGGGCAGTTTGTCAGCTTTGTTTTGTGTGCACTGTATCTTTGCCGGAGCAAAACATTCCGTGTCCGCCTGTCGGATTTCAAGCCGAATTGGAATGCTATCAAGCCGGTTATTCCTTTGGGTGGTTCCAGCTTTCTGACACAGATTTCCATTGTTATTGTAACTGTTGTAAATAACAAATTGCTGGTGTCCTATGGTGCAATGTCTGAATACGGCTCAGATATTCCTTTGGCCGCCTTTGTTGTCATTATGAAGTTGTTTCAAATCGTGCTGAACATCGCCATTGGGATTGCCGCCGGCGCACAGCCGATTATTGGCTTTAACTATGGGGCAAAACGGTATGACCGTGTGAAGGAGGCGGTCAAATATGTTATTGTTTGGACGTTGATCACAAGCGCTGTTGCCACTGTTTTGTTCGAGGGAATACCGCTTATGTTTATCCAGTTGTTCGGTTCGGATGGAGAACTCTATACGACCTTCGCGGTTAAGTGTTTGCGCATTTACTTGTCGTTCATCATCCTGACCTGTATCCAAAAAGCATGTGCCATTTTCCTGCAATCCATTGGTAAGGCGGCTGCGGCTATCCCGCTGTCGATTATCCGGGATGTCGTTTTTCTGATTGCCTTTTCGTTGATTATTCCGACTTATATCGGGGTAACAGGTATTTTTTGGGCAGCTCCCGCTGCGGATATTTTAGCGATGGTCATTACAGCGCTTGTCCTGCTTCGCGTATGGAAGCAACTTGATTCGGCAAAAGATGAACATGTATCTGATATTCAAACGATCAAGCCTTCCCGCAAAGGGGTAATCGTTACAATCGCCCGTGAGCATGGCTCTGCAGGAAAACACATCGGGCAGCTTGTCGCTGAAAAACTGGGAATCCCCTGCTACTATAAGGAAATGACTGCCCTCGCCGCGCAGGAAAGCGGTCTTGCGAAGGAATTCATATCCGATATCAATGCCAATTCTCCGGTGCTTATGCACGATCTGTATTTGAGCACCGCAGTGGTTCAGCAGGCCATTATCGCACAGGAAAAAATTATTCGGAAGATTGCTGATAACGGTTCCTGCGTGATTATAGGGCGCGCTGCCGATTATGTATTGCGGGATTATGAGGATGTTGTCCGTATTTTCATTCACGCGCCGGAAGTCTACCGGATACAAAATGTGATGAAAAACTACGGTGACACCGAACAGGAAGGTAAAAACAGCATTGCCCGATCCGATGCGGCACGCACTGCCTATTATAAAAATATTTCAGGATTGGAATGGGCAAACGCCCGGCAATATAATTTGTGTATCGATAGTTCTATCGGCGTGGAAAACACCGCCACGTCGATTTGTGACTATATAAAAAACAGAAAATAACTTGCGGTATCAGAGCCTGTTCCAAAACCTGATTAGTGCTGGAACAGGCTTAGGGAAAAGCGGTTTAAAAACCAATTGTGGGGAACTATATCCGTGCAAAATCGGCTATTTGTCCCCCCTACACCTTGAAAACCTTCATCACCTCGTCCCCCAGGTGGTTAATAACCTTGACGGCAATACGGCCGGAGGCGGGTTTGTCAAAGGAACGGGAAGTATCGCTGTGGAGGGTGGACCAGGCGTCTTCGTTGATTTCCGCCTTGAGGCTGGTTTTGAGAGCGCC
>JAITNU010000185.1 GCA_031290325.1 Treponema sp.
CCGGAACCCCCTTCCTGGGGCACCGGCTCCAGGAACCAGTTGATGGCCACGGTTTCGGTGGTGATATTGACCACTGCCCCATTAAGCCGCTCATAGATGGAGATGTTTTCCCGTTCATCTTCGGTATAGGGGGTCCCAGTATTGACCGGCAGGGAAGCGTTTGAATGTTGCGGCTTCTCCACCGCCTGGCTCTGGTTTAGTGAAGCGTCTCCCGCTTCACCTGAGGCCGGGGAAATCCCGGCTGGAACCCTGAGCAGCCCAACTCCCAGGGTAAACATGACCACGATGAAGACACTCAGAACAGAAAAAAAGAGCACCTGTCCTCGACTATATAGTTTCATTGCTACCTCCGTACTTTCAATATAACCTATCTACCTCCTGAAAGAAAAGATACTATCCCCAGATGAGATGTAGGAAAACACGTACAGAGGACAAAACTCCTGACTATAAACTGCTACCTAAAAATGTGCCCCGCCGCCAGTATTCCGGGTTGCATAAAATGAAGACCGTCCACAGTTCAAGCCGTCCGGCGATCATCACCAGGCAGAAAAGCCATTTGATATGATCCGGAAAGGCCCCGTAGTGGTAGGCAGGACCAACAGCGCCAAAACCGATGCCCACGTTTCCGGTTATCGAGAGGGCTGCGCTCAAAGCGGAAAAGAGGTCCACACCGGAGGCTGCGGTGATAAGGGTGGTAACGGTTACCACCAGGGCATAGAGAAATACGAAACCTGCGACCCCGTATACCACGTCCTTACGGCCCTGCTTCTGATTGAGTTGCACGGTAAAGACCCCGCGGGGATAAATGGAACGCCTGAGTTCGTTCCCCGCCTGTTTGAAGAGTACCACATGGCGGATCACCTTGATGCCCCCGGCAGTGGAATTGGAACATCCGCCGATGCAGATAAGGCTGAAAAGCACGGTCCGCGCAAGGGACGGCCAGCGGTCATAGTCCGTGAGGGCCGCGCCGGTGGTGGAAAGGATCGAAGCGGTTTGGTATGAGGCGTACCGGAACGCCGTAGCTACCGAACCATACACCGGAATCAGGCTCAGGGTAATGAGCAGCGCCGCGGCGATGAAGAGCCCCAGGTATACCCGTGCTTCGGTATTGTTGAGGACATCCCGGAACTTTCCCTGGAAGAGCCGGTAGTACAGGTTAAAGTTAAACCCTGCCAAGAGCATGAATACCGTGGCCGTCCCTTCGATAAAGGCCGAATCATAGTAGGCAAGCCCCGCGTTCTTCGTGCCCACACCCCCGGAGGCCATGGTGGTAAAGGCATGGCACAGGGCGTCGAACCACTCCATCCCGCCGAGGCGAAAAAGGAGGATCAACAGGGTCGTCAGGGCGCAGTAAAACAGCCAGAGACTCTTGGCGGTAGCGGTTATCTTGGGGGTGATCTTGTCTTTTTCCGGCCCTGGAGCCTCGGCCTTGATGAGCTGAAAGCCCCCGACCCCCAGGAGGGGCATCAGGGCCACGGTGAAGAGTACGATGCCCATGCCGCCGAACCAGTGGGTTATGCTGCGCCACAAGAGCAGGGACCGGGGCAGGGCCTCTATATCAGCAATCGTGGTGCCCCCGGTGGTGGCAAACCCGCAGGCACTTTCAAACACCGCGTCGGTAAAACTGAGGGGGACAGTACCCTCAGCCAGGTAATAGGGCACCCCTCCCAGGAGGCTGGCGCTGGCCCAGGTGAGGAAGACCAGGAGAAAGCCGTCCTGGGCGGTGAATTGGAAGGGCCACCGGCGTATAGAAAACAGTACCGGCAGCACCGCGATCACGGTGATTCCCATAGGAAGGGCAAAGGCCCTCACCATGGTCTCCCCCAGAACAAGGGCCATGATCAAGGGGGGCAGCATCATGAGCGCCGTGATACCGAGGACGAGGATCGGTATACGGAGGAGCTTCACAAAGACCAGTCCCTTACAGTTGAAGCCGTTCGGTATGGTGGTACGCTTCCGCCCGCAACGCCTTGACCGAATCGTCTTGCAGGTAGTCGTCAAAGGGCATCATCCGGTCGATGATTCCACCGGGCACTATCTCGACGATACGGTTTGCCACAGAGGTGACGAATTCGTGATCATGGGAGTTGAAGAGCACCACCCCGGTGAAGGCCACCAGCCCCTCGTTGAGGGCGGTGATGGCTTCCAGGTCGAGGTGATTGGTGGGTTCATCCAGGATGAGTACATTGGTCCCCGCCAGCATCATCCGGGCCAGCATACAGCGGACCCGTTCACCCCCGGACAGGACGTTCACCGGCTTCATGGCTTCATCCCCGGAAAAGAGCATACGCCCCAGGAAACTGCGCACGTAAGTGTCGTCCTGGTCCGGTGAGTACTGCTTGAGCCAATCGGTGATAGAGATATCCGTATCAAACCAGGCGCTGTTCTCTTTGGGGAAATAGGAAAACGCCGTGGTCTGTCCCCAGTAATAGTCGCCGGTCGAGGGCTTTTGCACACCGGCGATAAGGTCGAAGAGGGCGGTTTTGGCCTGATGCTCGGTTCCCACCAGGGCGATCTTGTCCCCCTTGTTCACGATAAGGGAAAAATCCCTGAGCAGCTCTGTGCCCTCCGCCGTAAGACCGAGCTTTTCCATGCGGAGCACGTTGTTGCCGATTTCCCGGTCGGGCTTAAAACTGATGTAAGGAAATTTACGGCTTGTGACGGTAATGTTATCCAGGTCCAGCTTTTCCAGCACCTTCTTGCGGCTGGTGGCCTGGCGGCTCTTTGCCGCGTTGGAGGCGAAACGGCGGATAAATTCCTTGAGTTCCCTGGCCTTTTCTTCCCGCTTTTTAAGCTGATCCCGGGCATGCCGCTGGAGCATCTGGCTCATCTGATACCAGAAATCGTAGTTCCCCGAATAGGGGGAGATCTTTCCAAAATCAATGTCGCAGATATGGGTACAGACGGCGTTCAGAAAATGCCGGTCATGGGAAACCACGATGAGGGTGTTGGGAAAATCAATGAGAAATTCCTCAAGCCAGGCAATGGATTCAAGATCAAGGCCGTTGGTAGGCTCGTCCAGGAGGAGGATGTCAGGGTTCCCGAAGATGGCCTGGGCCAATAAGACCCGGACTTTCCTGGATTCATCCAGCTCGGCCATGAGCTTACCCTGGTCCGCTTCATCAAGCCCCAGGCCGGAGAGAAGCTGTCCAGCCTGGGATTCGGCTTCCCAGCCCCCCAGGTCGGCAAAGTCCGCTTCCAATTCGCTGACCCGCATGCCATCGGCTTCGGAAAAATCTGCTTTAGCGTAGATGCTTTCCCGTTCCTTCTGGACCGCATAAAGCTTAGGATACCCCATGATCACCGTTTCAAGGACCGAAAATTCCTCAAAACCAAAGTGATCCTGGCGTAACACCGCAATACGTTCGTTGGAACCGGCGGCAATTTCCCCCCGGTCATGATCAGTTTCCCCTGAAAGAATCTTGAGAAACGTTGATTTCCCCGCACCGTTGGCCCCTATGATGCCGTAACAGTTTCCAGGGGTAAATTTGAGATTAACATCTTTAAAGAGCGTGCGCTCTCCATAGCTGAGACTAACATCAGTAACCGTAATCACCGCTTATACACCTTTTTTGTATTATGAATGGTCTGCATTGGAATCCTTTTTGAATATACCAAAAAGACGGGACAGAATACCCTGTTTGGGCTGCTCCGCAGACGTGGGCTCCACCGTTCCACCTGCCGGGGCCTTTACCTCAGCGCTGCGCTGCTCGTTCCGTCTGTCAGGGGACCGCGGTATGGATCTGAAATTATCCGTTGATTTTGATCCACCGTCATACTTCTGTTTGTAATAGGCCATCCGTTCTTCAAAGGAAAGCTGCGAAAGGGCTGCATCATCAATACTTATACCCGGTCGTTTTTCCCGGGGATTTCGCTCTCCCGGGTTTTTCCCCGCATATCCAGGCTTATTATACCGCCGTCCGGTTTCGGGTCCCCTGAGGGGAGCCTGGGTGTTCCCGGAACTTCGCCGGGCGGGGGCATGGGATCCACTCCGGTTATGACTGATCCGTTCCCGGTCGTGCCGTCCGTTCCGTTCTCCGATCCGGCGGCGCCCATCCCCCTGGAAGGAATCGTCCCTTCCGTCCCGGCGGCTTTCATGGTGGTCCTCATAAAACTCCGTATGGATCCGCACCCCATCACTCTTGTCCTGAGCATAAAGCTCTTCCCCGGCTATCTCAGCGGGGATCTTCTTCCCGATGTACTTTTCAATGTCCGGAAGCTCATACACATCCTGTTCACCCACCAGGGTGATGGCCTTGCCCGTCTTTCCCGCACGGGCGGTCCTGCCGATACGGTGCACGTAGTTTTCCGTTTCCACAGGCAGGTCATAGTTGACTACCAGGGCAAGCCCTTCGATATCAAGTCCCCGTGCAGCCACATCGGTAGCCACCAGATAACGGATAGTGCCGGCCTTGATATCATCAATGATCTTGAGCCGCTTGGTCTGGGGCAGGTCCCCGATGATGAATTCACACTCAAAGTTATTCATCCGCAGCCGCTTGGCCACAATTTCCGTGTACCGTTTGGTATTACAGAAGATGATGGCGCTTTCGGGCCTTTCCCGCTCCATGATCCCCAGGAGCAGCTTCATCTTATCATTTCCAGGCACATGGTAGATGATCTGTTCCACCTCATCGACGGTCACCGTTTCCGGGGCGATTTCGATTTCCACCGGTGACTTGGTGTATTCCCAGGCGAGGTTTTTGACCCAGGCGTTAAGGGTGGCGCTGAACAGCATGGTTTGACGGCGATCCGCCGGGGGAACCACCTTGATGAGCTTCCGTAAATCCGGGTAAAATCCCATGTCGAACATACGATCCGCCTCGTCCAGCACCAGGAAGGCGATATCCATGAGGTTCATAAGACCGGATTGATTCAGGTCCAGGACCCGTCCGGGGGTTCCCACGAGGACCTGCACGTTGTTTTTAAGCAGGTGCTGCTGCGTCGAGTATCCAACCCCGCCGTAGAAGCTGCCGATTTTAAAGGGCAGGTACTTCCCTAAGCGCTGCGCCTCTTCCTCAACCTGAACGGCAAGTTCCCTGGTGGGCACCATGATGATCGCCTTTTTTCCGGTAAGCAGAGATTCGGTTAAGAGCCGCTGAAAGATAACGATTACATAGGCGGCAGTTTTTCCGGTCCCGGTTTGGGATTGGACATAGAGATCTTGGCCTCCAAAAGCGTTGGCGAGTACCTGTTCTTGAACCGGCGTACAGGTACTGTAAAGGGCATCCGCAAGTCCCCGTTGGAGGTCGGGGTGTAGGTTTAATTCCGTAAATTCCATATTATGCTACTATATATATCGTCTTTTTTAAATAATGAATAGACAGGAGAAACGAGATATGCCGCATCATACTGAGGAAGGTTCTGAACCGGGCCATCTGATACCCCTGGAGGGTTTATACAATGTTCGGGACCTGGGAGGCTACCCCGCTGCCGGCGGACGGCAGGTCAAGGAAGGGGTGCTCTACCGGGCCGGGGATCTGCACACCCCAACCCCAGGGGACCTCGCCGTGTTAGAAGGGCTGCGCCTCAACACCATAGTGGATTTCCGGGGAACCGATGAAAAAAAACAGGAACCGGATGTCAGGATACAAGGGGTGGTGCATATCCATGAAGTACCGATTGAAACAGGGAACATCGTGGACCTGCTGCTGGCGGACCGGAGTATTTCCGGGGAAGCCCAGATGGAGGGGATGTACCGCCGCCTTGCCCATGAAGCCCGTCCCCAATACCGGGAATTTTTCAAAATCCTCGCCAACCCCACCGGTACCCCCCTTCTGTTCCACTGTTCCGCAGGTAAGGACCGCACCGGCCTGGGAGCGGCCCTCATCCTCTCCGCCCTGGGGGTGGACCGGGACCTGGTCTATGCTGATTATCTGCTTTCCAGAGTATATTTACAGGATAAATACAATTCCTGGCTTGCAAAGGCCCCCTACCTGGAACCCCTCATGTCGGTCCGGCAGGAGTACCTGGAAGTGGCCTTTACGGTCATCGATCAGGAATACGGCGGTGTTGACCAGTATCTCCGGCAAGACTTAGGCGCAGACCCGGCATTATTACGGGAATTATACACAGTTTAGGTATTCAATGACCCGCAGGCCGTCTAAGGCGGATGAGCAGGGTTCTCGCCCTGGTTCCCTGACGCAGGCCACCGCGTCCTGCACCATATTGGCAAAGTATCCGGTCAGACCGGTAAAGGTCTCCCTGGTGCGTCTGAGGGACCTGAAGTGGTCTGCATAGGGGCATGGCCCGCTTTCCCAGACCTCGTAGATGCCGTTACCTATCCGCAGCCTGCCCCGCTCACAGGAAAAATCCAGCTCAAAGACCAGGTGATCCCGCTCCGCCCCGACTTCGATAAGAAAGGGAACCTCGTGCCAGGCCTCCGTTTCCGGCTCAAGATACCCCTGGAAGAAGGCGGACCCTGTTTTATCTGACAATTTTGCCCCCCAGCTTGCTTCCTGGCGCAGCCCCGAGCTGGTGAGAAACATGAGAATGTCCACTATATGGGTACCATCATCCCAGAGCATACTATGCAGGTGCCTGGTCCTTCCCATATAGAGCGTGGTTTTGACGCTCAGGAGCCGTCCCAGCAGGTTCCTGTTCAGGATGGCCTTGGCCTGCTGATAATCTTCTGCGTAACGTCGTTCATGGTTGGTGATGATTTTGATGCCCCCTTTCCGGTGGAGGGCGGCGATTTCCTGGGCACCCTGGAGGGTATCTGCCAAGGGCTTTTCACAGACCACCACCGGGACCTGGTACTCAGCGGCAAGCCGGCAGTATTGGGCGTGACTCTCTGGAGGGGTAGCGATGTGGAGGAGCTGGGGATGATGGGCTTTGAGCATGGCCGCCGCATCGGCATAGACCGGGCAGTGCCGGCCTTCGGCAAAAAGCCGGCGTCGTGACTCATCCTGATCAGAGCCGGCAACAAGGCTACAGTCGGGGTTGGCGTTAATTGCCCCCGCATGGGTACAGGGCTTTTCCCGTAAGGGATCATCATCGAGGAGGCTCGCAATCCGCCCCAATCCGATAATGGCAACAGGTATCTTTTCCATACAATAATCATACAGAGGTTCTTATTAGTTTTATACTACACTCTGCCGATAACATAATTATGAAACGAATTACCGCTATAATCTTAACCGGTTTAGTCACGGTTATATTGTGCACTGCCCAAACCGAGCCTGGTACACCCAGCACTTTCAGGCAGGAAGGGATCGCATCATATTATGGAAGTGAATTTGACGGACGTTCTACCGCATCGGAAGAGCTTTTTGATTCCACCAAATTTACCGCCGCGCATCCGGACCTCCCTTTTGGGACCATGCTTATTGTGACCAATACCCATAATAATAGGCAGGTTACGGTACGAGTAAATGACCGGGGGCCTTTTGCGTCTGCCCGGATCATTGATGTTTCCAGGGCCGCAGCGGAACAATTAGATATGATAGTTACCGGAACCGCTCCGGTAGTGATTGAAAGAGCTCCCGATACGGCAGCCCCTGGACCGATCCCTGGTGGAACGCAGACCCCAGCACCCGGTGGGATGGCGCAGCCCGTGGGACCGATCCCTGGTGGAACGCAGACCGCCGGACCAGTACCCGGTGGGATGGCGCCCCAGCAGACGGTGGGACCGATCCCTGGCGGAACACCCCAGCAGACCACCGGGCCAGCACCCGGTGGGATGGCGCAGCCCGTGGGACCGATCCCTGGCGGAACACCCCAGCAGACCACCGGACCAGCACCCCAACAGGCAGCGCCCCCGGGACCTACGATTCCGGCCCTGATTCAGTCTGCACCGTCTTTCGTGGTGCCGGCGGAGATCAAGCCGGGTATTCCTCCTGCAGGAACTAATAAGCGGTATCGCCTGCAGGTTGGTTCCTATAAGGTCCCCCGGAATGCCACAGAAGTCTTTAATACCTTAAAGAGATTCGGCCTTAATCCTGCCTATGAAAAACCGCCAGGTGACGAGGAGATCTACCGGGTGGTGCTTCCTGGGCTGCGGCCGGAAGAGGTGCCTGCCCTTGCTAATATACTGGGAGCCGCTGGCTTCCGGGAAGCCCTGCTCCGGGAAGAGCGTTAGTTACCGTGCTTTTATGAATAGGAAGGCGCTTCGGGCAGATGTGCTTTTATTACTGACGGCGTGTATTTGGGGCTTTGCCTTTGTTGCCCAGCGTTCAGGAATGGAATATGTTGGCCCCTTCACGTATAATGGGATACGGTTCTTATTGGGGAGCCTTTCCCTGATTCCCCTCATCATATACCGGAAGGGCGGGGTTCAGGAAAAAACAGGGAGGAAACAGAGCAGGAGTATCGTGGTGATTTCCTTTATTTTGTCTTCTCTGGCAGCGGGAACGTGTCTCTTTATCGGGGCATCCCTGCAGCAAGTGGGGATTATCTATACTACTGCAGGACATTCCGGGTTTATTACCGGTTTGTATGTGGTGTTGGTACCTATCTTCGGCATATTCCTTGGGAGAGAGACCGGGCTTCCCACCTGGGTGGGGGCGGCGTTTACCTTGACCGGGCTGTTTTTCCTCAGTGTTGCCGGAGATATGAGTGCTATTAACCGGGGGGATCTCATCACCGCAATAAGCGCCATCTTCTGGGCATTGCATGTGCTGGTGATTGACCGGCTGGTACAAAAGTTCGATCCTATCATGCTTTCCGCAGGACAATTTGCCTGGTGTAGCATCTTTTCCCTGATTGTCGGTTACCTTACTGAACCCTTTTCCCTGGAATCCACGATACAGGGCCTCCTCCCTATCCTCTACGGAGGGCTTGGTTCGGTGGGCATTGCCTATACCCTCCAAGTGGTGGCCCAGAAAGACGCGCCTCCTGCTCATGCCTGCATCATCCTCTGCCTGGAAGGGGTATTTGCCGCCATCGGAGGGATCATCATTCTCTCGGAACCTTTAGGTCCCTGGACCCTCTTGGGTTTTGTTCTCATACTCTGCGGAATGTTGGCAACTCAATGGGACCTTATCTTTGCGCCTCTTCACCAATGATCGGGAAGCCCGCTTCCAGGAGCGGCCCAATCGTTTCCTCATCATTGCCCGTGACGGGGAAGAGGAAATAGTCTGTCACTGCCCCAATCCCGGACGGCTCATCGAATTCGTCTTTCCCGGTGAGCGGCTCATCCTGGAAAAGCGAGCCACATCCGGGGCAAAGACCGCCTGGACAGCGGCGGCTATTTACCACCGGGATACGGTGGCGCCTCTCTTTGCCGCACGGGCAAATAAGGCGGCGGAACAGCTCATCCTCCCCACTATCATTCCCGGTCTCCGGGAGATTCAGCGAGAACACACTATCGGCGCATCGCGGTTCGATTTTTTGTGCCTTGATGACCAGGGAAAGCGGCATTTAATTGAGGTGAAAGCCTGTTCCCTCATTGAATACGAAGTTGCCATGTTCCCCGACGCCCCCAGTGTCCGGGCACTCAAGCATCTGGAAGAACTGGCGGAACTTGCCAACGCGGGGTATTGCTGCCATCTGCTTTTCGTCATTGTCCACGGAACCCCCCAGGTGTTCATCCCGAATCTGCATACGGATCCGTTTTTTGCCGAAGCCTTAAGCCGGTATGGTGTGGATACAGTGGAGGTACACGCGGCCCTGATCCGCTGTAACCCCGAGGGAAACGCGGTATTGGTTGCTGAATCAGTTCCGGTGGATCTCTCCCATGGAGACTTGGCAGGAAGGGATAGCGGGAATTACCTGATACTCCTCCATATCCCCGAAGAACAGGCCCGTGCGGTGGGTTCTCTGGGGACTATCACCTTTGCCCCTGGCTGGTATGTCTATGCGGGATCAGCCCGGAAAAACCTATCCCGGCGCATCAGCCGGCATGTGCGAAAGGCCGGGAAAAAGAACCATTGGCATATTGATTACCTTACCCCTGGCGCACGTACCATCCAAGCCCTCCCCATCCTGTCCTACCGGAACCTGGAATGTGATCTGGCCCAGAGCCTCCGGGAACTGGGCGGCAGGGAGGTCCCTGGTTTCGGTTCCTCAGACTGCCATTGCGGGAGCCACCTCTGTTATTTTGAGGAACCGCCCATGGGGAACCGGGCTTTTGTGGATACGCTGCTCCGGTATCGGCATATAGAAGGCTTGAAGCGGCCGGTACCTACTTGACAGAGACTTCCCGTTCATGCCAATATGAATAAGTATTGTGTATTTTATTGAAAAGGTTATGATATGAAGACTGTATTTGTAAAACCCGCTGAGGTGGAGCGGAAATGGTTTGTGATTAACGCCGAAGGAAAGGTCCTGGGCAGGGTTGCGGCTAAGGCAGCTTCCATCGTGAGGGGCAAAGAAAAGGCCGTCTATGCTCCTCATCAGGAAGTTGGGGACTTTGTGGTGGTGGTGAATGCGGGCAAAATTGTGGTTACTGGTCGCAAGGTCCAGCAGAAGCTGTATTATCATCATTCCGGTTATCCCGGAGGACTCAAATCGGTTACGTTTGAAAAACTCGTGGCCCGTCATCCGGTGGCTCCGCTGGAGGCGGCAATCAAGGGTATGCTTCCCAAGGGACCGCTGGGGCGGAAACTTTTGAAGAATGTCAAGGTCTATGCCGGACCTGAGCATCCTCATGCTGCCCAGTGCCCGGAAGCGATTGACTTATAAACAAGAGGTGAAAAGGTGATTAAAAATCTTGGTATTGGAACCGGCAGAAGAAAGACCGCTGTTGCGCGGGTATATGTCCGAGAGGGGGGTGGTAACATCCTGGTCAATGGCAAAGAGCTGAACCGGTATTTTCCCCTGGGGGAACATGCCCTCATGGTACGGCAGCCCCTCATGGTTACTGCCAGTGAGAATAAATTCGACATTTTGATCAATGTGTATGGCGGCGGTATTCACGGCCAGGCCGGTGCCTGCCGTCATGGACTTGCCCGGGCGCTTTGCCAGATCGATCAGGGCAACTATACGAGTCTGCGGAGTAATGGATACCTTACCCGGGATTCCCGTATGGTGGAACGCAAGAAATATGGTCAGGCCGGTGCCAGAAGGCGTTTCCAGTTCTCCAAGCGTTAGCAAGGGTTCGGGGGTTTCCGCCTTTTTTGCTATTATTCGGGGCCGTGTCCAGGGTGTGGGGTTCCGGTATACCTGTCTCAACGAGGCCCGTCGTATTGGTCTTTTGGGGTGGGTGAGGAATACCCCTGATGGGGATGTGGAGGTCTGGTCGGAAGGGCCTACCGAAAAGCAGGAGCTTTTCCTGAGTTGGCTTCGCCAAGGCCCTCCGAATGCCCGGGTAGATTCCTTCTCCTGTGAGATGCGGCGTCCTACTGGTAAGTATCGAAATTTTTCTGTTAAAGATGGGTTTTTGTATTGACAAAAAAGTTATGCCTAATTATAGTAAAAAGTGTCCTGGATTTTTTAAAGCGGCCGTCATATAACGGTATTATCCAAGCTTCCCAAGCTTGTGACGCGGGTTCGACTCCCGTCGGCCGCTGAAGATGTTATGATTCTTGACTAGAAGAGGCATTTTAGTGAATGAAATTTTGGTAGGCGCGTTAAAAGCCTGTGAAGGGCAGGTTGAAGACGCTTCTGAAAAGTTTCAGGTGGTAGACCTCACGGTAAGGAGTAAACATCTTGATATATGTATGGGAAATCCTATTGCTTTTTTGTCTGCAGGAGCACCAGATACTGAGAGTAGATAGTCCTGTCCATATTTTTGACTGGAAACTAGAAAAGGAATTAATATGAAAAAAATTACATTGCGTTTGGGTATTGTGGTATCAATAACCCTTTTTATGGCAGGCTGTAGCGGCGGTCCTCGATCTGTAGCCCCGGTATCGAAAGCTGAATCGTTATCCACCATACAATTCGAGACCTATTCGGACCAGGGCATGATCCTCTACGACGAACAGAACCCTGAAGGTCCCCGGATGAGCTTTACCTTTAGCTTGCTGGATGTTATCGGGTCAACACAGAGTGCCGGCAGTTTGACCACGTTAATCCAAAATCTGGTATATGACGGACACGCCCCTGATGCCTATAAGGATGCCCTTATTGCCTCGTATAAAAATAATTATGTACAAATGGAGAGGGTGCCGGATGAGAATTCCGGCACAATGCTGAATTGGGAATATACCGAAACCGTGGAGGGGGATCAGCTTGGTTCCCGCCTCATCGTGATAAGCCGCAGCCGGGAATATTATCTGGGCGGCGCCCACGGTATGCGGGAAAAAGCCTATTTTGTCATTGATGGGGAGCAGGTAAAACAGCTCAAGATTGAGGACTTCATACAAGACAAGCCGGCGCTGGAGCGCTTTATTGAAGATGCGCTTCGCTCATACACAGAGCTTGAACCAGGCGCCCCCCTTTCTGGCGGAGGCTTTTTTGAAGATACCATACCTATACCGGATAATTTCTTTCTCAGCTCTGAAGGCATTGGTTTCCATTGGGACCCCTATGAGATAGCCCCCTATGTAATGGGGAGTATTGAAGTGGTACTGCCCTTTGCAGAGATAAAAGCGCTGCTGTTGCATACACCGCTCCTTGATTTTTGATGAATCCTCCGTCAGTCTGGTCCCGTAAGACTTTTGTCTTGATTTTCCAAAATCTCCATGATTCCCCACGGGAACAGGGATTCCAATCAAATAACCGGAATGTTATAATAGGACCAGATGATACGAGCGAAACAGCGTGTTCCAGCTATGGAAACAAAAGCCCTGGATGTATCTTCCTGCCTGGCTAAAAGCC
>JAITNU010000189.1 GCA_031290325.1 Treponema sp.
TCATACTTAAGCTGATAGGCAAAATATTTTGCGTCGGTAGAAATATCAACCACCGCGACTACATCAATTTTATCCTTTCCAAGCAGCCCCTGTCCAACGAGGGCCTGAAACACGAGACGCCCGATACGGCCAAAACCGTTAATGGCAATCTTCATACATACCTCCAAGCGGTAAGTTTTACCATCGATAGGCTTATTACTAGACTTACTATCGATAATTTTATAGGACAAACATAGAGGAAAACCAGAAAAAAGTCAACCGCCTCTGAACTACTTAGGTTCATACCTTTTGGTGCTGTTCGGCTTACCCGGAGTGGCGCTGCTTGAGGCGGTAATGTACCAATCCGAGGCGCGGTGGCTGTCCGGGAGGGCTTCATTCCGGGAAATACTCCGCGTCACCGTGGTGGCCTTGCTCTCCACCGCGTCCCCAGGCCCGGGGATCCCGTCCTTACCGGAGGACAGCCAGGCCCCCTGCTTGCCCAGAAGTTCAGCCGCCGCTGCCACTTCCGCCTTGGCCCAGGGAGTATCCGGGCTTTCGCTCAATAACACCCCATCCAGCACCATGTCATCCTGATCCAGCAAAAAGACCGCATCGGTCTTTCTGAACAGTTCTTTGGCATCAGGAACCCAGAAATCACGGGATCCTGGAAAAGCCTCGGTCCCGGCGCTCAACCCAAGGTCCGTACCGGTCTCATTGACCAGCCCCGCTTCCAAACTGCGTAAATGGACGACAATGTACTCCCCGGCTTGTACCTCTGCAGGGGGAAATTCAAATACCGGTCGATCCAGGCCGTTCCCGGCAATGAATAACCGCAAGGCCCCCAGGTTGCCGGCGCTCCTGGTTTTAAACTCCACAAATTCCACCTTGGGTTTGGCATATTCGGTACGCAGCTCGGTGATGGTAAACAAGGGGAACCGGTCATTCCGTGCCCGCAAGGGGACCAGTACATTGAGGGTATTCCGATGCTCATCTTCCACCAGGATATCCGCGGTTAAGGGTTCACCCCCATTCAGCCCCCGCTCTAGGATAACCGCCACCACATCACCCTCGCTCATGGATTGGACCTCCAAAGGGGGATCGAAATTCAGGGATAGAACCCTTACAGGGAGAGAAAACCGGAAGTTTATTTCCTTGGGGGAAACCGCCTTGCAGGAGAGAAATACCGGCGCTTCCGCACTAATCCCAATCACCCCCAGGATCTGCTGTATGGCCGACTCGGTGGAGCAGGAACAGGCGAGTAAAACCGGCAGGACAAGCCCCCCTATCGTAACATGAAACCTATTCATCAGGTACCTCCATACCGTATTAATGATCCGGCTAGAGGATATGCTTTGAGGATTACGCACTTTTCCGAATAAAAAATTTGGTGTACCCTGAGTTTATGCTTGAACTCAACATCATAAGGTTAAACCTGTGCGCCCCCCTGTCCTATATCAGAGATGATACCCTCAAACCCTTTGAATACACTCCCCAAGCAGGAGAACTCCTGTTCTGCTTTGCCATTTCCCCTGCCCAGGGCCAAAGTATTGAGCCAGAAGCAGACCGCTACCTTGAGAAGCTTATCTTCCAGGGAAGACTGGAGATGCAACTTGCAGGGGAAGGGATTGCAGCGGATACGATACCCGTTGAACTTCCTGCAGGGAAATACCTCTTTGCCCAGACGCGGGAGGCCCTCGGACAGGAAGCGTTCATACAAATGGCAATGGAAGTACAGAAGGAAGGACTCTGGGAACGGTTAAAACCGAAAAACCAATTGTATCTCAGGTACCTCTTTGAAGATGGAAAAGCGGTTACCCAGGTATTGCGGCCTTATTCATAGTTAGAGCCGGAGGGCCTCTACCATATACCGGATATCGACGCCATTATCACTTTGTTTTCTCATTTCAATGACTATTATGACAGAACCATCATGGGGGGCGATCATGACTTTTTTAATATGATAAGAACTAATGAGGGGCCGTTTTAACTGAGGGGTTCCCACAGTATAGGTTCTTTTCGAACCATTGAGGCCCGTTCGCTCCAAATTGATATAAAACGATGATTTAAGCTGCGCCCCGCTCCCTTCCACCGTGGGGAACAGGGTTGCTCTATATAAAGCCCCTGTCTCAAAGTCCCGGAATTCGATAGTTTCTCCCCGCTTATGCTCATCCAGGGCAATATACAGGACTTGTCCCTGGAAGAGGTAGGTGACCCCGTACTGCTCCGCCAGGGCGGTGTTACGGGAGATAAGTCTGAAGAGTGCACCGGCGCCGTCCTGTCCGGCTATTACCGGGGAGTCATGGGTGTATGAAATACGGCCCCCAGGTACAAAATTATTCCGCGGTACATCAACAATAAAGAGATCCGCCCAGGGCCGTAATGTTTTAGATTGAACCCCATACTGAGCAAACATATAGATTCGGCCATCTGGCGAAAATCCCAGATCCACATAAGAGGCAATATCTCCTGCCCAGACACCGGCCGGCATCAAGGCGATTATCACAACATAAAATGCTATCTTTAAACGCATGAGGATCTCCTCTCTATCTTTGTCGGAATATAGCAAAAAACTCTTAATGCTTCCATGCTACCCCCTTGAGCCTGCTTCCCGTATCATCTATGTTTATACCATGACCCTATCAGACAGGAACAATTGCTTAAAAGCCGGCATCCTCATCGCTGCCGGCGCTATGGTCCTCATGATCATCGCATCCTTTCACATAATCCGGGCCTACCCTGATGTATCGGCAGGAATGACCCGCCGTTCCACTGGCATCCTCCAGTTCCTGGTGGTCCATGCCTTTAAACCGGTCCCCTATGTCCCCTTTGTTTCCATGGTAAGCTCGGTCCTGTATGCCCTCATCACCATTATCAGTATTTACTATTTTTTTGAAAAAACCCCCTCTCCTGAGATACTGTTCTTCGCGCTTTTTGTCATTTCCTTTGCCTTTGAGGGGAGCCGTATCATGGTGCCCTTAAAACTCATATACGGATTTTCCAATGTATACCTCATCATGGCATCAAGGGTCCTCTTTTTTGGCCGTTATTTTGGTATTTTCTCCCTCTTTGCGGCAAGCGTCTATGCGGCAGGTCTTGAAGTACAAAAACCCCTGAATATCATCTTTATAATCGCCCTTGCCACCCTGGTGATTACCCTGGGAATACCTATTGATGGCCTTTCCTGGGACTCAAGCCTCATTATGATCAGTGGGTATACCGCCATGTTCAACATGGTTGAGGCAGGCATCGTCTTAATAACCATGGTAAGTTTCTTCATTTCCGCCTATTCCCGGGGCACTAAAGCCTATATTTTTATCAGCATCGGATCCCTCATGGTCTTTCTCGGCAGGAACATCCTCCTCAGCGCCGACACCTGGATAAGCCCGGCTCCCGGCCTCTTACTCCTTGCCCTGGGGACCCGCTTTATCTGTACCGAGCTACACCAGGTATACCTCTGGCTTTGAAAGCGGCTCCCCAAGACCCGGCTATGGTTTTTCCGGGCTTTGCGGCTTTTTCCTCACCACAACGATTTTCTTTTTGGGGATATCCGGCGGGACCTTTACACTGTCCTGTGCTACCTTTGGCGCTGCTTTCTGCGCCGCTGCTTTTGCGGCTTTTTCCTGTTTTTTTTCTAATTTTCTCTGAGCAGCCGCTGCTTTCTGCTCCTCGACCACCTTCGGCATCTCGAAGATACGCCACCCAAACTTATTGACTAAATGGGGCAGCGTTTCCAGCCAATCTGCAGGGAGCTGATAACCTGCATGATCATGGGCTTGAGCATTTCGATCAATCAGCGCAACGAAGTTTTCCATAGTCAGTTCACCAGAGGCGATCATATCCTGGAGATACACCAATGCGGGAAAAATATAATGGGTTTGCGTCAAATGTTCTTTTTGATTGTTGTCCATTCCCTCAGACCCCTCCTCCTACCATACCACCGTTCCGCTTCTTCAATTCCAAGCTTCGCCATAACAAATCCTCCTTGTGCTTATGCAGATAATTTACAGAACTTTTTCGATTCTGTCAAGAATCTGATCCTTATGGACAAACCTTTATGGTCTATGCTATACCCTGTAGTATGCCTATAAAGATTCCAGTAACTTTACCTGCTTATCATGCCCTCAAGGAGGAACATGTCTTTGTCATGGCGGATATCCGGGCTGTCCATCAGGATATCAGGCCCCTCAAGGTGGCTATCGCTAATCTCATGCCCACAACCCTGGATACGGAAGTCCAATTGCTCAGACTCCTCAGTAACACGCCCCTGCAGGTGGATATAACCCTCCTGCGCATGGGAAGCCACGAGTCCCATAACGCCCCGCCAGGACATCTTGAACGGTTTTATGTCAGTTCCGGCACGATCATGCATGAACGGTTTGACGGCCTCATCATTACCGGTGCGCCGGTGGAGACCCTGGCCTTTGAGGAGGTTGACTACTGGGATGAACTGGCGGCGGTATTGGATTATTCTTCCCAGAATGTGTGGTCCACCCTGCATATCTGCTGGGGCGCCCAGGCGGGTCTCTACCGGCGATACGGCATCCCTAAAAAGCCGCTGCCTCAGAAGCTCTTCGGCATTTTTCCCCACCAGGTCCATGAGCAGCATAGCACCCTGTTCCGGGGCTTTGACGACGAATTCCTTGCCCCCCAGTCCCGGCATACTGCCAGCGACCGGGATGCCATTGCCGCGGAGCCGGCCCTCACCATCCACTCGGAAACCCCGGAAACAGGGGTATTCATCGCAACCGCCCGGGAGGGCCGGGAGATCTACGTTACCGGCCACCTGGAATACGATCCCCTGACCCTGGACCGGGAGTACCGCCGGGATATAAGCAAAGGGCTTCCTATCGCCACCCCCCGGAACTATTACCCTGATGATAATCCCGCCAAAACGCCGGTGGTCCGCTGGCGTGCCCATGCCCATCTCTTTTTCTCCAACTGGCTTAACTATGTGTACCAGGAGACCCCCTTTAATCTTGCGGATTTAGGGGCTGAGTAGGGCCTCTTTTCTCTAAAAAATCTCTTGACAAAAAATTGGGTGGTGATCCATAAAGTATGCTGAGGCATCCGACTTTCATTGATGTAAAAGAATGTCGCATCAAATACTTTTCGATGGATGGTTTTTTGAAAAACAGCACGTCTTCCTGAAAACTGGTATACTCTCTTGAGGAGGCAATAAGCATGTCAGACGCGGCAATGGCGAAAGAAGAACTGTTTTATACCTACGCAGGTTATAAGGAGTGGGAGCTTGCTCCCGGAGAACGCTACGAACTCATTGATGGCGTTGCCTACGCGATGGCAGCGCCTAATGCATACCATCAGGCAATTCTTATGGAACTATCCCGGCAAACAGCAAACTATCTGCATGGCAAACCCTGCAAGGTCTATCCCGCTCCCTACGATGTGCGGCTGTTTTATGAGGAAGACGAGAGCGACGACACCGTGGTACAGCCGGACATCACGGTTGTCTGCGATGCTAGGAAGCGCGGCCCGGAAGGTTGCCGGGGATCGCCTGATCTGGTGGTGGAAATCGTGTCGCTATCCAACACAGCGGACGAAATGGAGCGGAAGTTCGAGCTATATTGCCGCGCCGGCGTACGCGAGTATTGGGTGGTCTACCCGAAAACGAAAAGCCTCCATGTTCACCTCTTTGAGAATAGCGCCATTACCACCCGGATCTACGGCACGAAAGATACTGTCCGCGTCAATAGTCTGCCGGGGCTTGAAATCGCCCTGGAACCGGTCTTTGCTGAGTAGTAAAGACCGGGGAAATAAGGCTGCCGTATGGCCTACGATCCCCTGGACCGGGAGTACCGCCGGGATATAAGCAAAGGGCTTCCTATCGCCACCCCCCGGAACTATTACCCTGATGACAATCCCGCCAAAACGCCGGTGGTCCGTGCCCATCTCTTTTTCTCCAACTGGCTGTGTACCAGGAGACCCCCTTTATATTATAGCTCACCTTACGCACGAGAAGAAGACAGTCCGCGGATTACGCGGATTAACGCAGATTTCCGCATTGAACAGTTCCAATCCCGATGTTAGGGGCTTCTGTACACCGAGTATCTGGAATCATCACGCACGAACCATGGCCTCTGGTTTAACCGGAACGTGAACATTCTGATGGTAACCGCTGATCAGGTCTTCTTCGGTGCATAAGGCGAGTTGGTATCGAAGTATCTATGGAAAATGTCTTTTTTCTATAATACAATGGGTATTATGATTGAATATGTGGTTCCCGGCAATATTGATGACCGGCTCCTGTCCAAGGGAGCCAAACTCCTGGGGAACGGCGGTCTTTTGGCACTGCCGACCGATACCAGTTGGAGTATTGCCTGTTCTTTTACCTCTGGAGGGGGAATAAAAAAACTCAGGCGCCTTTCAGGGGAGCGGGATGAACGGTACTTTACCCTGCTCTGTTCCGATATTTCCCAGTTTGGGGAATTCTGCAGCTTGGATAATACCCGGTTTCGCCTTATTAAGCGCCTGTCCCCAGGGCCTTATGTATTCATCCTCAAAACCCTCATTGGAACGGAAAAAGCCCTGGGCCTGCGGCGCCGGGAACTGGGAGTCCGTATCCCGGATCATCCGGTGCCCCTGGCACTCATCAAAACCCTGGGATGCCCCCTGTATTCGATAACTGCAAAACAGGGCATGGTTCCCGGTTTTGAAGGGGAAGACCCGGACCTGGACCCTGAAGCACCGGAGCTTCCACCCATCCCTGAAGAGGAGCTTTTTGAGGGGGGCTGGGAACTGGACGCCATAGACGGGTTGGACCTCATCCTGGATCCAGGGGAAGAACAGAAACGGAGTTTCTCAACCATCCTCGATATAGGCGGAGATGAAGTCCGGTTGCTGCGTCAAGGAGCGGGAGCATGGCCGGTGTAGGGGGATTAAAAAAAACAGGAAGCCGGTTGATGAGCAAACCATGGGTACGGATTGTATTCAGGCGAAGGGTTTTTATCATCGCTATGCTCCTGGTACAGATAGGTTTTATCTTATCCCTCATTGCAGGCTCAAGTCTGGCCTTCCGTAAGGTCAGTCTGGCCCTGAATGGCTTAAGCATCATAGTATCCCTGTACATCCTGAATAAAAAAGAAAAATCTGCCTATAAATTGACCTGGATCTTCCTTATCATGACCTTCCCGATTTTTGGGGGTTGCGTGTACATTGTTTTTCATGCCCAGTCTTCCCGGAAGGTACGGCGCCACATTGATGAGATCATTCGCCAATGCGGTCCTTTCTTTTTCCTTCCCGGGAATATCCTCCCCGCCTTGGCCGCGGACCACGAGGACTGTCTGCCCCAGGTTCGCTACCTCCAGGAATACGCGGGCTTTCCGGTCTATGCCCATACCCAAACGGAATATTTCAGCTCCGGGGAAGCCTTTTTTAAACGAGTTCTTGAGGAACTGGAAAAGGCGAAACGCTATATTTTCCTGGAATTCTTTATCCTGCGCCAGGGGCTTATGCTGGACCCCATCATCGAGCTTCTTGAAAAAAAGGTCAAACAGGGCCTGGATGTGCGGATCATGTATGATGATTTAGGCTGTTTCATGTCCCTGCCGCCGAATTACCATGAGTACCTGGAGCACAATGGGATTAAATGTATCATCTTCAACCCCTTTAAACCAGTACTCTCCTCCCATCAGAATAACCGGGATCACCGGAAGATCATTTCCATTGACGGCAAAGTCGCGTTTACCGGGGGCATCAACCTTGCAGATGAATATATCAACGAATATGAACGCTTTGGCCACTGGAAGGATGCGGCCATCATGCTGAAAGGGGAGGCAGCCTGGGGCCTCACCATGATCTTCCTCAGAATGTGGAACCTGGAACAAAAACAGCGTGATGACTACGAGGCCCTGTATCCGTGGAAGGAAGCAACCTGTACTGTTGCATCCGATGGCTATGTGCAGCCCTACGCGGACAGTCCCATTGACACTGAAAATGTGGGGGAACATGTCTACATCCAGATCATCAACAACGCCAAGGAGTATGTGTATATCAA
Organism: Treponema sp.; assembly: GCA_031290325.1. Lineage (GTDB taxonomy): Bacteria > Spirochaetota > Spirochaetia > Treponematales > Breznakiellaceae > JAITNP01. Next base: position 7,991 of record JAITNU010000189.1, read on the forward strand.
CACCCCCTATCTGGTGGTGGATGATAACCTCCTCTCCGCCCTGACCCTGGCCGCAAAAAGCGGCGTCGATGTCCGTATCATCACCCCTCACCGTTGGGACAAGAAGATCGTCGAAATCACCTCCCGGTCCTATTACCGCCAATTGGTCTCTGCCGGGGTCAAGGTCTACGAATATTCCAGCGGTTTCAACCATTCCAAGACCTTTGTGTCTGATGACAAAGTAGCTACGGTGGGTACCACCAACCTGGATTTCCGCAGCCTCTATCTGCATTTTGAATGTGGGGTGTGTATCTATAAAAACCGGGCAATTGCAAAAATAAAAGAAGACTTTCTCAACACGATCCCTATTTCCCACCGGATTACCGCCGAAGACTGCACCTGGAACACCTTTCAGCAGGTTGTCCAGGATGTGCTCCGGCTCTTTGCGCCACTCATGTGAGAGATCTCGATGCTCCTTAGCTTCCCAGATACCCCTTGGCCTTGAGCAGTTCCGCGTTCAGGATACCACCACCGGCGGCCCCCCGGATCGTGTTGTGGGAAAGGCCGACAAAGCGGATATCGAAGAGCTTACAGGGCCGTATCCGCCCCAGGGTAACGGACATGGCCTTGTCAGTGTCCCGGTCCTTCCGGGGCTGGGGCCGGTTCGCCTCGTCCCGGAGTATGATGGGTTGTTTCGGGGCCATGGGCAGGGCCAGTTCCTGGGACAGACCGGAAAAACTGGTCCAGATCTGTTTGATTTCTTCAATCGTGGGCTTCTTCACGCCGAATTCCAGGCTGACACAGGCAGTATGGCCATTCACCACCGGTACGCGGTTGCAGTGGGCGCTGATCTTCGGCTCCGCCGCGTTCTGGATGATCCCGCCTACAATAGAACCCAGCACCTTGAGGGGTTCCAGCTCGGACTTTTCCTCTTCCCCACCGATATAGGGAACCACATTGTCAATGATGTCCAGGCTCGGCACTCCAGGGTAACCTGCACCGGAAACCGCCTGCAAAGTGGTAACGAAGAGCCGCTTAACTTCGTACCCCGCCTTGATGAGGGCGTACACCGGGATCATGTAGCTCTGTATCGAACAGTTGGGCTTTACCACAATGAACCCCTTGTCCCAGCCCCGGGCTTTTTGTTGCAGGGGGATGATATCCGTATGATGGGGATTCACCTCGGGGATGAGTATCGGCACGTCGTCGGTCCAGCGGTTGGCCGAGGCGTTGGAAATGACCGGGATCCCCGCGCCGGCATAGGCATCTTCCAGGGCGCGGGTTTCATCCTTCCCCATTTCCAAGGCAGAAAACACGAAACCCAGCCTTCCCGCCTTGACTGCGGCTATGGCCCGGGACAGGTCGTTGGCATCCTCCACCACAAGGTCCCCGACCGCAGGGGCAAAGGTCTGGGAAAGCTGCCAGCGTCCCGCTACGATATCTTTATATTTTTTACCGGCGCTCCGGGGGGAAGCTGCCATGTACTGTACTTCAAACCAGGGATGGTCTGCAAGCAGGGCAAGATACTGCTGCCCCACCATACCGGTCGCCCCAAGAACTCCAACGGGAATCTTAGCCATTATTTTCTCCTCTTCCGTATTTTATCATACTTCCCCATCCCTAACTACCTCAAGGGCGACTGAAAGATGAAATACCTCATCCTCAAAAATGCCAAAGGGAATGCAGAGTATCCGGGTCCGGTTGGTGGGCCACTTGATGATATGTTCTGATCCCATCACGATAGTCGGCAGGGATATTATCAGCCTGAAGCTGTCTTCAAGCTTCTGTTTCGCGTTCCCTGCGATGATGTTAACGATCTCGCCAATGGCATCCATCGTATCCCCATCCAATTCAGTATGAGAGGTACCGGTCAGTTGACTGGTAAGCCTGATGGCCAGGGTCCTGTGCATGGATAGGACCACCGCGCCCCGGGCTTGACCGGTGAGACCTATCACCCCGGAGACATCCAACCCATCAAAAGTAACTTTATCCAGGAAATAAGGCCGTTCCGCCCTGATCTCGGTTCCCACAAAAGATCTGAATACCAACTGACATACCTCAATAAAGGGTTTTATATAACGCTCCATACCTGCTCCTGATTAAGGAAAAAACTTGAATATTTTTTCTTTAAAGTTCTTCTCAGTTATTGGTTTGATGATGTAATCGGTAGCCCCAGCTTTGAGGGCCTCAATGACATTGTAGCGTGCACCCTCGCTGGTAACCATGATGATGGGCAGCTTCTTGTACTTCTCGATGCCCCTGACCCGCCTTAAGAAATCAATGCCCGAAAGGATCGGCATGTTCCAATCCAGGAGCACCACATCGACCTTCTCCTTTTCCAGAGACTCCAAAGCCTCCATGCCATTCTTGGCTTCGACGTAACGGCATGGGATCTGCACATTACTAAAACAGGCTTTAACGGTACTCCGCATGATCTGCGAATCATCAACAATTAATACGGTTATCATAATCAAACCCCTCCTGAGACAACAATTAAAAAAATTATAAATTATATTATAGTTATTAGTCAAGTATCTCATTAAGCAACATTCCCCGGAATTTCGGGCTTTTCAGAAAGCACCTGAGTAGTGTATACTTTTAAATCCTGAGTTTTTCTCAGGTTCCCCTTTTGGGAGGTGGCGGATGATGACAAAACGAAAGCTAATCAAGGTACTGGTGGCGGCCCTGATATTCGCGGTGCTTGATGTATGGATGAGCAGCTCCCTCCTGGGGGCGTTCCGTTCCTATTATGAGGAAAACAGTCTGAAGGAAGTAAGCCTCTTCGCACGAAGTGCGCCGGAGGATCCCCTGTATTATCAGGACTGGATAGCCAGCCTCTCCCAGGTTATTGAGGGTGGCAAGGTCATGATCCTGCAGATCGATCCGGACTGGAATTTTATCCCCACTGCCGCAGACCCCGAGGCGGAAGCCATCTGGAATACCCACCATGAAAGCGATGCATTCATCCAGGGGCTTGAAAGCGTCTATTATGTATTACCCTACCAGGTACCGCATCTCATAGATGGTATGCGGGTCTATCTCCTGCCCATTCCCGATGCATCCGGTTTCGATATAACCGGGGCAGTGCTCATGGCCGTACCTGCGGGAAGCGCAGGCCAGTTTGAGGAGCTGCTGATTAGCCTGGGGATTCTCGCGTGGATCATCTTCACCACCCTTTTCGCTGTAGGGCTTTTATCCCGGGACCCTATCACCGGCTATGCGGTTATCTTCCTGTTCGCCATGGCCGTCGTCTTTGTAGCGTATCCCCTGTTCGAGGCCTTCAGACTCACCTTTGTCGAGGCCGGGGTGTTTTCCCTCAACATCTGGAAACGGACCTTCTCCCCCCAGTACCTCATCCCCCTCTGGGGCTCGGTTAAACTCGGCATCATCACCGCCTCAGTTTCCACGGTGATAGGCTTCGCCTTTGCCTTCCTCACCGAGCGGACCGGGGTGGGTGGGAAAAAGCTCATCGGCACCCTGGCAACCATGCCCGTCATCTCGCCTCCCTTCTCCCTCACCCTGTCCATCATCCTCCTCTTCGGGAATAACGGCCTTATTACCCGCCAACTGCTGGGAATAGACCAATTCTCGGTCTATGGCCTGGGAGGACTGGTCCTGGTGCAGACCATCGGGATGTTCCCCATCGCCTATATGACCCTCTCCAGTGTGCTCAAATCCATTGATTCCACCGTGGAGGACGCCGCCCTGGACTTGCAAGCCTCCAGGCTGCGGACCTTTCTCACCATCACCCTGCCCCTCTCCCTGCCGGGGCTGCTTTCAGCGTGGCTCCTGGTATTTACCAATTCCCTGGCAGACTTCGCCAACCCCCTGCTCCTGGCCGGTTCTTACCGGGTCCTCTCTGTGGAAGCCTACATCGAAGTTACCGGCCGGAGTAACCTGGGGGGCGGCGCAGCCCTGTCCCTCCTGCTCCTCATGCCCACCCTCACCGCCTTCTTTGCCCAGCGCTACTGGGTCAACAAGAAGAGCGTGGTTACCGTAACGGGGAAGCCCTCAACCAGGCTGGCGGAACTGGCCACTAAGCCGGTGCGGATCTGCCTTTCAATCTTCGTGGGAATCTGCCTCCTCTTCATCGTGAGTCTCTACGGGACCATTGTGGCAGGCTGCTTTGTGAAAAACTGGGGCATTGATTACTCCTTTACCCTGTCGAATATCGGGGAGGCCCTTTCCCGGGGCAAACAGGCCATCGGAAATACAGTGGTCCTCGCCGTTGTGGCCACCCCCATTGCAGGGATCATCGCCATGGCCGCCGCCCTCATCCTGGTGCGGCGGACCTTTGTGGGCAAGCGGGTCCTGGAGGTCCTCCTCATGACCCCCTTTGCCATTCCGGGAACCCTGCTGGGGATCTCCTACATCCTGGCCTTCAACAAACCGCCCCTCCTCATCGTGGGAACCGCGGCGATCATCGTGATCAACTACCTCATCAGGGAACTTCCGGTGGGGCTTGAAACCGGGGCAGCCAGCCTCCGCCAGATCGATCCTGCCATTGAGGAGGCCGACCAGGACCTGGGAGCGGATATGTCCAAGGTGTTTACCTCAGTGGTACTCCCCCTGATACGCCCCAGTTTCCTCAGCGCCATGTCCTATACCTTTGTCAGGTCCATGACCGCGGTGAGCGCCGTGATCTTTCTCATCTCCGCCCGGTGGTATCATCTCACCGTGCAGATCTACAATTTCTCCGAAAACCTCAGATTCGGTCTGGCAAGCGTCCTCTCCACGGTCCTCATCATCATCGTCCTGGGGGCTTTCGGGGTCATGAACTTCCTGGTTCGGGACCGGGGTTTGACTGAAAAGAGTATCATCAGGTAGGGAGGTTATTAATGAAGAAAAATAGTGTTTCCGTAACCCTTGAAGGGGTAACCAAGGTTTTCAAGAATACGAAGGGCCGTTCCGATGTGGTGGCGGTGCATGCGTCGGACTTTACGGTCAATGCCGGAGAACTCGTAACCCTTCTGGGGCCTTCGGGGTGCGGGAAGACCACTACCCTGCGGATGATCGCAGGGTTTGAGCTGCCCTCTTCAGGGAAGATCCGTATTGGGAATGAGGATGTTACGATGCTCCCCCCCAATGTACGGGATACGGCTACGGTGTTCCAGAGTTACGGCCTGTTCCCCCATCTGACAGTAGGTGAGAATGTGGCCTACGGTCTCAAGCTGCGCAAACTCCCCAAGGGGGATATCGAAAAAAAGGTCAGGGAGACGCTGGATATGATCGGCCTTGGGGAACTGGTGGACCGTCCTCCAGGACAACTTTCCGGGGGACAGCAGCAGCGGGTGGCCCTGGCCCGAAGCCTCATCGTGGAACCTTCGGTACTGCTCCTGGACGAGCCGCTTTCCAACCTGGACGCCCTGCTCCGGGAACAGATGCGGGTGGAGATCCGGCGGATCCAGAAGAAGCTGGGAATTACCGCAGTCTATGTAACCCATGACCGGGTAGAGGCCATGAGTCTTTCGGACCGGGTCATCGTCATGCGGGATGGGGAAATCAAACAAATTGGCAGCCCCCAGGAAATATACGAGGACCCGAACTCGAAATTCGTGGCAGGCTTTGTGGGGAAGGTCGCCTTTTTCCCTGTGGAAGACCTTAAAGAACAGGAAGGTGTCTGGAATTGCCGGTTAAACGCCCGGCAGATGACCGTAAGCCGTGCTGCCCCTGATGTGGTGGCGGGAAAACCGGCGCTGCTCATGGCCCGGCCCGAATCCCTGCGCCTCGTCCCCCCAGGCTCCGGGTACGTGAACGGCACGGTCCACATGAACGTCTACCTGGGTCACAGCATCGAAACCTTTGTGGAAACCGCCCACGGCGAGGTCCTCATTCAGGTTGATGATCCCCAGTCAAAGCGGATCTTTGCCGAAGGCGCCCCCGTTTCCATTGACTTTACCCCAGACCGCGTGAGGCTTTTGGCTTTTTAAAAGGCCCTGCTTTGCGGGGTCAAGGACGTGATTTGTCTCCGCGATTGTTAGGGTCAATTATTGGAACACGTTCACGACTCCTGATGAAACTATCAATAACAGCATATACCGCGTCCATCAAGCTATAAATGTGCTGGAATGAGGCGTGGGAGCAACCTAGCCGAACGGAAGCCAAACCCGCTACTGCGGAGCGTAAACAGTCCTGTTATGTGCCGTTGGTGCGTACACTATTATTTTTTTGTTTTTATATTCCATTATTATTTTATGGACTATTCCTCCCAACAAATCTACCTTTTCCCAATAAAAAATCTATTGCCCTTTTAACATTCCTATCAATGCTTTCTTCTGATTTCAAAAATGAAATATATCTAATAATTTCATGCCTTTTCGATGGGGATAATTTGTCAAA
>JAITNU010000053.1 GCA_031290325.1 Treponema sp.
TCGGGTATAGTGACGGAACTCAGATTACTGCAACCGTAAAATGCAGCCGCCCCGATAGCGCTCACGCTGCCGGGTATGGTAATGGAACGCAGACTGCTACAGGTGGTAAATGCCCAATCTCCAATCCCGGTAACGCTGCTGGGTATGCTATAGGATCTGTATATTTTACCTGCCGGATAGCACAGCAGGGTTTTACCGTCTTTACTAAACAGAATCCCATTTATACTGCTATAGCGCGTATTCGCGGCGCCCACGGTGATGGAACTTAAACTGCTGCAACTGTAAAATGGATTATCCCCGATAGTGGTAATGCTGTTGGGTATACTGATGGAACTCAGGCTGCTGCAATAGGCAAAGGTAGCCGCTCCGATCGTGGTAAGGCTATTGGGAATCGCGATGGAAGTAAGGCTGCTGCAAGAGACAAATGCCTGTTCCCCGATTGTGGTAACGCTGTTGGGGATGGCGATGGAAGTAAGGCTGCTGCAACCGCAAAATGCCCAGGCCCCAATAGTGGTAACGCTGTTGGGAATCGTGATGGAAGTAAGGCCGCTGCAAGAGGCAAAGGCCAAGTCCCCAATAGTGGTAACGCTGCCGGGTATAGTGATGGCGCGGATGCTGCGGCAATCTTCAAATGCCCGCTCCCCAATAGCGGTAACCGGGCTGCCGTCTATAACGGCGGGTATAATCACCGTGTCCGCCGCGCCTGTGTACCGGGTAATCGTAATACCATACTCGTCAAGGGCTAGGTCAAAATCGCTGGCGGGCGTATTGTTCTGAGCAAAGAGGCTAAGACCCAATCCCGCGAATATGCATACACTCAAGACTAAGCGTTTCATACAAAGCTCCTTACCATGATTCCAGCCCGGAATTGCCCCCAATTCCAGCCCTGGAATTACCTTCAATTCCTTGCTTGAATTGACATCAATTCCAGACTGGAATTGCCGGTTATGCAACCGTCAGAGTCCAGGGGCTTTCAATCGTGCGCGGCTCCTTCAGGAGCGCCGCGCCGGTGGTCCACTGGGTCACGATGGCCGCCTTGTACTTCCCCGCCGGCAGACCGGGGATAATGCCGATGACCCTGGCGGCGGTATTTTCCGCCAGGTGCTCCGTCACTTTGACCTTCGCGGCGGGGTCGCTCTCCGGCACAAAATAGACCCCCACTTTGCTATCCGTCCCCGCCACCTTGATCTTGTGGCCCGACAGGCTGAACTGGCCGCCGGGGGTGGCGCTCTCGTTGACGGCTTCCGTGGACACGTCCACAAACTCGTCAACGTAGCCGGTAACGTCCGCCAGGCCCTCCACGTCGATGACGATGTGCTCCGCCAGGGCGCGAAGGGGCGAACGGGTGCGGAACCGGAACGTCACCGGGTGCTTCGCCTCGTCATGCCCCTCGTGCACCTTGTCAAAGGTGCCGCCGATGTTCGGATGCACGGAATAGTAGCCGGTGTTCACCGCAAAGCCGTCGCACAGTTGATAGGCGGTCTCGTCAAAGAACTGCCGCACGTGCTCCACCAGGTCGTCATAATTGCCGGTGAAGCCGCCCCGGTTCTTCAGGGCCGCGCAGACCTCCTCAATGCCGAGGGACGCCTCGTTATCCGTACGGGCGATGTAGGCGCCCTGCACGCCGGGCAGGTAGTTGGGATAGAGATGGACGCGGATGCGGTGCAGCACCTCGTTCACGTTGTTAATGATTGCCATAATGGCCTCCTTGTAGTGGCGCCTGAGCCTGTCGAAGGCTGCGGCGATAATATGGGTATATGTATATACATACCGGCTTTTCCACAAAATAAAATTTTGCGATAAATCGCAAAATTTTATTTTGTGGGGGGTATTTGACTTTCTAAAGGTTAAATTTTCATCGGAAGAGGGATCGAGGGATCGAGGGATCGAGGGATCGAGGGATCGAGGGATCGAGGGATCGAGGGATCGAGGGATCGAGGGATCGAGGGATCGAGGGAAGCCCCTCCCCCACTCTCCCGGCGAAGGATCCCTGGGTAACTTTTTGCTGCTCAAATCTCATGAGAATAAGTATAGTAGAGACGCGGAACTTTGTCAAGTGTTTTGGTGGAAAAAACAATAAAATTCAGAAAAAAAAGTAAAAAAATATATCTCTCCCCAATAGTTCCCACGGGGGGTGGAATTTATCAAGGGATTTTACGTTTTTTGGGGAAGTTTTTCATGTTTTTTTACCAAATACGGCCGGCTTTTTCCCCTGTTTCCCTCTTTTCCCAATATTTCCCACGGGAGGGGGCGTTGAAAGGGCTGGTATAAAATTTTCACTTTTGCTAGACTATTTTCTCAGAAGGATCTTCATCGTGAGTCGTAAAGAACAAGCCTCCGTGGTGCAAATTCCGGAAAAGTGGGTATGGGACTATATTGGGAAGCAGCAGCCCGCTTTTATCTTCGGACTTATCCTGGCCGGAATTACCGCCGGTATGACGATAATCAACCCCCTGCTCTCGGAGCGCCTTATCGACGATGTGGTAAGCCCCGGGGATCCCGGTCCCCTGCCCCGGCTCCTTATCACCATGGGGATGGTTCAGCTTATCAGGCTGGGCCTGCGTTACGTCATGGTAATCACCATGGAATGGACCAGCACGCAGGCCATGACCAGCATCCGGGCCCGCATGTACAATGTGGTCCAATCCCAGGACTTCCGCTTCTTCCAGAAACTCAAGGCCGGAAACATGATGAACCGGATGACCGCAGACCTGGACATGATCCGCCATTCGGTGGCCTGGATCTCCTTCCAGTTCGTGGACGCCGTGGTGCTCTTTGTGAGCGCCCTGGGCTTCCTTATGTTTATCAACTGGGAACTGGCCCTGGCCCTGGCGGCGGTAACGCCCTTTATCCTCTATATAAGCAGGCGTTTTGTGGGACGGATCCGGCCCCGTTTCGTCCTCCTTAGGCAGAAGCTCACGTCCCTGAGCACGGCGGTAACGGAGAACATCAACGGGAACCGGGTGGTCAAGGCCTTTGCCCGGGAACCTTACGAAAAGGAGCATTTCGAGAAGCTCAACGCCGATTACCGGGACACGAGTGTGGAAAACGCGCTGATCGCGGCCCGCTACAATCCCCTGCTGGAAGGCTTCAGCCAGATCCTCATCGTCCTTACCCTGCTTTTGGGAGGGCTCTTTATGATCCGGGGCGAGATGAGCGCCGGGGAATACATGGCCTTTTCCTCTCTTACCTGGGCGCTCTCCAACCCCCTGCGTATGCTCGGGATGCTCCTGGCGGACCTACAGCGCTTCCACGCGGCGGCCAATATGATCATAGAGATTGTAGACTCCAAGCCCGGTATTGTGGACAAAAAGGACGCCAGGGAGCTTGCAGCGCGGCCTGCGGGGGGTATCGAGTTTAGGCAGGTCAACCTGGAGATTGACGGGCTCCTGGTGCTCAAGGACATTAACTTCAAGGTGGAGCCCGGAGAAACCATTGGAATCCTGGGCAGCACCGGTTCGGGAAAGACGAGTCTGGTCAACCTGCTCCTGCGCTTCTACGAGCCCAGTTCCGGGGAGCTGCTCCTGGACGGGGTTAATGTGCAGGAGTACAGTCTTTCCTCTTTGCGGCGGCAGATCGGGCTGGCTATGCAGGAGGTGTTTCTGTTCTCCGAGTCGGTGGAGGGGAACATTGCCTACGGTAAATCTGCGCTGGATAGTTCCATGGTGCAGAAGGCGGCCGTCCAGTCCGATGCGGATAGTTTTATCCGGGGCATGGAAAACGGTTACGCTACTCTGGTAGGAGAGCGCGGCGTGGGTCTTTCCGGGGGCCAGCGACAGCGGATTGCCCTGGCACGGGCCCTGGCGATAAACCCTGCGGTGCTGATACTGGACGACACTACTTCTGCGGTGGATAGCGAGACCGAAGCGTACATCCAGGAGCAGCTTAGGGATCTTGAAAACCCCTGCACAAAGATCATCATCGCCCAGCGGATTACGAGCTTCCGGGGGGCGAGCCAGATTCTCGTCATGGATCAGGGCCGTATTATTGAGCGGGGTACTCACCAGGAGCTTCTGGCCAACCGGGGGTTCTATCATCATATCTGGAGTTTGCAGACAGGGGCAGGTCATGGCGCGTAAGAAAAAGGGCAATAATACCGGGGCCGGTGAAAAGGGACACCGTAACAAGTACGATGTGGACGAGTATCTGGACGAGAAAATAAGCCTCTCGAACTTCAGGGGTTGTGTCAAATATATTGTCCGGGTCAAGTGGTACATGATCGCCGCATTGCTGCTTTCGGTCATCGCCAGTGTGGTGAGCCTGGCGGGGCCCCTCTTTATCCAGCGCGCGTTGGATGTGGCGGTGCCGAACAAAGACATAAAGATGCTTCTTTCTATGGCGGCCCTCCTGGGGGGTAGTATCGTGATCAGTATCGCCTTCGGAACCATCCGCAACATACTGGTGGCCCGGGCCGGGCAGACGATTATTCACGATATACGCTACGATCTTTTTGCCCATTTGCAGAAGCTCCCCTTTACCTTCTACGATACCCGGCCCCATGGAAAAATTTTCGTGCGGGTGGTGCCCTACGTGAACAGTGTTTCCGATGCTCTCTCTAACGGGGTGCTTAACTTTATCATTGAGATTCTCAACATCATCTTTATCATTATCTTTATGATCCGGGTAAGTCCCAGCCTGACTTTAATCACGGTGATGGGGCTGCCCGTGCTGGCCCTCTTTATCTGGACTATCAAGACCCGCCAAAGGCGGGCATGGCAGCGGGTGTCCAACAATAACTCCAACCTGAACGCCTACATACAGGAGTCCATGGACGGTGTGCGGGTAACCCAGGCCTTTGACCGGCAGCGCCACAACCGGGGCATCATGGACCGCTTAACCGGAGAACGCAACCATGAATGGATGCGGGCCCAGTACATTTCTAACACCGTATGGTTTTCCACGGAAACCCTGAGCCAGGTGGTATTTTCATTTATCTATATTATGGGGGTTTACTGGATGAACCCCATGGCGAGTTTCGGTATGCTCCTGGCCATGGGCAATTACGCCTGGCGTTTCTGGCAGCCTATCACCAACCTGGCGAATATTTACAACACCTTTGTTACCGGCATGTCATACCTGGACCGTATCTTCGACACCATGGCCGAGCCGCCGGTAATTGCCAACGCGCCCGACGCCGTGGAGATGCCGGCTATGCGGGGCCATGTGCAGTTTATGAACGTGAGCTTCGGCTACGAACCGGGGCAGAAAGTGCTCAGGAACATTAGCTTTAACGCCGACCCCAACGACACCATTGCTATCGTAGGGCCCACGGGGGCAGGTAAGACTACGATAGTAAATCTGCTTTCCCGGTTCTATAACATTGAGGAGGGTCAGATTCTGATCGACGGCTTTGATATTATGAAACTTACCCTGCCGAGCCTGCGAAGCCAGATGGGGATCATGCTACAGGACAGTTATCTTTTTACTGGTACTATTGCGGACAATATCCGCTACGGGAAACTGGACGCCGCCGATGCAGATATCCGAACCGCAGCGGAACTTATCGGTGCGAATCATTTTATCGAGAAGCTCCCCAAGGGCTATGACACCCCGGTAACAGACCAGGGCGGCGGCATCAGTCACGGGGAAAAGCAGCTTCTGGCCTTTGCCCGGACTCTCTTGAGCGATCCCCGCATCCTTGTCCTGGACGAGGCCACCAGCAGCATTGACACGGGCACGGAACAACTGGTGCAGGAGGGTATCCGCACTTTGATGAAGGGCCGTACGAGCTTTATCATCGCCCACCGGCTTTCCACCATTCGGGACTGTTCACGGATTATGTACATCAACAACGGGCAGATACTGGAGGCCGGCACCCACAACGAACTCATGGCGAAACAAGGGCACTACTATGAGTTGTGTCAGGCTCAGTACGCAGTATAGGGAAACCGCTGGTTAAATGTTTATCAGGCGTCTCCCTTACCTGCCTACCGTAAATTAAACGGTTTCAGTATCTTGTCCACCTCGACCGGCTTCCCGTTCTCATCATCAACCGTTACCTTCGCAAAGGCCCAGCCCGCAATCTTGTCCGGGTCAA
>JAITNU010000108.1 GCA_031290325.1 Treponema sp.
CCCCTCCTGGACCGCATGGAGATTATCCAGCTTCCCGGGTACATTGATACGGAAAAACTGGAGATCGCCAAGCATTACCTGGTGCCCAAGAGCCTTGAGAAAAATGGCCTCAAAAAGAGTCAGGTAAAATACACCAAGGAATCACTGCTCCACATCGCCAATGGCTATGCACGGGAGGCGGGGGTCCGTAATTTTGAGAAGAACCTGGACAAGATCCACCGGAAGCTGGCAAAACAGATAATCGAAGGCCGTGAGGAGCTTGAGCAGGTTACGAAAAACACGAAAGAGGAAAAAAAAGAGATGGCATCTGAGGGCAGGGAAAAATTCATCATCGACAAGCAGTTGATTGAAACGCACCTGGGAAAGCCCCTGTTCCCCGAAGGGGATGTCAAGAAGGCGGATCGCCCCGGCATGTCCGTGGGGCTTGCCTGGACCAGCATGGGCGGGGATACCCTGGTGATCGAGGCTATCTCCATCCCTGGTAAGGAGGGGTTCACCTTAACCGGCAAGATGGGGGACATCATGAAGGAATCCGCCACGATTGCCATGACGGTAGCCCGGAAATTGGGGACCGAATACTATGGCGTTGATGCTGTCTGGTTTGAGAAGAACCACATCCACCTCCACATCCCCGAAGGGGCCACCCCCAAGGATGGTCCTTCCGCTGGGATCACCATGGCAACGGCCCTGCTCTCCCTGCTGCGGGATAAGACCATCACCGACAAACTCGTGATGACCGGCGAACTCAGCCTCACCGGACAGGTCCTCCCCATCGGCGGGCTTAAGGAAAAGACCATTGCCGCCCGGCGTAACCGGGCCAGGCATATCATCATTCCCAAGCAGAATCTGCGGGATTTAGACGATATCCCCGATCATGTAAAGAAGGGCATTGAGTTTCACCCGGTGGAACGGTTTGAGGAGGTACTGGCCTTGGCGCTGCCTGACTAAATGCCTCCCCATCCCAAGCTTGTCGCCTTCACCAACACGTTAGAAGCGCTTTTCCATGAAGTAGACAACGAGCTTGAGGACCGGTGGGGGGATCGTTTTCCCCTGCATCCCAACCGGCCCCGGCGGGGTGCCACCAATAATCCTGAGCTGGACGGGCTTTTTGAGATCGCCCCGGATTTTACCGCTGGATTCGGTTCAAAGTGGGGCCGGGGCTATCTCATCTCCTGCCGGGTTGCCACCTTGGAAAAGGTTCCCCCCGAATGGATGCGTATTTTCACAGAAACCGCCGCCGCCCTGGTTCAGGACAAGCTGTCCGTCTATTTTCCCCAGAGGAAGCTTGAGGTCGTCCGGGACGGCAGGAGCTTTAAAATAATCGGGGATTTTTCTTTAGGTGCAGTGTAGGGGAATGATGCGGTTTTGCCGTATATGGACTCATAGAATACCTTGACAATGCATACAGAAAGAATTACAAGTTAATTATGCGTTTAGACGGTATAGATTGGGACAATGAGAAAAATGAGCTACACAAGCGTCTGCACACTCAAGCGGTAATGCTATAGGCGTCATAGCAATGAAGCGCCATTTTCTTCGTTATACTCTTTCGGGGCATGTCTTTATTGTACCCAAGGACAACCTTGACCGGGTTGTGGATGCCCTGGTGGATACCAATTATTCTGAAGAATTCTGCATAGCCCTGGATTTTGATCCGGCTTTTGTCACGAACCTTATGGCAGCGGGTTTTCTCGTGATGTCAACGGAATTTGAAGGGGAGCGCGACGACCCCCCTCATATCCTGCTGCCCAAGCTCCACCTGCTACGGTCGGCCCTGTTTTTTCCGAATCTCCACATCAAAAAGAGCATCCGGCACCTGCTTCCCCGGTATGAACTCAGGGTGGATACGGACTTTGATGCTATCCTGGACCGCTGCGTCGAGGTCCACGGCGACGGCTGGCTCACCGCTCCCTTACAGATCGTACTCAAAGTGCTTCATCGCCGCAAAGCCCCCCGGGTACGGCCCATATCCTTTGGGGTATACCGGAACGGGGAACGTAAAGCCGGCGAATTCGGCATTATAGCCGGCAGGGTATATACCAGTTATTCCGGGTATTATGATGAAGATTCAGCAGGAACGGTACAACTGGTTTTGATGACCTGGTATCTGCAGGACGCAGGCTTCGCGTTTCTGGATTTGGGTATGCCCCTGGATTATAAAGACTGCCTTGGGGCAGAGAATATCGATCCCCGGCGCTTTGTTGAACTATTCCGCCAGGGAAGAAACGGTACTCCGATCTGAAATGAACCACGGATACACACGGATACACACGGATAAAGAAAATATCAGTGTCCATCAGTGGTTTAAATTGCTTCAATACTAAAGGAGTATAAATTTGCTTGACCTTCGGCAATATAATATTGTATTATATTGCAGAGATGATGCTCGCAGTACAGAGCAGAGGCTCGCCAAATGGCGGGTCTTTTTTTGCTCATAAGCCTGTTAAAATCAAAGGTTCCCGGCAACATTCTGAAAAAAGACTTGACAGATACGGATATTTGAAGGTATAGTGTAGCCACATGAGTGATATTATTGATTTACGGGAAATTTCCCCCCATAATTGGCAGGCAAAATACCAGGGTAACTATGGGGTATATACCATAAAAATAACGACTGATGGCAAACAAATCGGGCGTTTTTCCTGTTCCTGTCCAAGCAGCGCTTCTCCGTGTAAGCATATTGGCATGATTCAGGCGGCCATAGTGGAACGTATCGCTGAAATACACGGTTCAGTAGCAGCGCCGGGTGTAGGGATTGCAGAACTCTTACAGGATATTTCGCGCAAGGAATTGTACAATTTTATTGTACGCCAGGCCCAGTACAACCCTGATTTTACCAACGCCATTTTGTTGGAGTTTGCGCATACAATAGAGAGCGAGGAAAACCAGTACTCCCTCATTGTGCGCCAGGGATTCAAGGATCTGCATATTGATCTTTATGAGTATCATGATGAGGACATACTCTTTGATATTTTAGACCAATGGCTTGAGAAAGCGCAGGCCCACCTTGCAGAGCAAAACTATGCTGAAGTGGTGCTCATTTGCAAAGCCTGTATTGAAGAATTTGCCGCCTGGCTGGAACAGGAAGATGATGGTGATCTCATTGATTATACCAGTTATTATCAGGATATGTGTTTTAAAATTCTCAAAGAGGCGGTTGTGCATCCTGAGGTCAATGCCCAGGAGTTCTTTGACTACTGCATGACTGAAATGAAAAAAGAAAAATACGCGGACACGGGGTTCTTTGATTGCTTCAACGATGTACTGTTGTATGTCGCCGGTGTAAACCCCGACGCGTTTATTAGGTTGCAGGATACCTTGCTGAGTGAACTTAAAGATACGAATGGTTATAATGCGGAAAAAATTGTGCAGCGAGAAATTAATTTTTACCGCGATACCAATCAGCCGGAAAAAGCATGGAAACTCATTGAGGAACATGTACAGATTGCATCCTTCTGTAAGGAGTTGGTAAAAAGATATATCGCAGAAGCGCATTTCACAGAAGCGAAAGCGCTTATTCATGAGTATATCGCTCACCAGGAAGTAAATTCGTACCGGAATTCTCAGGACGAGTGGGATGAGTTGCTGTTGGAGATCGCTCAAAAAGAACAGGATGTTCCTACTATCAGAAAACTATCTTTTGGGTTTATCGAATGTGACTTCAAAGAAAACTATTTCAGCATCTACAAAAGTACCTTCTCTGCTGAGGAGTGGGCTGATGCCCTGGAAGACCTTGTCAGGCATTATGAAAAGCATACCGACAGATTTGACGCCCCTATACCGAAGCTTTTCGCTGCCGAACATGCTGCCGAACGCTTACTGACCTATATCGAAACGCACCTCGATCTTGAGATGCTCACGCAATACCATACCGTTTTTGCCGGCCTCTTCCCTGAAAAAACACTGACCCTGTTCCGGCAGGCTCTTGACCGCTATGTGGCAGTGAATACCGGGCGGACGTATTACGAGCGCATAGTCGCTTGCCTGGAAAAGATGCTGACAATTAAAGACGGCACAGCTCTGGTCATCACTATGGTTAATGCCTATAAATTCCAGTATAAGAACCGAAGCGCCATGATTGAAACCCTGGACCGCTTTGCTCATGAGCATCACCTCCAGATCATGCCGACGATGAAGAAAAAAAAGTAACCCTTCTCTGTGCGTACCGGGGGAGCGCCACTCATAGTACAAATAGAGAAAATAGAGAAAATAGAGAAAATACTATGCAGAAAAAACTAGAACAATATTTGAGGCTGATGCTTGAACATAGCCCGGACATTATTATTTTTCTTGATAAAGAAGGGCGATGCGTCTTGTGTTCAAAGACCTTCCTCGCCCTCCTGGGTCGTACCGATGATACGGATATCAAGGGATGTTTCTTTGCATCCCTCTATGCCACCTTTGGGGACAGGGCCTTTGTGGAACAATCCGCCGAACGATTCGAGGACATTAAAGCAGGTCATAAGACCACCACGGATAATGTGAGCATTGATTTCTCCGGTACCGGGAGGGTCCGCCAGTATTCTATCAACAGTACCCCTATCATGGACGAGGCCGGCAATTTTGACGGCGTCCTGGTGTTATACCGCGATATTACCGACCTGCTCCGGGCCGAAGGGGATGAACGCACTGCGGTCATGTTGAATGCGACTCCCCTGGCCTGCACCTTCTGGGATGCAGAGGGCAATTTGCAGGACTGTAATGAGGAGGCGCTGCACCTCTTCGAGATTGCTTCAAAAGAGGAATTGCAGGCGCGTTTTTATGAGCTTTCCGGGGCGGATGGTACGGTGAGCCGTGACCAAGTGCGGGAGCATATCCGCCATGCCCACCGGACCGGCAGGCTGGTCTTTGAATGGATGCACCGGACCACCTCAGGAGCGCCCCTTCCCACAGAAGTTACCCTCGTGCGGGTTGCCTGGCGGGATGATTACCGGGTCGTGGGCTATACCCGTGATCTGCGGGAGCTTAAGGCCCAGGAAGCGCAGATGCGGGAGACTGATGAACGGAACCGGGAACTGGAGGTACAGACCCGTGCAGCCCAGGTCGCTTCCCAGGCCAAGAGCAAGTTCCTTGCCTCCATGAGCCATGAAATCCGTACCCCCATGAACGCGATCATCGGGATGAGTGAGATCATGCGTACCGATAACCTGGACGAAACCCAGCGCCGTTTCCTGGAGGACATCAAGAAAATGTCCCGGTCCCTCTTACAGATCATCAACGATATTCTGGACATTTCCAAGATCGAGGCTGGCAAGCTGGACTTGGTTCCGGTTCATTTTAACATGATGGAATGGTACGATCATATCTGTTCCCTGAGCCGGTTTATCGCTGAGGCTAAGGACCTTGAATGGCGGCAATTCTTTTCCCCAGGTGTACCGCTCGTCATCTATGGCGACGATGTACGGATCCGCCAGGTGGTTATCAACATCATCAACAACGCGGTCAAATACACCAAGGTTGGGTATGTTGATTTCAGGGTAGATCGCGCCATAAAGCAGGGCCGGGATTACCTGATCTTCAGGATACAAGATTCGGGAATCGGCATTAAGGAAGAGGACTTTCCGAAACTCTTCGGTACTTTTCAGCAATTGGACGGTGAATCCAACCGGGGCATCCAGGGTACAGGACTGGGACTTGCCATCACCAAAAATCTGGTAACCATGATGCAGGGAACTATCGAATTTGAAAGTAACTACGGGATTGGGTCGGTATTTACCGTCTACCTGCCCCTAATCGAGGGGGATAGCAGCCAGGTGGAGAAAAAAGACGCAAGTTCCCGGGTGTGGGCCGCTGATGAGCTGCAATGTCTGGTGGTGGATGATAATCAGATCAATCTCACGGTGGCCCTCGCCTTTCTTGCCCTTCATCACATCAAGGCGGATACTGCGGTAAGCGGTAAGGAGGCGCTTCAGAAGGTCCAGGAAAAACGCTATGATCTGGTGTTCATGGATCACATGATGCCTGAAATGGACGGCATAGAAACGGTCAGGCGGATCCGGCTGCTGGATGATGAGTGGTTGAAAACCATGCCGATCATCGCCCTCTCTGCCAATGCCCTTTCCGGGGCACAGGAACGGTTCCTTGCCGCAGGGATGAACGATTTCATCGCAAAGCCCATTGACGCTGAGGAACTGAACCGGAAACTTGCCATCTGGCTTCCTCTGGAAAAAACATCCCCTGTTGAAGCGCCGAAACCGGCGCCTGGTGAAGTGGTACGGGAACCGGCACTGTTCGACCAGCAGGCCGGGCTGCGTAACACCGGTGGAAATGAAGGGTTATACCGGCGGATCCTTAACATCTTCAGAAAAGAGCACAGCAGGGATGTTCAAAAAATACGGGATGCCCTGGAAATGGAAGACCAGGTCCTGGCGCACCGGCTGGCCCATACCTTAAAAAGCAGCGCCGGCTTACTCGGGTCTGTGCGTGTCAAGCAGAGTGCCCTGGTGATTGAGAAGGCCCTGGCGGAAAACAGGGTGGCCGAGGCTCAAGCAAGTCTGCCCCAGCTTGAGGACGACATGGACGCGCTGCTGCACGTCCTGGGCCCGGTTGACGAATCCCCTGAGCCGGCACTACCGAGAAGTGGTGTGCCGGACCAGCGCACGCTGCTTGACCTCATCGCAACCCTGCGGCCCCTGCTGGAAGCAGGAAACACCGATAGTTTGAATTATAAAGAAGCTATAAAAGCGGCCTTTCCTGATCCTCCAGACGGACCTTCGGCATCACACCTTATCCAACAAATCGAAGATTTTGAATTTAACGGCGCCCTGAAAACGCTGTTGCATATTAAGGAATCGTTTGCCTGAGGAGGGCTATCCATGGAAACTAAAGATACAAAGACCACTAAGGACCGCGTCCTGATCATTGATGATGAAAAGACCAACCTCATGATGCTGAACACCATACTCGCTCAGGACTATACGATTTTCATTGCTAAGTCAGGTCAGGAAGGACTCAGCCGCGCTGGTGCAGATAAACCAGACCTTATTTTGCTGGATATCCTCATGCCCGGAATGGACGGGTTTGAGGTGCTCAGGACCTTGAAGGCCCAGGAAGATACGATGAGTATCCCGGTCATCATTATTAGCGCCCTTGATAATGAGAATGATGAGGAACAGGGGTTTATGCTTGGCGCAGTGGATTACATCGTGAAGCCCTTTAAAAACACCATCGTAAAAGCCCGGATCAAGACCCAGATACAGATCCTGCATCAAATCCGTATGATTGAACGGATGGGTATGATTGATGGCCTTACGGATATTGCCAATCGACGGTGCTTTGATGATCGTATTGCCCTGGAATGGTGGCGGGCCATAAGGAAGCAGCAGCCCCTTTCATTTATGATGATGGACGTAGACCACTTTAAAGCCTACAATGATACCTACGGTCACCCCCAGGGAGATATCCTGCTCAAGACCATAGCGAAGATATTCACCTCCGCGGTGATGCGGCCTGTGGACCTTGCCGCCCGGATTGGAGGGGAAGAATTCGGTATCCTCCTGCCTGAAACCGAATTAGCCATTGCCCTGCAGATCGCCGAAAAGATCCGGTCTCAGGTGGAATCCACCCGGATCCCCACTACCGACGGGAAAATCATCACCACCATCACCTTAAGCATTGGAGTGGTTTCACTCATCCCCACGAAAGCCCTCAGCCTAGAGGAGTTTATCGCCAGGGCTGACAGGAATTTATATACCGCCAAGAAAACAGGGAGGAACCGGATCTGCTGGGAGGCATAGGAAAACGGTATCAGAGCGTTCGTGGTTTTGTAATGCTATGCGTTATTGTTATGAAGTATTGACAAAACCAAAACTATATCGTTGATGCTCTGAATCGCTGAAGACAACTACGGGACTACTTCGATGCGGTACTGATCTTTGCCGGTGAAGAGGATCGCGGCATACTTCACGTCGGTGCGGTCCCGGAGCAGGACCGACTGCCGGTAGCGCTCAAGCTGTTCCTTTGCCGCGGTGAACGTGGTCGCTTCTGTTCCCTTTGTCACGTCCCCCTTCTTGAGATACTTGAGTTCCCACACCCATTCACATGGCACA
>JAITNU010000112.1 GCA_031290325.1 Treponema sp.
AGCCATCAAAGGCAATCCTAGCTTTAGCAAGCTCCTCGTCTATGGTGTTGATGGGGATGCGGCAGCGGCGCTTTTAATTCAGGAAGGCAGCTTCACCGCCACGACCTTCCAGAACGCAGATGAACTGGCAAAGAAAAACATGGAGTTGGCCAATCAGATACTTACCGGAACGGTAAGCGCGGTAGTCAACACGGATATTGTATGCCCCCTGTACACTAAGGATAACGTTGCCGAGCTTATCGCCATCCATAAATCGACTGGTGCGATTAAATAGTTTTTGGTAAGACCCGTCTCGCGAGCCGTTTCCATAGCCTTGGAAACGGCTTTTTAGCCACTAAAGTACGAAATTCCTACCCCCTATCTACTCACTCCTCCCTCTATTGTGTTATCTTGGAACTATGCGTAACTTGAAAAATATCCTGGTTACTGGTGGAGCGGGCTTCATCGGGTGTAACTTTATCCACCTGCTTCTGGAAGGGGAACCTGAATTTACTGGCCGTATCATTAACCTTGACGCCCTGACCTATGCGGGAAACAGCGCAAGTCTTACGGACCTTGCAGGGCAATTCGGCACGCAGTATTGCTTTGAACATGGCGATATCTGCGACCGGGGTTTTGTTGACGCCCTGTTTAAAAAGTACGGTATCGATACGGTGGTCCATTTTGCCGCGGAAAGCCATGTGGACCGTTCGATTTATGGGCCTGAGACCTTCATCAAGACCAATGTGATGGGCACCTTCACCCTGCTTGAGGCGGCGCGGAACGCCTGGAAAGAAGGGGATGGTGTGCTGTTTCACCATATCAGTACCGACGAGGTATATGGCTCCCTGGGGGAAACCGGCGCCTTTTCAGAGACCACCCCCTATGATCCCCGGTCTCCCTATTCAGCCAGTAAGGCTTCAAGCGATCACCTGGTGATGGCCTATCATCATACCTACGGACTGCCCATCACCCTTTCCAACTGCTCGAACAACTACGGCCCCTATCAGTTCCCGGAAAAACTCATCCCCCTGATGATCCTCAACATAGTGGAAGGCAAGCCCCTGCCTGTATACGGGGACGGCAAGAACATCCGGGACTGGGTCTATGTGGAGGACCATAACCGTGCGGTGTGGACTATCCTGCATACGGGAGTGACCGGCGAGAAGTACAACATCGGCGGGGAGAACGAATGGGAGAATATCCGGCTGCTCCATACTTTGATTGACCTGGTATCGCAAAAGGCGGGGCTTGATCCTGAAAAGGTCCGGGGCACCATCACCTTTGTCAAGGACCGGCCTGGCCATGACCGGCGCTACGCCATTGACTGTTCCAGGATAAAGCGGGAACTCGGTTGGACCAGGAAAGTAGGTTTCGAGGAAGGGCTTGCAAAGACCGTGGACTGGTATTTGGCAAACACCTCGTGGGTTGACGGGATACGGAGCGGAGAGTACCAGCGCTGGGTTGAGAAGACTTACGGGGAACGGTGTAGATATTGATGCCGTGATAGGAGTCCGAAGGGCTTTTGGAAATCAGGGAGGGGTATTTTTCGGCTGTAGGGAAGCCGCAGGAATGTCCAGGTGACCAGAAAAACCACTGAGCTGCTTGTCAATCCTCAAGATTACGGGCTACAGTATCTTATGTTAGAAAATTTTATCAAAGCTCTGTTCGGTTCCCAGCATGAACGGGACCTTAAAGCCTTGTTGCCTATATTACACGCGGTTAATGAGAAGGAAGTCTGGGCCACGGCGCTCCCGGCTGAGGAATTCCCCGCTATGACGAACCGGTTCCGGGAACGGTATGGCCAGGGGGAAAGTCTGGATGCGCTGCTTCCTGAAGCCTTTGCCCTTGCACGGGAGGCGGCGCGGCGGAACCTGGGAGAACGGCCCTACGATGTGCAGGTCATGGGATCCATTGTGCTGCATCAGGGGAAAATCGTGGAGATGAAGACCGGTGAGGGAAAGACCCTGATGAGTGTCGCCCCTGCCTACTTAAACGCCATCCCTGGCAGGGGTATCCATGTGGTTACGGTGAATGATTACCTTGCAGCCCGGGATACTGAGTGGATGCAGCCGGTGTTCAGCTACCTGGGACTCTCGGTGGGGACTATACTCTCGGACATGGATAATGAACGGCGTAAGCAGAACTATGCCTGTGACATCACCTACGGGACCAATAACGAGTTCGGCTTTGATTATCTCAGGGATAATATGTGCCGGGACCTGGAAAGCCGGGTCCAGCGGGGGCATCATTTCTGTATTGTCGATGAAATAGACTCCATTCTTATTGACGAGGCCCGGACTCCCCTGATCATTTCCGGTGCTGCTGAGGACGATACCTTTAAGTACGCTGAGGTTGACCGGCTTCTGGGTTCCCTTGAGGAGATCAAGAAGAAGGCAGATGGTGAATACCCTGATGAGACCCAGGGGGAGGAGGTGATCGGGGACTTTAAGCTCAATGAGAAAAACAAGGGCATCTCTTTCAGTAATGCAGGGCTGGCCAAAATCGAGGAGATTCTGCAGAAGCGGAACCTCATCAAAGGGGCCATTGTGGATGAGGAGAATTTTGAGTACATCCACTACTTTACCCAAGCCCTGCGGGCACATAAGCTCTTTCATCTGGATGTGGATTATGTGGTACAGGATGGCCAGGTTCAGATCGTGGATGAGTTCACCGGCCGTATCCTCCACGGCCGCCGCTATTCTGATGGGCTGCACCAGGCTATTGAGGCCAAGGAACGGATCCGGATTGCCCAGCGGAACCGTACTCTGGCGACCATCACGTTCCAGAACTACTTCAGACTCTACACCAAAATCTCCGGCATGACCGGTACTGCCGATACTGAGGCCGTGGAATTCAGCAAGATCTATAACCTTGAGGTGGTGGTGATCCCCACGAACCTTCCGGTTGCCCGGAACGATGAAAACGACGTGGTGTACCTCAATGAAAAGGAGAAGTTCGACGCCCTCTCTGATGAGATTGCCGCTGCCTATAAGCGGGGGCAACCGACCCTGGTGGGGACTGTTTCCATCGAGAAATCGGAGAAGCTCTCCTCCCTCCTCACCCGCCGGGGGGTGCGCCACGAGGTGCTGAACGCCAAGAACCACGCACGGGAGGCGGTGATCATTGCCGAGGCCGGGGCCAAGGGGTCGGTTACTATTGCCACCAACATGGCAGGCCGGGGCACAGACATCAAGCTGGGGGGTAATCCTGAACACCGTGCCCGTAAACGGGCGGGGACTGATGTAAGTTCTGAGCAGTACGCTGCAATCTACAAGGATGAGTACGCAAAATGGCAGCGGGATTATGAGGAAGTCAAGGTCCTGGGGGGACTGTATGTGATCGGCACGGAACGGCATGAGAGCCGGCGTATTGATAACCAGCTCCGGGGGCGTTCTGGCCGCCAGGGTGATCCGGGGAAATCGAAGTTCTTCATCTCAATGGATGATGATCTGATGCGCCTTTTCGGCGGGGATAATATCAAGAACCTCATGGCCAAGATCGGTATGGAACCAGGGGAACCTATCTACCATCCCTGGCTCAGTAAGAGCATTGAAAAGGCCCAGAAAAAGGTGGAGGAGCGGAACTTTGAAATCCGCAAACACCTCCTGGAGTACGATGATGTGCTGAACCAGCAGCGGAAGTTCATCTATGAACAGCGGGACGCCATCCTCAAAGACAGGGACCTGAAGCAGCGGGTCAATGACGCTACCAGTGACATGGTGAGTACCGTTCTGGAGGGTCTTAAAAATACCCGCCACCGGGATTCCACTGTTGCGCTCAAAGAGGTAACCGAGTATCTTAAAATCAAATTTGCCTATCAACTGCACCTTGAGGAGGGGGAACCAAACGAACTGCTTGAACAGCGTATCATCAGGGACCTGGAAAAGGACATTGAGGAAAAGGCCGCCCTCATCGGCGGGGACTACCTCAACACCTTTATCAGGATGCAGTACCTCCAGGCAGTGGACCGTAAATGGCTTGATCACCTTGAAAACATGGAAGCCCTACGGGAAGCGGTGTATCTGCGGAGTTATGCCCAGAAAAATCCTCTCACTGAATATAAGGTTGAAGGCTTTCAGATATTTGATACCATGATCGACCAGATCCGGGAGGAGATTGCCTCCCGGCTGCACCTGGTACGGATTCAAATGGCAGGGGACCGGGAGGTAAAACCCCGGACCGTGTCAACAGCGCAATCCGCGAGCCACGGCAGCCTTGGGGCCTTTGCGGCAATACGGAACGCAGGGGACAAGGGCCGTTCCCAGCCTGAAGCCGTTACCGTGGTCAGGGCACAGCCCAAGGTGGGCCGGAATGATCCCTGTCCCTGTGGTTCCGGCAGGAAGTACAAGTACTGCCACGGCAGATAGACCTCAAAAAGGGCGGTAGGCCCTAATGGGCCACCGCATCCTGCTGCTTAATATAAGCGGCAAGTTTTTTATCCTGGATCTGGATGTGGTTCACGAGCCAGTTTCCAATGGTACTACAGACCTTATTAATGAGTTCCTCAGAAGGCCCCTTCATTATCAGTTGCCTTGAAAAATCCATGACCTCCGCTTTCAGGGCCTCATGGTACTTTTTATGGTTCTCAAAATCAGGATAGTTGTATTTTTGCTGAAGTCTCTGCTCATCAAAAAAGTGCTTGATAGTGTAATTAGCTAAGAAATCCAGGCTCTTTGATAAGTCTTCACTGCCCTTTCCCTGCTGGTAAGTATGCAGAAGATCATTGATCGCAACAAACAACTGTTTGTGCTGGGTATCTATCATCTCATGCCCGGTTTCTAAGGTCCTATCCCATCGATAGTCAACAATCATAAAGAGTCTCCTTATATACATCTAGTATATAATTTATAGAGATAAATAACAATCCCTATCCTCTGCCCATAAATCGGGCCACAAAACTCGTCCTGGGATGGTACATCCGGTACAGAACCGATAAGTATACTAAAAACGAGCTTCTGGTCAATTGTCAGTCACATCGTGCGGAGCCTAAGTGAATGATCCCCATTTCGATGGCATACAGGGCAATCTGAGTCCGGTTCTCTAATCCCACCTTTTGCATGGCCGAAGAAATATAATTGCGAACCGTTCCCGTGGTAAGGCACAACTTATCAGCAATTTCCTGGTTTGACCGGCCCTGTCCAATATAGGTCATAATCCGGAGTTCCGTTTTGGAAATGCTTGAGGGTATGGTGTACTCATGCCTCTGGTGTGAGGTACTCTGAGACCCTTTGAAAGAGCCATTATTCCTGACTAGCTCTGAAAAGATATGGAATACCTTGGCGGTAATCCGGGGGGTTATCGCAGTCCCGCCCTCATACACAACCCTGATGGAAGCGACTAATTCATCCATATCCGTATCTTTTAAGAGGTAGCCATTAACTTTACTACCTATTGCCTGGCAGATATGAGCATCATCTTCAAGGGAGGTAAACACTATGATGTCAGTAGCACGGGACTTGCTTCTTAATAAGGGGACGATTCCCGGCAAACAAGTATCAAGGATCAGGATATCAGGTTTTAATCCAGCCACCAGCTTGAGGGCATCGTACCCATCTTTTCCAAGTCCGATGATTTCAAAATCATGTTGAGCGGATAAAGTGGTTTCTATACAGATGCGGTCTACGTCCTGTTCATCAATAATAACTATTCTTATCATCGTGACGATCTACCTTTGCATAAAAAGCATGCCTTTGGGGGACATTCAAAGCCAATAGGGTTTTGAAAGACATTAGTCCGATAGGTTTGTTCCTATCTCCTATTTAATTCAGTATTTTACCAAAATTCAAATTTTGCAAGAATTTTTTCATGGTTTATGATATTTATCATAAACTAATAGCCATTAAATTATTCGCTATGAGTTACCATTATATTGTCAAGATTATTTATAAAACTGATACATTTTATTGACCCAGGGAAAAAGCTGTGTTATAATTATAATATCCAGTTTGGAAAAGTCAATATCACTTCTTTTGGACTAAGCCATGCAGTATTTTGATACTCATGCCCATATAGGGCTTATATGTGATGACCCTATTGAGCAACTCATTGTTATTCAGGAAGCCCGTCAGGTTTCCGTTATGCGGCTCATTTCAATTTGTAATAGCCTCCATGATTTTGGGAAGGTCTATGAAAATCTTAAATCCGCGTTACAGGTGTACCATGCTGTGGGGGTTTCTCCATCGGAAGTACAGAATCCAGGGAAAGATTGGGTTAAAATCATAGAACAAGGGGTACGGCTCCCCCGGGTGGTGGCTATCGGTGAGATCGGCCTTGATTACTATCGTAGATTCGGGGATAAAAAGTCCCAGATTGAGCTGTTCATCACCCAACTTGATTTGGCTGCCAAGCTTGATATGCCGGTGATCATCCATAACCGGGACGCGGGGCGTGATGTATTGGACATACTCCGGGACCGGCTGCCCCATAAGGGCGGGGTCCTCCATTGTTATTCCGAAAATGCCGAATACGCCCGGAAGGCCTTGAACCTGAACCTCTATTTCTCTTTTGCAGGGAATTTAACCTACCGGAACGCCCGGAATCTCCATGAGACTATCGACGTGCTCCCCTTGGATCGGATCCTCATTGAATCTGAAAGTCCCTTTATGGTCCCTGCGAATTACCGGGGTAAGCGTAATATGCCCAAATACCTCCCCTCCACTGCCCAGTTCCTTGCGGACATGCTGGACATCGGCGATGAGGAACTGGCTGCTACGTTGTGGGAGAATGCCAATCGCTGCTTCGGACTCCCCAATTAGTATGTCTATGGGTTTGTACCATCCGGTTGCAATCGGTTCCCTCGCCATCCCCGGCAATCTCTTTCTCGCCCCGGTGGCGGGGTATTTCGACCGGGTCTTCCGGTCGATCTGCATAGAACAGGGGGCGGATTTTACCAGTACCGAGCTGGTCTCCTCTGAGGCCCTGGTACGGAACCCCGCTCTTTATGGGGCGCATAGCGCTTCAATAGAGAAGAACATCCTCAGCCGTGGGGATAATGAGACCCGATACGCGGTCCAGCTCTTCGGCTCCGATCCGGAGGTGATGTACCGGGCCACCAGTTTGCTGGCCCCCTATCATCCCGATGCGGTGGATATCAACTGCGGATGTCCGGTGCCAAAGGTAACCAAAACCGGGGCAGGTTCTGCCCTGATGCGGAACCCTGCGCTCCTGGGCCGCATCGTGGAGGCCGTGGTCCGGGGTGCACAGGAACGGCTGGGAGCTGCGCCGGTGATGGTGAAGATGCGTTCCGGCTGGGACGCTTCATCGGTCAATTACCGGGAATGTGCCCGAATCGCCGTGGAAGCCGGGGCAGCCCTGGTGAGCCTTCACGCCCGGACCAGATCCCAGGGCTATGCGGGGACGAGCGACTGGTCCTACATCGCGGACCTGGTTTCCCAGGTTCCGGTTCCCGTAGCAGGGTCCGGGGACCTCTTCTCCCCGGAAGACGCGGAGCGGATGCTCCGGGAGACGG
The DNA here is from genome assembly GCA_031290325.1 of Treponema sp. GTDB lineage: Bacteria > Spirochaetota > Spirochaetia > Treponematales > Breznakiellaceae > JAITNP01. The sequence continues at coordinate 7,451 of JAITNU010000112.1, forward strand.
GCTGTGCTGCAGTGTTGTTTGCCCGGGGAGCCATGGGGAATCCCTTCATCTTTTCCGCCGCCCGGTCCCTGTTATTGACCGGTTCCTGGGAGCTGCCAACACCAGAGGAACGGCTTGTCATAGGGTTTCGCCACTTGACGCAGTTGGCCGCGGATATTGGCGAAGGGAGCGCCTGCCGGGAAATGCGGAAGCAGTTCTGCACATACACCAAAGGGCTGGCCGGTGGCGCGGTCCTGCGGAACCGGCTGGTTCATGCCCAGACCATTGCGGAATACCGGGATATTCTTAGGGAGTTTGCAAGGTAGAATTTTGCGATAAATCGCAAGATTCTCTATTGGGAGGGCTAAAGCCGATAAACTCCTAGCCAAAACCACTGGTATGTGTTATACTGAGCCTATGAAACGAAGATTGCCCCTAGGGATACAGGATTTTGCTAAAATTCGTGAAGGTGGCTATTGTTATGTGGACAAGACCGCCCGAATCCATGATTTGCTGACCGGATCGGGGTCCCAGTTCTTCCTTTCCCGTCCCCGAAGGTTTGGGAAGTCCCTGCTCTGCTCAACTTTAGGGGTGATCTTTGAAGGTAAACGGGAGCTGTTTTCCGGACTGGCCATTGATTCCCTTGACTGGGAATGGAAAAAACGGCCGGTAATCCGTTTTGATCTGAATCCAGGGGACTATGTACGCGGCATCAATGAACTATTCGCCACCATTAACATGGCGCTAGATTTATGCGCGGAGAAATACGGCGTTCCTTGTGAAGGAGAAACCATCAGCGCGCAGTTTACCCGCCTGATATATAAGCTCTGGGAAAAATTTGGGGAGAAAGTAGTCGTTGTTATAGACGAATACGATAAACCCTTACTCAGTACGATTGACCATAAAGAGCTTCATGAAACTATGCGGAGCGCTCTGAAAGGTTTTTACAGCGTGCTGAAATCTTCCGATGCGTATCTGGAATTTGTGTTTCTGACCGGTGTAACAAAGTTCGCCCAGGTGAGTGTATTCTCCGATTTAAATCATTTGACGGACCTTTCATTGGACCCCCCGTACAGTGACCTGTGCGGCATAACCCAGGAAGAACTTGAACAGGACTTTGCGCCGGAAATTGATGAAATTATCCAAAATGGCACCCGGGACAGGGAACGCTATTTAGCGGAATTAAAGCGGTTTTACAATGGGTATCGCTTTTCGAGAAAACCGGTAACCGTTTATAATCCTTTTGGCTTACTGAATCATTTTGATAAGGGCGGTGACTTTTTGCCTTATTGGTTTGAAACGGGAACACCGGCTTTCCTTATCAAACTCATCGAAAAACAGAACATTGATATTGTTAATCTGGGAAAGCTGACTGTCCGGTATGATGATTTCCGTAAGTACGACGGGGAAAACATGGAGGCTGTACCGGTATTGTACCAATCGGGGTATCTGACCATTGCCGGGTATAATGAAGAACGGAACATCTTCAGCCTTGATTATCCCAACGAAGAAGTCCGGGGTTCCTTTGCGGAATCCCTGATTGAAAAATATCTCCGTGTGCCTGGTCAGAATTTACATGCTTTTATCGTGCGGTTTTCCAACGCGATTTATGACGGTGATGTTGACGGGATACTAAACAATCGGTACGTGGAAGAGTGCGGCAATATAACATAGATGTTTCTCAACTATTTCATATTTGGAGGATATAATGAAGGCGCTTATACTGGGTATTGTGATTCTGGGTGCCGCGCTTTTTTCGGTGGTACCTAATGGGCTTGGCTGGTGGGGCGACGTACTGGCCTTTCTTCGGGGAGCGGTGCCGGTCATCGCGATCTTTATCGGACTCATCGCGGTTTTTATCGGTATTGCGGATATCAAAGATCGGGCAGAGGAAAAGAAAGAAAAAAAGGAAAAAGGATGAACGGGTGTTTTGCCGGGTTTATTGGAACCTATACCCAGGGCGGCAGGGCACAGGGGATTTATGCCTTCAAGCTGCATCCTGAAAGCGGCGTGATTGCGGACCTGCGCCTTGCTGCGGAAAGTGTTAATCCTGCCTATTTGGCCATATCACCCTCAAAAAAACACCTCTATGTAACCAATGAAACCAATAAATTTGAGGGTGCGGTTTCCGCCTTTGCCCTTGAAGGGGACGGGCTTAGGTTCCTCAATCAGCAGCCCAGCAAGGGCACCAGTCCCTGCCATGTCGCCATTAATAACGAAGCCACCCATGCGGTGGTTGCCAATTATATGAGCGGAACCCTCTGTGTGCTGCCCCTTGAGCCGGCAGGCGCCTTGGGCGAACCGGTCCAAGTCATCCGGTTTACCGGGAGTGGTCCCAACCGGGAGCGACAGGAAGCCTCCCATGCCCATTTCTTCATGTTTGATTCCCATAATAACTACGGATTTGCCTGTGATTTGGGGGCCGATAGGGTGATGGCCTATTCCTTTGATAAAGATGCGGCGGCGCCCCTGTCTCCTGCAGCGGTTCCCTGGGTTTCCACCAAACCCGGAGCAGGGCCTCGGCACGGGGTCTTTCACCCTGCGGGAACCTGCGCCTATTATGTCAATGAACTTGATTCCACAGTAGATGTGTTGCGCTATACGCCTTCAGGGGGAACCACTGCAAAAGGGAGTACTTCTGCGGGAACCTTTGAAAAGCTTCAGTGTATAGCAACCCTGCCGCCAGGTGTTCAGGTCTTCAACACCGCTGCAGCGATTCGTATCAGTCCTGATGGAAACTTTGTGTACACCTCAAACCGCGGGCACGACAGTATCACCATTTTTAAGGTCAACAACATTACCGGTGCCCTGGACTACATCCTTACCGTTCCTTCGGGAGGCAAGACGCCTCGGGATTTTACGATAGATCCCACTGGCAATTTGCTTTTGGCCTGCCATCAGGATTCGGACAATCTGGTGATCTTTCGGATTGACAAGCCTACCGGGCGCCTTACACCCTTACGGGAATACACGGTTCCTTCTCCAGTCTGTGTGGTGGTAGGTGATCCAGAAAGTATGCTGGACTAGTAGATGACAAAAAGTGCAGATAGGACGAGGGCATTAAAATTATTCCCGGTAACACCATGGCACGAACAGTTTTTCCTGTGGTTCGCGGGAAACATTCTTCCCCGCCCTAATCGAGTAGGAGGCTACCCATTAGTTGAGTAGCCGTCCTCTCACACCACCGTGCGTACCGTTCGGTACACGGCGGTTCAACAGGTTCCATGTAACATCTCAAGCCGTCTGGCTCTGTCCCGTAGTTCTTCGTACCGCTTAATGATGTTGGGAAAGCCATTCGTCTCAAGATAGCGGTTAGTCAGCGTTGTGGTGAGAATCCAGCTTCCGGCTGTACGCCAGTAGCCTTTCCGGGTGTTTGCCCATTGCCACGCCTTGTCTCTGGTCATTCC
>JAITNU010000160.1 GCA_031290325.1 Treponema sp.
GGATTTATACAAACGGAGGAAGAATGTAAACGGGATGTGGAGGTACTCAATAAAGTCTTTACGGAATTAAGCCAGATTTTTCAAACCGCCGAATGGTTTTCCAGTAGGTTTGTCGCCAGGGGACTTATGGGGTATTTCGCCGGAGGTATAGCAAGGCCCCGGGATTATGTCAGTTTGGCGCAGATGTACGATGATACTAACCACATGGTCCCTGCCCTGGAATCGGTTATTGTCATACACCATGGCAAGGTTATCTTTGAACGGGGGCCCGCCCTGGATTCGGATATTCCCGAATACCCCGGTGATATTGAATCGGTGCTCCAATCGGGCCATGACCGCTTGTGGACTTCGACCAGAAAACTGAATTTCTTTTTCAAAACCAGGAATAATAATGAGGTTCTGCCCTATTATCAGGTATTTCACTACAGCCTGAGCGATGATCCGCTGGTGCTTTTTATCGGCCTTAACGAAGAGGAACTCTACAATCATTACAGCCCTTACAGTAAGGGATCTATGTTTTTGGTAAGGAGCGACGGCGTCATTCTTTCGTCGTCCGAAAAAAATCTGCTGGGGAGTATTTATCCGCCGGAATTGACTGCCCGGTTTAGCGGGCCTTCGGGGTTTATCCACACCAATGACAACAGGGTGATTATCTATACACAAGGATACAACGGCTGGTACTTGATCAATCAGGTTCCCTGGGACTATTACCGAAGAAACCGAAGCGGCTCCTATGTCATGGTGATTCTTGCGGCGGTTCTGGGCGTAATCTTTGCCGCGGTTTGCCTTTTAATGCAGCGGCGTTTTATCTTTAATCCCCTCAGCAATATGCTTGTCGAAATGAACCAGTTCAGTGAAGGAAATCTGCAGCCCCAAATGTCCTACAAATCACAGGATGAAATAGGGCAAATCAACCAGGAAGTGGAGAAGGTCTTTAAAAGGGTGAATGATCTCATCCATGAACTCTATATAAATAAAATTTATAATCAGGAGGCTACATTAAAACTTTTTACATCCCAGATAAATCCGCACTTCCTGTACAATACCCTGGATTCCATCCACTGGAAGGCGGTACAGAATAAAGATTACGAGGTAAGCGATCAGATAGAAGCCCTTTCGGATCTTTTCCGCCACATGCTGAGCAAGGGGAATGACATGGTAACCCTTGAACAGGAAGTCAGGCAGCTTGAAAACTATCTTGCTATCATGAGTTTTCGTTACGGAAACCGGCTTAACTGTACGATCAGCGTCCCTGAGAGCTTGATGAATGTACAAATACCCAAGCTGATACTCCAGCCCATTGTGGAAAACGCCATACTCCATGGCATCGATCAGCGTACTGAAGACGGGAAGATCGATGTCAGCGCCCAAAAAGACGAAGGGCGCCTCCGCGTCAGTGTCGGTGATAACGGCATCGGGGCGGATGCTGAAACGATTAACCGGATGCTCCAGGACAAGGATGTATCCCACAATATGTTTGCCCTTAAAAACATCAATCAGCGGATCAAACTGCGCTGGGGGGATCTCTACGGTATTCATTTTGAAAGCACGCCGGGAACAGGAACCATTGTAACCGTGATAATGCCTTTGGAGGAAATCCATGCGACTTCTCATTTTGGATGATGACCTCCAGATACGGGAGGGGATTGAAAAGGGCATAGACTGGAAAAGCCTGGGGTTTGATGAAGTCCGCAGCGCCGCGGATGGCATAGAGGGCTTGAAAATAGCAAGGGAATTACAGCCTGACATAGTTCTTTCCGATGTACGTATGCCCGGTATGGACGGTTTGGAATTTCTCCTTCAGATAAAAATTCTCTTTCCCAAGATTAAAGTAATGCTCATTTCCGGCTACGATGATTTTGAATACCTCCAGAAGGCGGTCCAGTATCAGGCCGACGATTATGAATTAAAACCAATTAAGGTACGGAACCTCATTAAGCGGATCCAGGAACTTCAAGAAAAGATACACGCCGAGGGGAAAAAAAGCACAGAGGACGCCCCTGTCGGGGAAAAATACAGCCTCCGTATTACCAAAGCGATTAACTATATCCATGCCCATCTCTTTGAGTATTTAAGCGCCGAAGGACTTGCGAAACTAATCGAAGTAACCCCCAATTATTTCAGCGCACAGTTTAAAAAGGAAACAGGAACGGCCTTTAAGGCGTATGTCAACGAGGAACGACTCCGCAACGCCGCGTGGCTTTTGAGTTTCACCAGTGAACAAATTACCTTAATCGCCGAAAAAACCGGCTATCATGATTACATTTATTTTTCCCAGATTTTTAAGAAACGCTTCGGCTGTTCCCCCAGCGAATACCGCGCCGGCAAGGAACCCGATCCCGTACAATGACCTCTTTTTTGTAGAAAATCATATAACTTTGTTGAATTTTCATAATTGTCTGCCGGAGATTTGTCTTTTACACTGATAAAATCATTTATATTTGGAGGATTTTATGAAAAGTACAGTACGAATCACATTGTTTTTCGGGCTGGTTCTGATGCTGGGGTTGGTTCAGAATAATCTGGGCGCCGGCGGTCAGGGGCAGACAAAGTCAGGGAGCGGGAAAACCGATATGGTTATCATGATTGATACCGCTGATAATACTGTTTTTCGAGAAAAGATCATTCCGTTGCTCATTAAAAAATTTCCGGAAATTAACTTTATTTCAAAACTTCGCGATTCCACCCAGCAGGAAAAAACCATTAAAGCCGCTTTTACAGCCGGAGAATCGGTGGATATTGTATCATACTGGCCTACTGAAATGAGAAACTTTACCGAAGGCAATATGGCCCTGGACTTAACCCCCTATCTTAACGCGGATCCTCAATGGAAAAATCCCTGGGGGGACACCATTAAAGTGGGAGAATATGACGGAAAGATCATAGCGGTCCCCTATGGCACAGTATATCCCATGATACTGATAAACAGGGACCTTGCGGCAAAGGCAGGGGTCACGGTAAAGGATCAGTGGACATGGAACGAATTCCTTGAAGCCTGCCGGAAAATAAAAACCGCCATGCCCGATGTCTATCCGATAGGAGTTAACGGCGAATGGGCCTGCTGGTTCACCCGGAATGGCCTTATGCAGGTATGGGACAACGAAGCGGAACTGGAAGCCTTTTGCGCCGGTAATGTTCCCTTTACCGATCCCCGGGTAAAGACCGTATTTGACAATGTCAAATCCCTCTATGACAACAATTACCTCTATCCCGGAGACGGCGCCCTTGCCGCCACCAACGACCAGATAGTCTCTGCCTTTGTCAGGCAAAGGGTCGTTATGATGCCCTATGTGAACAGCATGGTGTCAAACGCAAAGCGCGATACTATCGCCGGGGCCTTTGACACCGCGATTCTCACCTGGCCCAACATGGGTAAATCTTCCATGAACTACCTGATTACGAATGCCGACGGGTACTTCGTTATGTCCAATACCAAACAGCCGGATAAGGCCATTGAGGTTCTCAAGTACCTTACCGGCCAGGAAATAATGCAGCTTCTGGCCGATAACGGAGCAGTTGTACCGGTCAGCGGGATTAGGTCCTCGGATCCCGACTATGCCCTCTACGGCAGGGATTTATCCTTGGCATATCCTACCGAGGTCGTTAAAGCCTCCACGGAAATTTTTGATTATATACTTTACCATACTCCGGCGAATTATATACTCTACGGGCAGCAGGCGCTGAATGAACTTGAGGCTTTGAGGGAAAAACTTAAATAAATGAACAAGCTGGGCTGGAAAGTTACCGGGGTAGGCGTGTTATTCATGCTCCCCGGTATCATCATGATCCTTTTCACCATCGTCATTCCCCTTGTGTGGAACCTTGTCCTTTCATTCATGGAATGGAACGGCGGCTCTCGCATGACGTTTGTAAAGTTAAACAATTATTTCCGTGTATTCACCGAACGTCAAGGCTACGGAACAATACTTAATTCTCTTTTTATCGGGATTGTATCTACCATAGTCGCGATGGTGCTGGGGATCTTTCTGGCTCTTTCGGTATACCGTCTTACCAGCAAAGAATCCACCTTTTGCCGTTTTGTGTACTTCAGTACCAGCATGATGCCCATGACGGTTGTGGGCCTCCTCTTTGCTTTTGTGCTTGCCCCTGACGGCGGACTGGTCAATTCTCTGCTGGAATTCCTACACCTGGATTTTCTCAAGCAGGGCTGGCTCTCCAATCCGAAAATAGTAAACTGGTCCCTGGCCTTTGTACAGGGCTGGAAAGCATCCGGTACCATCATGATGCTTTTCTACACCGCCCTTATCAGAATCCCCCCCTCTTTTTTTGAAGCGGGAAAACTGGAAGGCGCCGGGTATTTCCATGAACTCAAGCTGATAATCATGCCTCTCATGAAACCCGCCCTTGCCCTGACCCTTTCCATGATGCTCCTCTGGTCATTCAAGTCTTACGACATAGTCTGGACCATGACCAGAGGAGGGCCCGGGGATGTTTCCGAAACCGCGCCGCTCAGGATGATCACCATTGGTTTTTCTTTCGGCCAGTTTGGCTATGCCGCGGCCATTGGGGTAGTGCTGACTATTCTGGTGAGCGTCTGCATCGGTATGGGCCGCTGGATTACCCGGGGAGAGGCCTATGAGTACTAGAAGTCTTTCAGGGAAATCATTCACCTTTGAATCGCTGCTGCGGCTTATTATGCTGCTCTTTGTCGCGGTATATTTAATTCCGATACTCTTTTCTTTATCCACTTCTTTTAAAAGCCAGGCGGAATTTTACCGTAACATCTGGGGACTTCCCAAAGAGTTCAAATTCGATAATTACACCAAGGCGTTTACAACAGGACGAATCGGTGATTACTTTATAAACAGTGTCATCATCGCCGCCCTCTCGCTGGTACTTATTCAGATCTGTTCCCTCCTTATGGGCTATGCCTTGGCGCGATTGCAAATACCCGGCGCAAATATCATTTTAATGGCTCTTTTAGCCATACAGGTACTCCCAACCGAATCGGAGATAGTCCCTCTGTACATCATATTCACCAGGATGGGGCTGTTCAAAATCCCCTACTGGGGGATCATCCTGGCATACGTAGGCTGGTCTGTGCCGGGGACATCCATTATCATGAAGAATTTCTTTGACACTATTCCCGCTGAACTTATGGAATCCGCCCGGCTTGACGGCTGCGGCGAACTGCGGACCATGGTGCAGATCATACTTCCCTTAATGAAAAGCGCTATGGCCACCTGTTTTGTGTTTAATTTCAATTTTGTATGGGGAGAACTGATGTGGGCACAGATCGCTACAGCCCTTACCAATAGGGGTATCCCCCTTACTATCGGGCTCCTCAGCTTCCGGGGAATCTATGGCACCCAGTGGCCCATGCTTTCAGCGGCTATCTGCATCGTGATGATACCCCTCTTCGCAGCCTTTCTCTTTACTCAGAAATATTTTGTCGCGGGGTTAACTGCCGGCGGCGTAAAAGGTTAATACTACTTTATGAGGGTAGATCTATGAAAATAATCAAGGCAAAAGAAACAATCAACGCCAAGGATCGGGTGCAAAAAACCTTTGCCCACGAAAAGACTGATAGGGTTACCATTGGATATGATACCAAAGCCGCTATTCACCG
>JAITNU010000178.1 GCA_031290325.1 Treponema sp.
TGCGTCAAGGAATGTCCGATGGAAATTTTGTACCTCAAGGAAGAGGCGTCATAATTTCATCGTTGTAATCCGAAGGCCCTCCTTAGTGAGGGTCTTTTTGCAGGGGTATACCGAAAAAATCATGCTATCCAGCAGCACCAGCTTACCAGGGGGTCTTTCGTAGTGCATTGTGTTTATGAAACCCACTTGATTTTATGCAAAAACCAGGGTATTTATTATAAATAGTCAAGGAAGGGATGGGGGAAGGGATGCACGATTTTACGGCCATAGATTTTGAGACGGCCAATGAAAAACGTTCCAGTGTGTGCAGTATTGGTGTGGTGATTGTTCGCGAGGGGCAGATAGTGGAAAGTCTGTACCGTTTAATTCGTCCGGCGCCGAATTATTATACCTATTTTACCACCAGTGTCCATGGCATGACCTATGCCGACACCATGGACGCGGCGGCGTTTCCCGATGTGTGGGTGGAGATAGCGCCGAAACTTGCAGGGCTTCCCTTGGTTGCCCATAACAGTTCTTTTGATAAAGGCTGTTTACGGTCAGTCCACGAATATTACGGCATGGCATACCCTGAGTATACGTTTTACTGTACCTATCGCGCTTCCCGGAAGGTTTTTGGCACTGAACTGCCCAATCATCAGCTTCAGACCGTGGCGAAACGGTGCGGGTATCATTTGAACCGGCACCACCATGCCCTGGCAGATGCAGAGGCCTGCGCGTGGATTGCCCGGCAGATACTGTAGGTGGCCAGGAACGCCCACGGGATGATTGCGGTATACGGCAATCTGTCGTATGATAAACTATGAATTATCTGGAACTTCCCGTATATCAACATAAAGATCTCATCCTTTCCGCCCTCAAGACGAGTCAGGCGGTGGTGGTGGAAAGCCCCACCGGTTCAGGAAAAACCACCCAATTGCCAGTGATACTCCACGACGCGGGGTTCACTCAAAACGGCATCATCGGCGTCACCCAGCCCCGGCGTATTGCCGCGGTTTCGGTGAGTGAGTTCATCGCCCGCCAACTGGGAACCACTATCCCCGGTCTTGTGGGGTACAAGATGCGCTTCGAGGATCAGACCGACCTGGCAACCAAAATCAAGATCATGACCGATGGTATGCTCCTGCAAGAAATGAAGCTCGATCCCTATCTTTCAAAATACGGGGTCATTGTGGTGGATGAGGCCCATGAACGGAGCCTTAACATTGATTTTATCCTGGGGCTTTTAAAGCGGGTCCTGGAATTACGCAAGGAATTCAAGGTGATCGTCTCATCGGCCACCATCAATGCCCAGGTTTTTTCCCAGTACTTTGAGGAGTGTCCGGTGGTCAAGATTGACGCCGAAACCTACCCCGTTACCCTCATCTACGATCCTCCGGTGTCCCTGCCCGGTTCTGCCCCAGGGGGACAGGCCATTACAGATGCCATCCTGGACAAGATCGATACTATCGTTGAACGTATCCTCAGCGAAGAGCGGCAGGGGGATATCCTCATCTTCCTTTCCGGGGAGAAGCTGATCAAGGACTGCATGAACCGGCTTGCCCTGAGTCCCGCCTCCTCCTATCTGTACCTGGTACCCCTCTACGGCAAACTCGGTAAGGAGGAGCAGGAACGGGTCTTTGACGCTGCCCCTCATGGCAAGATCAAGGTGGTGATTTCCACGAATATCGCGGAAACCTCGGTTACCATCGACGGCATTACCACGGTGATCGATGCGGGGCTGTCAAAACTCAACTACTATAACCCCCGCACCTTTACCTCAAGCCTCGTGGAAGGGCCGATTTCCAAGGCCTCCGGGAACCAGCGCAAGGGCCGGGCAGGCCGTACCCAGGCAGGAACCTGTTACCGGCTCTACACCCGGAAGGATTTTGAGAACCGTATCCTCTTTACCACCGAAGAAATTTACCGTACTGATCTTTCCGAAGTGGTACTCCGCATGGCAGACCTGGGGCTGACCGCCTTTGAGGAATTCGATTTCGTCTCCCCGCCGAACCGGGAGGGGCTTATTGCCGCCATTGAGACCCTGAACCTCCTGGACGCCCTGGAGAGCGACCGGACCCTCTCCCGGATCGGGAAGCTCATGACCGAGTTTCCCCTGCCCCCCCGTCAGTCCCGGATCATCGTGGAGGCCATCCTGAAGTACCCCCAGGTTACCCAGGAAACCATCATCGCCGCAGCCTTTCTTTCCACCCAAAGCCCCTACATTCTGCCCCCTGGGGAGGAAACCGACGCCCGCAAGGCCCATCATAGCTTCCGGGACCCTGGAGGCGATTTTGTATCCTATCTCAAGCTGTACTATGCCTATCAGTCCGCCAAGAACAAGGCAAAATTTTGTGAAAAAAGTTACCTCGACGAGCGGGCCATGGCAGAAATCGTCAATGTTACCTTCCAGCTTGAACAGATCGTCTCGGGTCTGAACATTCCCATCCTTTCAGGGGGGCCGACCGAAGACTACCTCTGCGCCGTGGCACGGGGGCTTATCCAGTTTGTCTGCATCCGGGAGGGCCGTGAGATGTACCGTACCCTCACCGCCGACCGGATCCTCATTCACCCCGGTTCGGTGATGTTCAGGATGGACCCCCAGTACATTGTGGCTGGGGAAATCGTGCGGACCTCCCGTATGTACGCCATGTCCGTTTCCCCTCTTTCAAAAAAGGCCATGGAAAAGATAAGTGGCGACTTATTTGAAGCCCTGGGAGGACGGCCAGCGCGGACCGCGACAGATGAAACCAAGCCGAAACAGATGCGGGACTTCACCAATGCTATCAAGATTGGAACCGAAGTCTTTCAGATTGAAACAGTTAAAAGGAAGAAGCTGGTTTCCCTGCCCTGGGAGCGGCTTTCCCTGGTGAAGAACCCGGTGGAAAGCGGTACTCATGGTATCTATAAGAACCTGCGGGGCACGGTCATTTTTGAAGGGACCTATACGATTCTGGGAGGAGAGAAATTGGACCTCATCCTGTCCCTGGCGCCTACCCTGAACCTTGATACGGTCCTTGACAAGCAATGGCCCCGGAAAGAGCATTTTAACTCCCGGGAAAACCTGGAGGACCTGCTGGGGTATCTACCGGACCTGGTAACACCCCGTTTGTGGAAACCGGGCAAAAAGGAGCTGGGCTTTCTCTGTCTCCTGACCGATGGCGAGGGTACCTACTGGTTTACCTGTTCCCGGGGCTTCCACACGGGCCTCAACGAAAGTCTTGCCAGTGTGGAGGCCCTCATCGACGAACTGGGGGAAGACGCGGACCTTGAGGTAAAGCGGCGGGTGAACCAAACCTATCGGCGGCTTTCAGATTATCTGGGTTGAATGAGGAGTGAGCGGTTTTTTGGTTTGAGAGCGGGCCCTTAGGGGTCCACATTTTTATAATTTTTGATAAAAAGTATCTTTTACGATCATTTCCCTTGACTTTTTCTTTTATGATTATCATATTTTAGTTATG
>JAITNU010000193.1 GCA_031290325.1 Treponema sp.
ATAACCTTGACGGCAATACGGCCGGAGGCGGGTTTGTCAAAGGAACGGGAAGTATCGCTGTGGAGGGTGGACCAGGCGTCTTCGTTGATTTCCGCCTTGAGGCTGGTTTTGAGAGCGCCATAGGGATCTCCCGCGCCCAGGAAATAAATTTGTTAATTGGATAATCGGGAAATCATTAAAATAACGAATATACCCAAGTTTACTTTGATTGCTAATCGCAATCCTATCTGCATGTGCTAATCTAATCATTCCGAGTTGCGGATTAGTCTTCCAATGGCTGTTCAAACCACAATCAAAAATTTTCCCCTTGTGAGCAAATGTTTTGGTCGTACCATCTGAACTACCTTGGGAAATAATATTATCAATACGAAAAATCCTTCCATGAAGAAAATCATATTCATTAAGGTATTTTGCATATGTCATTCCTACTCGACGCCCATCTTCAGTTTCAAATTGATCATATTTTGATTTTGAATCTTCGTCGGGAGTTTGTTTTGGATGTACTAAATTGTGATATTTTATTTCTGGTTTGTTCTTTGCATACCATAAAACATAATCACCAGCACGACTCAAAGTATCAGAGGCAAATCCACCTGTTGTTGTATACGAAATTTGTGATACAAAATTATCCTCTCCAAACACTTCATCCATGAGCGCCCGAACCCGGTGAACATTTTCATCGCCTATCTGCACAAAAATTGAACCCGATTCATGCAATAAATCACGGGCTACGGTAAGGCGGTCGCGGAGATAGGAGAGGTAACTGTGGATGCCGTTCCGCCAGGTATCGCGGAAGGCCCGGCTCGCGGGTGATGGGGGTTGCCGTCTTTGACATCGCGTGGTGGACCACTGAAAATTGGAATTGAACTTGATGCCGTAGGGCGGGTCAAGGTAAATGCACTGGACTTTGCCTTTCAAACTTTCCCGCTCGGCGAGGCTTGCCATAACTTGCAGACTGTCTCCCAGGATCATGCGGTTGGACCAGTTCGTGGCGGTAGAACTCGGTTTTATCCACCCCATCGGGGATGCCGTTGAAGTCGGCGAAAAGGTCTATCTGACCGCTATCGGCTTTGTTGTCCGCTTCAGTCCGGCGGAGCAGGTCGTCGCGCCTTGGGATGAACCTTTTCCTGAATGTAGAGGGGCGGCGCGTTGACCACCAGGTCCGACCAGTCGTCCTTGCCCCGCCAGAGGAGCTGGGGGTCCAAGTCGGTATTGCGCGGATATTTGAGGGTTTTTGGGGCCTTGATGTCGTTGTCCACCACGGACTGCATTTCGGCGGTGGGAATGTTTTTACGCTTCTCTTCCGTGTGAGAGAGGGATGTGACGGTTTTTGGGGGTTTAGGCATTGGTGACTCCTAATGGCAGAATCCGCTGAATTACCAGCAAACACTTGACAGCCTGCGAATATTCCCTATCCTTCTCCGCTTCTTGCTGTATCTCCGCGAGCGCTTGAGTACGCAAAAGCGCGTTAGTCGTTCGAAATGTCGCTTTAATCATCATATCAATTTTTTCAATTCGCTCTTTCCTGGCTTCAATCAATCCCGCACGGTTTAACTGTAATTTCTTTATTGTATATTCACCGCGCTCCGATCCTTGTTTAGGAAAAGCAAAGAAACCGAAAAACACAATGTGATCTTCAGGATTATCCTGATAAGGATTTATAAAAGGCGTTTGCTCTTCGTATTCATCGCCTTTATTTATATTACAGCGTTCACAACTATATCCGAGGTTATCCCAGATAAATTCAAATTCAGGATATTTCACCTTTGGTTTTATATGTTCAACGTGAGCAAAACTATTATGTTCGATTTTGCTTTCACAATACATACATTTTTCCGATGTTGAGGCTCGTAACACATCTTTATTCCGCGATTCTTTATAATTCCCGGCAGCAAGCGCCGCCGGATTGGGGCATTCAGGACGAATCAGGGCAACCATCACTTCGCCTCCAAAATTTTTGCCATAGTTTCAGGGAAAAACTCTTCCAATCCCGCTTCTTTTAGCTCTTTTTTCAAGGTATCAAGTAAAATTATATCCGGTTCAGCAGCAAGATACCTGGAAAGGATTGTGTTCAAACTCTGTTCGGCCCAGATGGGCATTGCGACCGGTACGCCCAAGAATTCATTCAATATGTCGTTCTGCGATTTTGCTTGTGCTATAACTTGAGGTTCCTCTTTCCCTAAATCATAAATGAGCGTATCCCGCATGGACGCCAGCACGAAGGGCGAATGAGTCGTTACAAGAAATTGAATTTGCGGAAAAGAGTCGGTAAAAAACGGCAGTATTAAACGCTGTAATGAAACGTGGAGGTGTGAATCAATCTCGTCGATAAAAACCACGCCTTGTAAATCCTCTGGACTTACTTCAAAATATTCCGTCCGCATGATTAAATCGGCGTAAATATCAAATATCGCCTTATATCCTGTAGAAAGTGTTTGGAAGGTATAGGGAGGCTTGCTATCCTGCCGGATTGAAAACTTGTTTCTGTTTGAATCAAAAACCAGTCTTGAAGAATTATCTTCAAGTAATTTTTTTAAATTTTCTTCAAACCCAAAAAACCATTTATCAATTGTGTTCGCCAATTGTTGATTATTATCTTCGGTTATTGCCAGCGAGCGTCTTGTTTTTAGGTTAAGGAGATGCTGCTCTAATTTATTACCGATGTTTTGACCGGGCTGCAATTTCTGGTTTTCTTCTATTTCGGTTCTTAAGCCTTGCGCTGTTTTTGCTTCAGTAATATCTGCAAGGCGTTTGTCTTCAAAATAACCAAGAACGGCTTTTTTATCATCGTATTTTACCGAAAATCCAATATTATCCGGTATTATTATTTGAACGCCGGTTTCAATGTTTTCTATTTCCCTTTTTTGGCTTGATACATTAATAAGCCACTGATCATAGCTTGTCGTACCTTTTACCTGTTGGGAAAGCGTATTTTCAGAATATCGTAATTTATTTTTCAATTTTGGCAAATCAGCCTGTCGCTTTTGGGCAACAAGTAAAACCGTCTTCTCATATACGCTTCTAAGAAACGATGTCTTGCCCGATCCGTTTGCGCCGGTAACAATGAGGTTTTGCCCGTTCAGCGTAATATCAACGGTTTTATTGGTATGAGGAATGGTTCCAGTAATACGCTCAATATACTTTTCCATAGCTTCTTCTCCTCTTCCATTTATGACGTTTTACATCTTCACACAAAACGTCTACAAGTAAACCTGAATTGCTATCATACCTCATCCTCCTCTTTTTTGTCTACCGCCTTCTCCACCCACTCCTCAAACTCCGTCCGCATCTGGAAGGGGTCGCTCAGTTCCAGAAACGCCCAGCGGCCGTATTTGCCCATGCGGTTGACACCGGGAACCCAGTAGTTCTCCATGGTCAGGCGTTTGTCCCTGGCGTCTTCGCCGTGGATGCCCTTAATCTCCACTATCAATCGCAGGGGGTCGGACTCGCTGCGGCCATCGTCAATCAACACGATGAAATCGGGGTAGTATTTGCGGGTGTGGGACTGATAGCGGTAGGGGATTTCGAGGCCCAGGCCCTGGTTTTTGACGTAGGCAATGACACGCTTGTTGGATTCGGCAATGCGGCAGAACTCGGCTTCCCAGTCGCTGTCCAGGATCACCCAGTTGACGTGACACTTGCGGGAATCGGTCTGCCAGCGCCTGGCTTTGCTGGTGCTAAAGTTTACATGGATGCTGGAGCCGGTGGGGTTGTAGGGATCAAGGAGGGCCTTGATGGGTTTCTCGCCAATAAACGCTTGCGTGATGGCGTTGACGATACGGTTGCAAGCCATATCGGCAAGTTCCTGGTACATGGGCGGGGTATGTGTCGCCGGTACAGCGGAGGCTGGTGGAAAGCCACTTGGCAGCGATAGCTTTGAGCTGACCAAAGAGAAAGAGCTTGATGTCTTCGCCGGGGTCGCGGAATTTGGTTTCCATGAGGCGCTTGGTCAAATGATAGAGCAGGGTTGCGGGGCGGACTGAGCTGTTCAATGGTGAGGTCTACCCCTTCGCCAATGATGCCGGAGTTGTGGGTTATGGTGGGGCCCACGAGATCGGGATTCAGTTCCAGGATCGAATCTTCGGTAAAGACAGCGGAAAGTTTTTCTTCCGGCAGTTCGGTGCGGTAACCCGCTACCACGGGGAAACGGATTTCGAGGCTGTCCCGCTCGGGGCTGACCGCGTGAACGTGGATCACGGGGGCTTTTGGGGAGGAGCCACTACAGGTCTGGCGGTAAAGTCAAAGGGGATACCCAGCACATCGGCGTATTCCACGGTGAAGAGACCCTTTTCGTCCGTGTCGTAGGACTGGCGGCGGAGGGCGCGGCCTATGACCTGTTCGCAGAGAAGCTGCGTGCCGAAGGCCCGGATTCCCAGAACGTGGGTTACGGTGTTGGCATCCCAGCCTTCGGTGAGCATGGCAACGGAAACAACACAGCGAATGGAATCGCCCAGGCGTCCGTTCTTGCCGACCGTGTTCATCACTTCCCGAAGGAGTTCCTGATCGCTTAGGTTTTCCGCTTCCTGGCGCTTACCGGTGCGGGCGATGATTTCATTCTTAAAGCGTTCAATTTCGTCGGCGGCCATGGAACGGAAAGTATCGTCCAGGGCGTCGCCGGATTCAAGCTGCTGGGAATCAATGAGCAGGGTACGGGGCAGAGGACGTCCGTCTTCGTCAAAGTTGCGGAACAGGGGGAGCCTGCCGTTTACAAAAGTTTTCGTCCCGCCAGCCGCCTCTGTTGTTTGCTCCTTTTCATTTTCCCGGTAGAAGCCGGAAATATAATCGTACACCAGCTTTGATGTTGAGGTGTTGTTACAGACGATGATGAAACAGGGCGGAACGGCGATCTTCGCTTCTTCCCAGAGGGCGAATGTTTTTTCATAGTGGCCGTAGAGGGCGTCCAGGGCGGTGAGTAGCTCCGGCGGGAGGGCTAAGGGGTCTTCGGGCACTATCGGTCCGTTGACCCCCGGCCTTTCCTGGGCATTTTGGGGCCGATGACTTCCCAGAGGTTCCGGTACTTGGGCATATCACCGCCCGATATGTTGTCCGTCCTGCTTGCCGCTTTGAGGCGCTACTTCGGTGAGCCAGGGTCTCCGCCGCCTCAATCTGGCAATTGAGGAAGAAGACAAGGCGTGTCCTTCCCTCCAACTCTGCATCCATATCCTCAATGCTGGGCAGTGACAAAGTCCTCCGGCAAACTGCTACTCCCTGACACCGCAGTTCCAGGACGGGGTGGAATGGAGCAGGAAAAATCTAGTATGATAAAACTACCATGCGTTCAAGAGTAGCCCTAGACGTTCTGATCCTTGTTCTCATCCTGTTTCTCGGTCTGGGTTATGCCCTGAATGCCCAGGAAGCTTCTGAGGGGGAAACGCCGATACCAGTACCAGAAGTGCCTGATGCCGGAGGAGAAACGCCGGTACCAGCTGCCCCCTCCCAGGAAGCTCAGGTCCTGGAAATGGATATTAAGACCTCCACCTTGCAGGAACTGGCCATCTGGTGCCGGAGCCTTGGTTTAAGCGAAGGGGGCACCAGAGAGGAGCTGGCAAACCGGCTCCGTACGTACTATAAGCTCTCCATGCCTGATGCGGGCAGTGAAGCTGGCGCAGCAGAGGGCACGAAAAAGCCCCGGATCATTACCATTGAATCTGCCAGGAGTACCGAATATTTTACCCTTGATGTGGTGGATGAGGACTATGCCCGCCTCAAGGGAGGGGTGATCCTGAGCCTGAAAGATGGAGATGCCATACACCGGATTAGCGCAGGGGAGATCCTCTACAACCGGACCCGTAATATGATAAGCGCATCAGGGGGGGTGGACTATATAAAAGAAGATGGGGATACCATCGAAACCTTTAAGGGAGAATCCATTACGGTGAATCTGGATTCCTGGTCCAGCATCTTCATGGAGGGCATCACGGAACGGTCCCTTGCAGATAACAACACGAGCTACCGTTTTGAGGGAACCGTTATTTCCCGAAGCGATGAGGAGGCGACCAGCCTGCGGGGGGCAAAAATTACCAATGCGGCCAATGAGGAAGCCTACTGGTCCCTCAACGCTTCAAAACTGTGGCTATTACCTGGTTCTGATTGGGCTATATTGAATGCGGTCTTAAAAGTCGGTGAAATTCCCGTTTTGTATCTCCCCTTTTTCTATTTTCCTGCAGATGAAATCATTTTCCATCCAGTTCTGGGCTACCGTTCACGGGAGGGGAATTTTGTGCAGACTACCACCTATATCCTGGGCCGGCCCAAGGCCAGCACCACATCGGAAAGTTCTATCTCGAAAATACTGGGAAACAGCGAAAACATGGAAAAAACACACCACGGGGTCTTTCTGCGAAGCACCGGGCACAAATCAACGGATCCGAATGACACCCGGCTTTCCATGCTCTTTGATGCATACGCCAACCTGGGATACTACTTGGGAACGGAACTGACCCTGCCCAAGAAAGGCATTCTCAGTTCCCTTGACCTTTCAACAGGTATCGGCTTTACCCGGGATATCTACCAGGTAAGTTCCGGGTACACCCCCTTTGCCCAGTATGACGGGACCAGTGATTGGAATACTGCCCGTTTTTTTGCTCAGGACGTACCCTTCCGTTACCGGTTCAACACCAAGGGGGGCCTGGCCGTTAAGAAGTTTTCCCTGAACTGGGTTTTCCCCCATTATTCAGACCCCTATGTGGATCGAGACTTTGTCAACTACCGGTCCGAAGAAATGGACTGGGTTAATATGCTGAAATCAGCCAGTACGAACGAGGAGGCGACCACCACCGAGACGCTCCTGGGCAACTATGACTGGAGATTGAACGTCGTCTTCACCCCGGCGATTCCCCCGCTGGCGCCCTATATTTCAACCCTCTCTATTGCCAGTTTCAGTAGCAGCGTTGCCTTTAGAACCAGAACCTCAAGTGCCATAACCAACGCGGTTTCTCCGAGCCGGACCTTTTTCTATCCTGATAAATTTACCATCTATTCGATAAGCACCGTAATCGCGGGAACCCCCCTTACCCTGGGCAATGTCAAAACCACCGCTCCCAAGGAAGAAGACAAAGCCGTAGAGGATCCCCTGGCAGGCATAGGAACGCCCCGCTCCCCCTGGGAACAGCCGCCGGCTACGGAGACCGATACGAAAACGGACACCGCATTAACCTTCCCGACCCTGAGCCAGCGTTTTGACCTGCCTAAAAGCGGCGGCCCCCGATTTACCTTTGATTACCGGTTTACCCCCTCAAGCTCGTCGGAGCTTCAGTTCAGATCCTCCCAGATAAACTGGCCTGAAGTTGAGGAGATTGACTGGTCTGAAGTTTCATCAATATTGACCATCTTTAGAGGCGACGGCTCCTTTACCTTGAGCGTAACCCAGCCTGAAACGAGCCTGTATACCACGTCCCTCAAGTTTTCCGGGAGCGCTACATGGCAGGATTATACCCATATTAATGAAGATGCCGAAGAGTACACGACCGGTACTGGCGAAAATAAAGTAACGGATCAGGGTAAAATAGACGACGCCCACAAGCGGGCCTATACTGCCACCCAATTCACCACCTCCTACGAATCTTCAACCACGATAAAGCCCCTTTATAGAAACGCAATATGGGGGAATTCAAGTCTTCAATACACGTTAAAAGGGCTTCTGGTAAAAAACAAATTTGTCGAGACCGGAGCGGATCCTTCCTGGGAGGTGATACAGGGTGAGTGGAATCAGGATGATATTCAAACTCACCAGGTAGCCACAAATTTTGCCGCGTCGGTTATGGATAAGGTCCAGAATCTTACGATCACCGCCGATATACCCCCGGAGGAACTGATCCTGGGGGGGAACGCGACCTTCAGGGTGTGGCGCACGGAAACGAATATCCGGGGCAAACTCCTGGATCCCTTTGATGAACCGCTCTTTGATCCTATTTATTTTACCGAAACCCTGCGCTTTGGGACCAGCAATAGCGGGTCTCTGCAGCAATATGTGGTCTATGATCCAGAACTTGAGGAATTTACCAATTTCACCACCACCTTTGGGTGGAGCGGTCTTTCAGCCTCCTATACGGCCACCCGTTCCCGTCCGTATATCCTTGAGTCTCAGGGCTGGATACAAACTACAGAGGATGAACACTTAAACCCCCTGGATTTTAAGATCGCGTATAGCAAGACCTTTAAAAAGGCAGCCCTCTGGAACAACCGGCTTTCTTTTTCAATTAATGTGAATTCCAATTTAACCTTTGATTTACAGCGGTATACTAATTCCAGTTTTAACAATACCTTTGGGTTTACCCTGGGGATAGTAAACTTTCTCGACGTTTCCTTCTCCACTACCTCGGCAAACACCGTGATGTTCCGGTATTTTCAAAATCTCCCCTTCTTTGATCTTCCCGTAGAACTGCCAGGGGAACAGAACTTCTTCACGGATCTCTTCAATTCTTTTCGTTTCGATGATGAATCGCTGCGCAGAAGCTCAGGCTTCAAGTTAAAAGCCTTCAAGATAGACCTGGTTCACCATCTGGGGGACTGGAACGCCAAACTGGGAATCACCCTAACCCCCTATCTGGATCGGGATACCGGCAGCGTTCCGGTATATAGATTCAACAATGTCATTTCCTTTGTGGTCCAATGGGTGCCCATCACTGAAATAAAGACCGAGATAACCCATGACAAGGATAAAATAGTATTCAAATGATTTTTTTAACGATACCCCTGAACCCCATGTACGATTGTGCAATCCTGAGCCGCTTGACAAAGTATGCCCCCTTTCATAGGCTTAAGCCATGGGACAACATACGAATGCTTCGTTTACACCTCGATTTGTTATGGGTTTTGTCGGGGTCTTGACCATTATTATCGCCGTGCTCATTGGGACCGGTGTGGGTTTATCCCTTGCAGAAACGACGAACATTAAAAACCAGGAAAATTTCACTGAATTTGCCCCGGCTCTGCCGACCAAGATACTGGATATCAACGGGACGCTGATTACCGAATTTTCAGCAGATGAGAAACGGGAACTGGTTTCCCTGAGCGAGCTTCCCCGGCACCTCATTAACGCGGTCCTGGCACGGGAAGACCCGGATTTTTATAAACACAAGGGGTTCAGCATCCGGGGAATCGGACGGGCCGTGTATGGGCAGCTCACCGGGAATAACCTGGGAGGCGGTTCCACCATTACCCAGCAGGTCGCGGGAACCCTCTACACCGATAGAACCGAGATGACGGTGTCCCGGAAACTCCGGGAATTGTGGTGGGCCTTGCAGATGGAACGGCGGTATACCAAGAATGAAATCCTGGAGATTTACCTCAACAAGATGTACATGGGTCCTGGAGTCTACGGGGTGGAGGCGGCCAGTAAGTACTTCTTTGGCCACAGCGCACGGGAGATTACCCTGGCAGAGGCGGCGGTCCTGGTGATTCAGCTTTCAAGTCCTGCCCGGTACAACCCCCTGGATAATCCCAATACGGCTATGGACCGGCAGCGTTCGGTGCTGGATCGGATGATCGAATTCGGCTATACCAACCGGGAAGCGGCGGAGGCGTCCTTTAACGAATACTGGGCCCATTACGATTATACCCGTGCCTCCACTGCCGCCTATTACGACCGGAAAGACGCGGCTCCCTGGTTCAGCGAGTATGTCCGCCGGGAACTGGAAGGGATGATGTACGGACCTATGGATTATTACCGGGACGGCTATACGGTGCACACCACCCTGAACCTGAAACATCAGCAGGCAGCGGCTAAATTCATGGAGGAGGGGCTTGTCAAGGCGAATAAGGAGTATGCCAAGTCCGGAGGTGCACGCCTGGACCGGGCTGAACGAACCTATATACCGGTGGTTGATCTCCTGGCCCTTTGTTTCGACCTCCGGGGAATCCGGGAGACCACAGGAGCACAAAACGAACAGAAGGCCCTGAACAAGTATACCAAGGTCATCAACCCCGTGGTGGATATCGCAGCCCTTGCCTTTGGATTGCAGGACCTCAAGCCCATCACCAATGAGGGCTTTGTGAACCTGAAAGACAGTACCGATCAGAACGTGGTTGAGGGTGCCCTCATCGCCATTGAGAACGAAACCGGTTATATCACGGCCCTCATCGGCGGCTCCAAGTACGATGAATCAAACCAGCTTATTCGGGCGACCCAGGGCCGTGTCATGCCAGGCTCGTCCTTCAAACCCCTGTACTATTCTGCGGCCATTGATACCCGTCAATTCACCGCCGCGTCCTTAATCTACGATATTCCTGTGGTGTTCCACAATGAAGACGGTACCCCCTATATCCCCCTGAATTTCAAAGGTGAATGGAAGGGCTCAGTGCTCCTCTACAACGCCCTGGCCCAATCCATGAACGTGCCTTCCCTCAAGATTCTGGACAGCATTGGATTCGACGCGGCCATAAACCGGGCAGCCGCCCTTTTGGGCATTGAGGACCCGGCAGTAAAACGCCGGACCTTCCCGCGGGTGTATCCCATGGGCCTGGGGATCATTTCCATAGCCCCCATACAGATGGCCCGTGCCTTCGCGACCTTCGCAAACCAGGGCAGGGAGGTTACCCCCATTGCCATACGGTCGGTGCAGGACCGGAACGGCAAGATCATTCTGGACACGGAACGGGAGGTACGGCTGCGGCAGCGGCAGATGGGAAACAATATCCAGGTGGTCAGTCCCCAAAACGCCTACGTTATGACCAGTATTTTAAAGAAAACTGTGGAAATCGGTACCCTGGCATACGGCGCAGGGTGGGGTGCGAAGTTTACCTTTCAGGATGATCAGGGCAAACGCTACCGCATACCGGCGGCGGGAAAGACCGGAACCACCCAGAACTGGTCCGATGCCTGGGCCGTGGGCTTTACCCCCTATTATACCAGCGCCATCTGGTTTGGTTTTGATAAACCCGGCAATTCTCTGGGACTTTCCCTCACTGGCGCGACCCTGTCAGGCCCGATCTGGGGGGATTTTATGCGGGAGATCCACCAGGGCCTGCCTGAGAAGAATTTTATCCGGCCTTCTTCAGGTGTCATTGACGTTGCGGTCTGTGCTAAATCGGGCTTATTACGGACCTCCGCCTGTAATGAGGGAGAGGTAACCCTTCCGTTCCTGGAAGGAACCCAGCCGGTTCAGTACTGTACTATTCATGGTGAAAAAAACATGGCCTTCCCTGGGGATCTGGAACCGAGGGATATCCTGGTTATTGACGATAGTCTCACGAGCGGCCTGAAGATGCCCACCTTATCCCTGGACCTGCTGGCAGGTACCGGGAACCGGTCAACCGGCGCCTCCCAGGGCCGTGGTACTGCTTCACCGGTTGACGAAACCACCCCCTGGGCCGATGAGGTGGAATACCCCGTTTTTATTCCCGGGAATGGGCCTGAACTGCCGGCCTATAATCCCCTCCTGGATTAGCCGGTGAGTGCAGTGCAGCAGGCTCTGCGTGGTTTTACCATAAACGGCGCCGTGTATAATGCCCGCAATGTGCTCATCATCGCGGAACTGGGAACCGCTCACGGGGCTGACCTGGTCAAAGCGAAGGAACTCATTGACGCGGCAGCAGCGGCCGGCGCGGGGTGTATCAAATTTCAGATCGTTTATGCCGATGAGATACTCCACCCCAATACCGGGGAAGTTGCTTTACCAGGTGGGAATATCCGGCTCTACGACCGGTTTAAACAGTTGGAGGTGGACCCGGACTTCTTTGCCGAGCTCAAGGCCCATGTCGAAGCCCGGGGGCTGTTATTCCTCTGTACTCCCTTCGGCTTGCGTAGCGCCCGGGAATTACGGGCCTTGCAGCCTGGGGTACTCAAGATTGCCTCCCCGGAACTGAACCATACCAGGCTGCTCCAGGAACTTGCTTCGTATAAGCTGCCCGTTTTGCTCTCCACAGGGGTTTCAAAACTGGGGGACATTGAGGAAGCCCTGGACTTGCTCTCACCCACAGAGGTATGCCTCCTCCACTGTATTACCGCCTATCCTGCCCCGGAAGTGGATTACAACCTCCATCTGCTCAGGAGCCTCGCATCGGTTTTCGGCCTTCCCGTGGGGGTGAGCGACCACAGCCTCGATCCTGAGCTGGTCCCGGCCCTGGGAACCGCCCTGGGAGCGGCGGCAATCGAAAAGCACTTCTGTCTGTCCCGGAAGGATTCGGGCCTGGATGACCCTATAGCCCTTCCTCCAGAGGAATTCCAGCAGATGGTCCGCGCCATCCGCCGCGCCTCGGAACTGGGCGGTGAAGAGACCATTGCCGCCTTTTCCCGGGAACGAGGATCTGGCCTGGTCCAGGCAATTCTGGGAGACGGGGTCAAACGGCTTGCCCCATCAGAAGCGGCCAATTATAAGTGCACAAACCGTTCCCTCCACGCGCTGCGGGACATCCGGGAAGGGGAACCTATCACCGCGGATATGGTTGCGGTGCTGCGAACCGAAAAGGTACTGCGCCCTGGTCTTCCCCCCGCCTGGGAAGCGGCTATAATCGGTAGAAAGGCCCGCGGTTTTATTCCCGCCGGGGAAGGGATCCGCCTGGAGGACATCTAAGGAATGGTGGGTCTGGCTCCCAGCGGGGGGCCAGCTGGTATTTATGCCGTACTCTTTGCGACATTTTTTGTTGACATGGGCAGAGTATTGTGGGATACTATGGCTATGGGAGTTAAGGTATTCCTTGAATTAAAAAACATCACCAAAGCCTTTCCCGGGGTTTTGGCCCTGGATAAGGTCAGTTTTTCGGCGCACCGCGGAGAGGTGCATGCCCTGTGTGGTGAAAACGGCGCGGGAAAATCAACCTTGATGAAGATCATCAACGGCATTTACAAGGCCGATTCCGGTGAGATTTACATTGAGGGTATGCCGGTTACC
>JAITNU010000199.1 GCA_031290325.1 Treponema sp.
GTGCTCTTCCGATCTGGCAGCACAATAAGACCGATTTTATACACTACACACAAAACGCCGCATAGTGGGGTATCGCTAAAACAGTATCGTTTTGACCAAAATTCTTTTCAGAAAACCGGATCGAATAGGCTGGGGTATAGCGCTGAATGAACTGGTTCAGACTTTTTGAATGGGTTTTTACGCCTTTTTTTACTTCGATCCCGATAATATCTGTTCCCTTTTGCAGGACAAAATCAAGCTCGGCGCTATGTTCACTGGTCCAATAAAAGAGAGGATAGTTATTAGCGGTAAGGGCCTGGGCAATGTAATTTTCTGTAATGGCCCCCATAAACTGATTACTGTCACCAGTCAGAATCGTCTGTTGCGCTATACCGGACTTCATGGCGAGGAGTCCTATGTCGCCCATGTAGAGCTTAAAAGAAGTGAAGTCTGTATAGACCGGTATGGGGTTCACCGCCTGTTCCAGTCTCAGACATTTCAACACCACGCCGGCTTGAGATAGCCATTCAATGGATGCTCCAAACAAAGCGGCGCTGCCTCCTCGCTGTATCACTTTATACTGAAACTTTTTATTTTCCTTGGCAAGCTGGGTAGGAATGGAATTGAAACAAGCGCGAATTTTGACGGTATCGGCTGTACCGGCATATTTTGCCATATCGGCAACATAATTATTTACAATCTCATTTTGTATAGTCGGGATAAGCACCAGCTTGTTATGCCTGGCGAAAGCATCGACACAGGCCGGCATACCTCCAGTGATAAGATAACAGCGATAACGTTCGATTGCCTTTTCATGCAGCGCATCAGGTAGCGGTATCACAGTATCAAAGTTACGCCGTATTTCATCTGCCAGACGTTCCTCCCCAAGTGCCCAGAGGAACTCCTCAAAATCCAGCGGATAGAGGGTAAGACTCTCCACCTTGCCCACGGGGAAAGAATGTCGATTAATCGCTACCCCCAGCAGACTCCCCGCTGCAGCGATATGATATTCAGGCGCGCTTTCACAAAAATATTTGAGAGAAGTCAAGGCCCGTTCACAGCTTTGAATCTCGTCCAGGATAATGAGCGTTTCCCCTGGAATGATGGCAGAGGCCCCGAGGGTTTCAAGGAAACAGATAAGCCGCTTAGGTTCAATACTACCGGAAAAATAATCCGCCGCCTGAAGGTTGGTCTCCAGATTAACGTACAAAGTGTTTTTAAAATAAGTATTGCCAAACTCATTCAATATGAAGGTTTTACCGACCTGCCGAGCGCCGTAGAGCAGCAACGGCATCCGGCCCCTGTTTTTCCATTCCAGCAGTTTGACTTCAACTTTCCTGCGCATAGATTCATTATGATGCCATTTGACTTTTATGTCAAGAAAAATACAAAAATATATGATTTTTTTCGACATAACAATCAGAAAGCAGCTTGGCGATGGAAATGTATCAGGCACACCAAACAATCATTCCCAAGAACCTCCTTCCCCTTTTGTGCTATACTTATGCTTATGAATATACAAGAAATACCCCCTCTCCACGAAACGCAGGAAGCAACGCGGCGGGCTTTTCTGGTGGGCATCAGGGATGGTGAGACCGGACAAGCAGAGGCCGATTCCCTTGGGGCGGAACTGGCGGGCCTGGCGTCCACCTTGGGCGTTGAAGTTGCTGGCCAGGAGACCGTGCATATACGGGAGCGTCATGCCCAGTACGGTATGGGCACCGGTAAGGCCCAGGAGCTTGCGGAAAAGGCCGCCGGGGCCAACTGCATCATCTTCGACCGCACCCTGTCCCCTTCACAACAGCGAAACTGGGAACGCCTCACGGGTATCTCTGCGGTTGATCGGGAGGAGCTTATCATCCAGATCTTTGCAAGCCGCGCCACCACACGGGAAGCGGTATTGCAGGTTGAGTTGGCTTCCCTTACCTACAGCCTTCCCCGGCTCAGTCATAAGTACATCAACCTCGCCCGTCAGCGGGGCGGGCGGTACGGCGCCAAGGGTGCAGGGGAAACTAAGTATGAGACGGATCGCCGGCTGGTGGAAGGACGGATTCACCGGCTGAAACAGGAACTGGCAGAGGTCCGTAAACGCCGGGCAACTCAGCGGAAGCAGCGGGAGCGGGTTCCCATTCCTGCCTGCGCCCTGGTGGGCTATACCAACGCGGGGAAGTCCTCCCTGCTCAACGCCATGACCAAGGCAGCAGTTTTTGTGGAGGATACCCTCTTCGCCACCCTTGACCCCACGACGCGGCGGCTTGAGATGGAGGGGCAGCCCATACTCCTCACGGATACGGTGGGCTTCATCCGCAGGCTGCCCCATAACCTGGTGGACGCTTTCCGCGCTACCCTTGAAGAGGTCTCCCGGGCCGATCTGTTGATACACGTGCTCGACGCCTCGGACCCGGATATGGACCGCTATTTTGAGACAACCCTGGGGGTTCTGCGGGACCTTGGGGCGGAGAAAACGCCAGTCATCACGGTATTGAACAAATGCGACCGTCTGAGCACTCCAGAGGCACTGGAACAGGTGCAGAAACGCTATACCGACGCGGTGTGTATCTCGGCTAAGGAACGGACGGGGCTTACCGAACTTGCCCGGCGTATAGATATGCTCCTCTCTGGGGAGGCAGTAACCTTCCATCTCCCACCGGACCGCCATGACCTTGCTGCCCTGCTCCACCGTTCAGGGACGATCCTCTCGGAACGTTATGAGGAAGGGGCTATTGTCATGGAAGCGAGGACTGGAGAGCGGATCCGGGAGCTGCTCAAGGCATATATACCCCCGATACCGGTCCCTAGTCCTTGATATTGTACTTTCTGCGGAAACGCTCAATACGGCCGGCAGTGTCCACCAGCTTCTGCTTACCCGTGAAAAACGGGTGGCAGGCAGAACAAATTTCAACCTTGATATCCTTCATGGTTGAACGGGTTTCGATCACGCTTCCACAGGCACAGGTGATCTTCGCCGGTGTGTATTTAGGGTGAATCTTATTTTTCATCTATGGTGATCCTCCGATCGGTACTCGCTATAGTCTTTTTAAGGCTCCATTCCTCAATCCGCACCGGCGGTCCCGGGATTCATGGATTTGAGGAATGCTTCATTATTCTTGCTTTTCTTCATCCTGTCAATCAGGAGTTCAATGATCTCGATGTCGTCCATGGGATTAATAACCTTCCTGAGGATCCATATCTTCTGGAGTTCTTCCTCTGAGAGGAGGAGTTCCTCTTTCCGGGTCCCGGACTTCTTGATGCTGATGGCCGGGAAGAGCCGCCGGTCGGAAATGCGCCGGTCCAGGTCGATTTCCATGTTGCCGGTGCCCTTGAATTCCTCGAAGATAACCTCGTCCATGCGGCTGCCGGTTTCCACCAGGGCGGTCGAAATAATGGTGAGGCTCCCCCCTTCTTCGATGTTCCGGGCAGCCCCGAAGAAGCGTTTCGGCCTGTGGAGGGCATTAGAATCCACACCGCCTGAGAGTATCTTCCCTGAAGTGGGGACGGTCTGGTTATAGGCCCGTGCCAGGCGGGTGATAGAATCCAGGAGAATGACCACGTCTTTCTTGTGTTCCACCAGGCGCTTGGCCTTTTCCATAACCATCTCAGTAACCTGGATATGCCGGGAGGCCTGCTCATCAAAGGTTGAGGAGATAACCTCTGCCCTGACGGTCCGCTCCATATCAGTTACTTCTTCAGGCCGTTCATCAATGAGGAGGACGATGAGGTACACCTCAGGGTGGTTCTTGGTGATGGCATTGGCTATCTTCTGCATCATGATGGTCTTGCCGGTCCGGGGCGGCGCCACGATGATTGCCCGCTGCCCTTTTCCAATAGGACAGAACAGGTTGATGATCCGGGCTGAAATATCCTCGGTAAGGGTTTCAAGATTGAGTTTTTCATTAGGATACAGGGCGGTGAGGTTGTCAAAGGGAATCCGGTTCTGGGCCACTGTGGGATCGTCGTAGTTGACGGTCTCAACCCGGAGCATGGCAAAGAAGCGCTCCTGTTCCTTGGGGCTGCGGATCTGGCCATAGACCGTATCCCCGGTTTTCAGGGCAAAAAGCCTGATCTGACTGGGACTGATGTAAATATCATCCGGTCCGGGAAGGTAGGAATTCTGGGGACTGCGGAGGAAGCCGTAGCTATCGGGGAGTATTTCCAGGGACCCGTAGGCGTAGATGATGCCCCCCCGCTCCGTATGGGCCTTGAGAATGGAAAAGATGATTTCCTGCTTCTTGAGGGAGACCATATCTTCGTGGGAGATGTTATAACAGGCCGCCAGTTCCCGCAGGTCTATCATGTTGAGCCTGATAAGCTCATTGATACAGAGCCGGGGCTTACCGTTGTCCTGATCGACCCGGGGTTCCGGTTTTCCGTAGATATCCGGCATAGAAGGCAGGTTTTTAGGGAAAGCCGGTACTGCCGCAAGGGGCGCCGTATCAGATACCGGAACCGTGCCCAGCAGTCCCTGCGGCGGACCGCTGCGGTTATAGGTTCCCCGCCCGCGGGATCGTCCGGGAGCAGTAAAGGGCATATCCCCGGCGAAATTCTCCTCCAGGTTTCCCCCTTCGGCATTGGCCTGCCCCTCATAGCGTCCCCGGTTTTCCCGGACCTGAACCGTCCGCCGTGCCCGTGCCCGTATCACCACTTTACCGTTTGGCCGCTCTTCCTCGGCAGACTCTTCTTCATGAGGCCCTTCTTCAGGGGGAGCCTCCCAATGCTCCTGCTCAGGAGCCTGATCCGGCGCTTCTGGGGCACCGCCGTTCAGTAGCACAGGTGCTGAAGAACGTTCTGGTACTTCCTCCTGTACCAGAGCCTCCCCCAGATCCATGTCAAGCGTTTCTTCACTCGCTTCTAGTGTTTTTGGTTTTCGACCTCTTCTTACTATTGCCATTGATTAAACCACCTCTACATTATTGCATTTTCATATAAACAGAATGAGAAAAAAAGGATAATACTATCACGTATATTCAAACGTGTTCGTTTCCTGTTAGATTATTGATTCTTAACATTCGAAGGATTACAGCGCTCAAAGGACAATTTCCATTAACCTGTTTATCTGTTAAAAATAAGTATAACGATAAAACCCTTCGTATGTCAATACCTAATACCAGTCACGGGATCCGGTGTATCAGTTCTCCCAGGGCAGCGGTAGCAGCGGCGGCTCGTACCCCATTCCGGGAACCGGTATAATGAAACAGCGACGCCTGCGCTGCTTCCCCTTGCAGCATCGTACCTATCCATACTGTCCCTACCGGTACCGCGCTTCCGTCCCCCTCGGGACCTGCCAGGCCGGTTACTGAAACGGCCATATCTGCGCCGCTCCGTTCCAGGGCGCCCTGGGCCATGGCGCAGGCGGTTTCCCGGCTTACCGCCCCATAGTGCAGGACCAGGTCTGCCTCCACCCCCAGCATCGCGGTTTTTGCCGCCACGGTATAGCAGACAAAGGAACCCCACAACACGGAAGATGCCCCGGGCACCTGGGCCAGGAGGTCCGCCACCAGACCTGCGGTACAGGACTCTGCCAGCACCAGGGTCTTGGAAGTGGCAGATAGTTTTTTGATCAGCAGTTCGGCAGGGGAATCAGTCATCGTTTCGCTGCAATTCCGCCTTGATCTCCTGGATGGGACGGGAGAATATTTCCACCTCCTTGTCAACTCCAGTCATGCTGCACTGTCCTTCAAAAAGCACCCCATCGGCTATGCGTAACCGGGCCGCGATAAGATCTCCCCGCACTCGTGCGCCGGGGAACATATCGATCTTATCCTTGGCGCTGACCGGGGCAACCACGGTGCCATACACCGTGAGGGATGTTACCCAAATATGGTCTGCCTTAACCTCCGCGCCCTTATCAACGATGAGTGCACCGGTTGCTTCAATGGTTCCCTCGAATTTGCCCCGGATACACAGCGTTTCCTTAAACCGGAGGAACCCGTTAAATTTGGTAGTCTCCCCAAAAACAACGGTCCGGGGACCATCTTTCCGTTTTCCTGCTGTTTTCAGCATATCTGTTTTCGACATTATCACCTATTCCTGATGAAAGGGGCTGCGGATTTGACTTTCCAAAACGGTAAGGCCAATCTCGTTTTTCTTGAGGTCTTTCCATGCAAGTATCGTTTTCTCGATTCGGGCATCCACTTCTGCGATATATTTTCTCACCGCCTGGGTTTTTTCCATGACGACCCCAAACACAAGGGCCAGGGTTGCTTCATTCTGTGAAATCTGGCCAATGACCGACTCCAGTTCATCGATACTTTTGACAAAATCCCCCATGTTGTTTTTCATATCAGCACTGAGTTCTTCCGCCAGGTCCAGACGGGATTCCCGGACCGCAATCTGGGCAAAGAGTTCCCGGTTACGAAGTACCGCCCGAATCCGCGCAAGCACCTCGGAAAAGTTAAAGGGCTTGGTGATATAATCATCCACCCCCATTTCAAAACCCTCAACCTTATCCTTTACATCGTCTAACGCGGAAAACATGATAATGGGAATCTGCCGGAATTGCGGTTCCTGCTTGAGGTACTTCGTAAGCTCCCAACCGGACATCCGGGGTATAACCGTATCCAGCATGATGAGATCCGGATAAAAACGCTTGACCCGTTCCAGGGCTTCCACCCCATCATTCGCTTTCTCTACAATAAACCCCAGCTTGGTCAGCATGACTTCGAAGAACTCAAGATTTATCAGATCATCATCCACCATGAGTATCTTCTTACGTGGGTTCATATCTTCCTTCCTTATATTTGCTTGGTATTTTTTTTACTATACCCCATACTATTCCAAATAGCAACCAGATACCGGCGGCGGCGATAAAGATGCAGGGCAGGAGGTCTCCATGCTTGGTATACCATGAAGCAGGGCCTATGATAGGCACCTCAGCGGTGATCTGGATTTCAGCAAAGGGGCGTGCCATGGCTAAAATCCTGCCGTTAGGGTCTATGGCGCAGGTCTGTCCCGAGGCCGTGGAGCGCACCATGGAACGGCGGTTTTCCACTGCCCTGAACACCGCCATGGAAAGGTGCTGCATCTGGGCAGGGAGGCTGTTCGACCACGCATCATTGGAAAGGTTGACGATGAGTTCCGCCCCGTTCCGCACAAACTCCCGGGAAAGATACCCAAAGGTATCTTCAAAACAAATGGGGCTTGAAAATTTAAGGCCATTGATTTCAAAAACCGTGGCCTCACGTCCCTGTTCCCAGAAATGGGTATCCGCATTCTTCAAAGCGGTATAAATCAGGGGGAACTGTTTCTCATAGGGAAAATGCTCAGTAAAGGGCACCAGGTGGAGCTTACGGTAGAGACCCATAAGTTCACCTCGGTTAAAGAGCATTGCCGCGTTGTAATCAACCCGCTCCCAGGTACCGTGCTCCCCCACTTCCTTGCGGGCATCATCATTGCCTATCACAAAGGGAACATCCTGCCGGGCAAGATAATCCAGGAGCTCCTTCACCAGGATATACGAAACAGGATCATCCCGATAGGTGGTGTGCCAGTAAATGCGGGGAACAAAGGCCGTCTCCGACCATACCACCAAATCCGGCTTTGGCTCTGCTTGGAGCGCCTCATCGGAAAGGCGCCGTAAAACCTCAAAATTGTTCCGGTAATCCTCAATACCCCCCTGCCATGGATCGGTGTTATGCTGAATGAGGGCGATCCGGGCGGTGGGTGCAGCGGTATAATTAACTTGAGCAATGAAACCGTAGATCAGGGTGGCGATTAAGGCGGCGCACCAGAGGGAAGCGGATAACCACTCATGCCGGAAGTGATTGGGGGGGTCCAGACCCCCCAAGCCCCCCGGTAGCGCGGCGGCTAACCATACTGAGGGAAATACCACCAGCGCGGAAACGCCCCAGACGCCGAAGATATCGGCAATCTGGATGACCGGAATTATGTGCCATTGGGAATACCCGGTAATACCGTAGGCATACCCAAGAAAGCCTTGAGTACGGAGGTATTCAAAGCTGATCCACAGTATCCACTGGAGCAGGTACCCCCGCCGGGGAAACAGGATAAGCGCCAGTTTCAGCAGGGGGAACAGGATCATAAAGTAACAGAGATAGATGATCCCGACGATAAGGCCAGCCAGGGGATGAAAAACACTTAACCAGTAATTAAAAATGCCATAGGCGCTATATCCATAGAGGGCGCCCCAGAAAAAGGACGCCCCAAAATGCACCTGCCGGATAACCCAAAATACCGGAATATAGGCGATCCATGCCAACAGAGGAAGGCCATTTTCAAAAAGCACATTAGGAAATGCAGCGGCAAACAGGAAAGCTCCCAGGATTATAGCCCCAAGCTGGGTTAAAAACGCGACTAATCCCTTTTGACCTCGTGATACGCTCATATATCGCTTCCGGTACTATGCGTATACTTGTTTGCCGTCATTATCCCGTAATACTTATTGGGCCACTTTAATCGAATTAAAAAGACGCTGCATCCTTGATTTTTTACGAGCCGCCGCGTTTTTCTTGATAATTCCCTTTCGGGCGGCGCTATCAATTTTCTTAATCATGTCTTTTAAGGCCGTTTCAGCGTCACCCACCGCTTTTTTCTGGGCTAAAACCACGAATTTCTTCGCACTGGTCCTGACGGAACTTTTGACCGCCTTATTCCGAATACGGCGCTCTTCGCTTTGCCGATGCCGCTTTTCAGCAGAACTGCTTTTACCTGCCAAGGGAAACCTCCACCTATTTAAAATCCGAAGGACGACGTTCCGTCCGTTTACATTTTTCACATTCAGCAATGTTTTTAACCTTGCCGTGCTCAAAAAGGGTCTTCATTTTGATTTCACCACCACAAGAACAGAAGAATTTCTGGGTGGCGCTGGATGTCCGTGAATTTTTACTGGCCTGAGCCATACTTGCATCTCCTTGCCATTACTTGGCCTTATTAGTTTCTTTCAATCCACGCGCTCACATGGAACACGACCCCGTGCCTTCACGGTAGGGTTTAATACCCCGCCCCTTGGGGCGTAAAACTGGGGGTGCAGGGATTTATTCCCCTGCACAGGATACGATTTCAAGAAGAAATCTTCAATACCCCGCCACTTTGTAGCGGAGATTCTTTATTAGAAATTGCGTGACAAAATATACTATGGACTCCACAGCCTTGTCAATGCACCCATCCTCATGATACGCAATAACAGCCGGCTATGCCTGGAGCCGGGCGCCCCGATTCAGGAGCAACCCATCCGCCAAGACCAGGGCGACCATGGCCTCTACCACCGGAATGGCCCGGCCTACAATACATACATCATGACGGCCCTGAATGACCAGCTCCCGAAGGTTACCCCTTTGATCCACGGTTTGCTGCTCCTTTGCCACTGAGGGAACCGGTTTAAAGGCCACCTTGAATTCCAGGGGCATGCCTGTGGATATGCCCCCCAGGATCCCCCCTGCCCTGTTGGTTTTAAAGCCCAGCGCCGGTACACCTGGCGGAAGCCGGTAAGCCCGTTCTTCGTGGTCCGCTATGGGCTGGTCATTGTGCATGGACCCCTGGGTATAGGCCGAACTGAACCCTGCGCCGAATTCCACGGCTTTGACCGCGCCGATAGAGAGTAGCGCCCCACCCAGATGGGCATCAAGCTTCCCGAACACCGGTTCACCGAGGCCCGGCGGCACCCCGGTAACCAAACAGGAAACGATCCCTCCGGCACTGTCCCCCTCGCCACGGAGTTGCGCTATCTTTTCCATGATAAGCTGGGCACAAGGGCGGTGGGGAATCCGCAGGGGATTTTTCTCAGCCTCATCAAGATCAAAGGCCGGATCTTCCGGGCCAGGAACATCAATACCCCCAGCCGAAGAGGTCCAGGCCTGGATTGCGATGCCGTATTCCCCCAGGAACACCTTTGCCACCGCCCCTGCCGCGACCCGCCCCAGGGTTTCCCTGCCCGAACTTCTCCCGCCTCCCCGGTGATCCCGGAAGCCGTACTTGGCCTCCCAGGTCCAGTCCGCATGTCCCGGACGGTATACATCCCTGAGAGCATCGTAATCACCAGAACGCTGGGCAGTATTGCGGACTATGATGGCAATGGGGGTTCCCAGGGTTTTTCCCTCAAACACACCGGAGAGCAGTTCCGGCTCATCCGCCTCCACCCGGGTAGTGGATGCCCCGCCGCCCCCCGGACGCCGTCGCCGCAGTTCCCGTGCTATATCCTCAACACCCAGGGGAAGCCCTGCGGGACAGCCATCCACCACACAGCCTAAGGCCGCACCGTGGGATTCCCCGAAGGTGGTAACGGTGAAGAGGGTTCCGAACCTATTACCCCCCATGATTCCCGAATTTGAGGGCTTCCACCTCAGCACGGGTCGGCGGATTAGCCCCCTGTTTTGAGCAGACTAAGGATGCGGCCTTGTTCGCAAAGAACAGGGCTTCCGCGAGTTCCTCCTCAGTGAGGGACGCAAGGGCAGCCCGGGACAGCTTCCCCTCGCGTTCCAGCCATGAGAGCAAGGCCCCATGAAACGTATCCCCGGCGCCGATGGTGTCTACTACCGGCAGATCGACCACCGGGGCATACACCCGGATGATGCCGCCATCATCTTGCCGGAATAGCGCCATCGCGCCCTCAGCCCCCAGAGTGGTAACCACCACACGAGGCCCCAGGCGGAGGAGCTGCTCCATAGCAGTTTCCGTAGGAGCCCCAGGATAGATAAAGGCAAAATCAGCTTCGGATATCTTGACAATATCCGCAACAGCAACCCAACCCTCAAAGCGCTTGAGATATGCTTCCCGGTTCCCGATCATGAAAGGCCTGATATTAGGGTCCACCGAAATGACCGCACCATGTTCCCGGAAAATCAGGGATTCAATGGCAGAAGCCACCGGCTCCATAGTCATGGCAATGGAGCCGAAGAGGATGCCCGAAGTCTCCTCAGGCAGCGTTATGGGAAGGTCTGCAGGCCTAAGCGAACGGTCGGCAGTTCCCTCAGTATAAAACACATACCGTGGGTCCCTCCCCGGGTCAAGCCGGACAAAGGCCAGGGTGGAATTCTCCCCAGACCGGACGATCAGATCAGTTTCCACCTTATTTTCAATCAGATGGTTTACCAGAAGCTCCCCAAAGAAATCAGTGGAAAGGCGTCCCAGAAATCCCACCGGCGTACCGAGCCTGCTGATAGCAATAGCTGTATTATAGGGGCTGCCCCCCGGACAGGGAAGAAAGCCCGTTCCGTCATTCAGGGGAAGCATATCAATTAAGGCTTCACCACAACATACAATCATGAAGTCTCCTATGATTCCATGCTACTATAAAAGGCTTATGATGATAAAGCCCTTTGACGCCCCTTCCCCAGGAATTTTCTGGCCACTGCTATGACCCCCCGGATCCAGAACGGCTCCATCCGCTTCCGCACCAGTTCCAGGGATTGCCGGATGGGGATCTGCTGAGGACAGTGGGATTCGCATTTTCCGCATTTAACGCAGAACCGCGGACTGCTCATCTGCTCTGAAGTTATCCCCGTGCTGGTGGCGTATTGCTGCATCCCTAAGATGAAGCCCATAGAAAAAGATGCATTATACGCGGCAAAACACCCGGAGATGTTGACGTGCCGGGGACAGGGCATACAGTAGTTGCAGCCGGTACAGCGAACTTTATAGGAAGCGTTGAACACAGCGAGGACCTGCCTATAGACCTCATGTTCCGCTTCGGTAAGGGTCCCCGGCAGACTCGTATCCGCAAGGTTCATGTTTTCCGCAAGCTGGCGCTCCTCATTCATACCGGATAAGAGGAGGGTAACTTCCCCATGGTCCCACACCCACTTAAGACCCCAGGCCGCAGGGGATAGTTCAGGATTCGCGTGCTTGAAATGGTTCACCGCTTCAGGCGGAAGCCCTGTTGCCAGCTTTCCCCCCAGCAAGGGTTCCATGATGACCACAGGCATGCGTTCCGCCGCCTTTTGCAAGCCCGCGGTCCCGGCCTGGTACTGTTCACCAGTGTAATTATACTGGATTTGACAGAAATCCCAGTCATAAGCGTCAAGGATTTTGAGGAACTCATTCTGGGTACCGTGGAAGGAAAAGCCCCCTTGACGGATCTGGCCGGCCTGTTTCTTTTCAGCAAGCCAGGTTTCAATGCCCCAGGCCCGCAGCCATTCCCAGAGGTCCATATCGGTGAGCATGTGCATCAAGTAATAGTCGATGTGGTCTGTTCGCAGCCGTTCCAGTTGTTTATTGAAGAATTTATCAAAATCATCATGACCGTGGACAAAAACCAGGGGGAGTTTTGTTGCGATAAAGACCGTATCCCGAACCTTGTTTTTCTCAAGGATCGTGCCCAGGGCCTCCTCACTTCCGGGATACAGGTAGGCAGTATCAAAATAATTCACCCCGCCCTTACAGGCCCCCATGATAAGGTCCTCGGTTTTCCGCATATCAATAGCCCCCATGATTTTGGGGAACCGCATACAACCAAATCCCAAAACCGACAGCTTATTGCCCGATTTTTTATCTATTCTGAATTGCATCATCGGCCTCCACACGATACTATTCTGCTAATCCAGAGGTTTCGTCAACCCCACTACTGGTGGCCCTTTTTTCCTTTGCAATACAGAAACCAGGAAGGAGTAAAGGGCACGTCTAAAAACCTAGACAAAGAAGAAGAAACGGCGTAAACTAACAGGCATGCAAGGATTATTTGACGAAGACGAACGTCTTGTGCGGTTGATTGAACTCGGCGACCCTCTGGTAACAATAGATGGGCATATCAATTGGGAAGAATTTCGCCCTCTGTTAAATCTGGTTTTA
>JAITNU010000074.1 GCA_031290325.1 Treponema sp.
TTGCCGGCTCATTCTTCGCAGTCGTGGGCGGGTCTCCAAGGCCCCCGTTCTTGCCTTCCCGACCTGTATTGGCAAAGGTGTATCCATGCGCCAAAGCCCACACCCGCACCTCATACCACAGCTCGTAGGTCGTTTCGTACCTCGCCATAGCAAAGGAATCTACCGTTACCGTGCGGCCTTCGACAAATACACCGGCAGACCCACTGCCGGTTACCGTCGTACCGGAGATATTTACAAAGGGATCCTCCTCTACCGTAAAGCGCACTGTCTTTGAATAGGTCTTCCCGCCGGTGGTTACGAAGGCGGTAATGGTATGGATGCCGGGGCTGAAATCCCTGGCGCTTTTACTCAGGGAATTGGCTGTGCCGCTTATCTCCGCGCCATCCAGATGCCAAGTGTCCACAGTAAAGGTGGATACGGTGATCATCAGGGAAGTGTTGTTCCTCCAGTCTAGGATATTCTTCAAGCCCGTAAGCGCTATGGTCTGATCTTCGGGTGCACTGCTAAATTCTACTGTAACCCCCGCAAGGTTTATTTCCAGAGGGTCAAGCGTAATATCCTCCTTACCATTCCGCACCGGCGGCGGCTTGAAGAAAGACCCTGGTGAAGGTTATTGCCGTCGGTTACCGTAACGGCTAACCAGAAATCGTTTTGCGTCGCGCTCAGGGGAATTGATAAGAACCAGGGGATAGTGGCAGTACGGGGAGGACCGGAAGTAACTACGGGATAGGGAATCGTAACCTCTCCGCTCGCGAAGTAGTCAAGACCGGCGCATATAGGGTAAAATACGGCTAAGAAACTTATGAGGAGTATATATGAGAAAGATTGTTCATACTGATAATAGCGAATTTTTCAGACGATTGGTGAGGACCTTCCTTGCTGAACAAGGATTTGAGGGAGTGAGCTATGATCAGGGAAGCATGGCCCTTGAGGCGGTTAAGGGCGGGGATGTTGCTTTGGTTATTACGGGAATATCCCTTCCTGACATGAATGGTGAGGATTTTATCAGGCAGATCGTGCCCTATAAGATTCCGGTTATCGTCCTTACCGCTGACGAATCCCCGGAGAAACAGCGTGCCCTGGAGGATCTGGGCATCAAAGCCTATATCTTAAAAGCGAAGGCATGGCAGGAAAAACTCCTCCCCTATCTAAACGCATTATAGGGGCGTCCCCACCCGGACGGTGATGTTTCCCAAATACGCACCGCCGGTAATGACCAGTTCCGGGCCGGTGGAGGGGGGTCGTATCTCCTTCCACAAAAATCCCACCGGCAATGGGAATTGCCTCGTTAATCACCCGTGCACCGGAATGTACTCTACCAAACGTTCGTATTCTTCCAGGGGAAGACTATTCCGGGAAAACTGAACTGAGAGCAATGGCCCGGTTCCCCGATTTTCAAGCCCCTCTTGACGGGTTGGATGTTGATGCTCAGGTCCAGGCAGCTTCGACTTGCTGAATAAGCGTGGTAAGCTCCTCCTGGGAAGCCCGCCGTTCAAGGAGTTCCCGGAAAACTTCCTGCTGACAGAAGAAGTTGATCCAGGAAAGGGTGTGGAGGTGCAGTTTTGCGGAAGCCGACACAATGAGCAGGACCGTATGTACCGGCTTGCTGTCCAGGGCCTTCCAATCCACCGGATGCTCTGGGAAGGCGATAGTAACAAACTGCTCCTGGATATCGGTGACAAGGGGATTCCGGGGATGGGGCAGGGCGATCCCCTTGCCGATGGAGGTAGGCATGAGGGTTTCCCGCTCAAGGACTGCCTGCAAAAGTTCATTCCGGTTCACCCACCCGGGGAGTTGGGGATTATAGACGATGCTTGCCAGTACCTCATTAGGGGTGGCCCCTGAAATATCGTGGACTATTCTGCCCCGCTCAATCAGGGTAACCAGATCCGTTTGAATCCACGGTGTTTTAATTGGTTCGTTCATTGTTTTGTAAACTCCGGTTACATGCTTCAATATCAAAAAATTCAGGATCGAAATCCTGCCCTAATATCCGTAAAGCCCCCTGCCTTTCAGCAAGGGAGCCTCGGGTGAGGGTGGTTAGATACTTCCTGAACCGCAGCGGGCCGTCAATGTCTTCAGGTGGAGCGGCACCGGCACCGGCGACACAGTGGAGCGATTTTTTACGGTGGGCATCGGATTGGGAGAGGAGCATGATGGTTACGGTCCATTTGGCTCCGTAATTATAGAAAATTTCAGTGGTACCTTGGGTGGAAAGTTCATGCACGCTGAGGTTCAAATCCAGCCCCGTATCAGGGGCAGCAGGGTGGTTATCCGTGTGCACCGTGAACCGGTACTCATATCGTCCCTGCCACTCAAAGGCCCCCTGAATAGCCCGATGCAGATCGCTCAGTCGGTAGGTTTCGGGGATGATGATACGGCGCCAGACATTGATTCCACTGATGCTGAGTTGGATATCCAGGGCGCTTCCGGTTTCTTCACGGTGGGGCCTTACCACTGAGAGGTTATTCTGCCTGAAACTATCCAGGGCCTCTTCGATCATTTCCTTGATGTCCTCATAGGTCTCAATCATGCTATCCACGGAATTATCCAGGGCCTCCAGTTCCGCTTCGAGAGGCGATTCGTCGATGTCCAGGTCTTCCATCACGCCGGCAGCATGTTCCTGTATCTGAGAGAGGATGATGAAGGTATGTTTCGGCAGCCAGGCCGTATCAATCTCCCCCTTGCACAGCCGGGCGGTCAAATTAATGACCGCTGTATGTAGTTCCCCTACCCGCTGCCTTATGGGGCCCATGGACTTATCCAAAAAAAGGCTATAGGTCTGATGGTATTCTTCCTGCACTTCCAGCACATACTCAGCCAGGAAATCCCACTCTCGTTTTGTCATAGATATCGAGGGAGGGACGATACGCCGCATCATCCGGGGGAGATCCAGATCATTACGGAAAAAGGCATCCCGCGCATAGGACTGTACCACATATTCGGAGATGGGGATTTTTTTCTGCAAGAGGAGATCCTCGATCATAGTCCGATCCGGCAGGGTCCGGCTTTCTTCAATCTCCTTGCGGTCGGGGATTTCCTTCCCTGCATACCAGAAACGGGTCTCAATGCCGTAGCCCACGGTTTCAACTCCCTCGGTTTTCTCGTAGAGAAAATCCTCCAGGGCGAAGGCCGGTATATCCTGCATCCGTTTACCGCCGTACCAGTAGGCATAGGCGATCTGTTCTTCTGTGGAACTTCCCGGACCTAAAACGGCAAAGGACTCGGCAAACCCGTTTTCAGCGGCTTTAGCCCAGGCATCTAAATCAGCCTCCGGCCAGGCGTCCCTGCCAACCCGCTCAAGCTCAAACATGCCGATCTTCCAATTCAGGGTCCTGACCACGAAACGATCCCCTGGTACAAAGGCGGTTTCCCGGTAGAGGTTCCGCATGTCCAGGGTCTGAATGGAGACTTCCGGCGGATCCTCGTAGGGGTCGCAGTTATAGGCGGCTTCATTCTCAGGATTGTCCCGGGCCACGTACTGGGGAGCGTACTCTTCCCCAAACACACTGTAATAGGGGTAGAATTCTTCCGGCGACCCTTCACTGGTGGTAAAGGGGAGGGGGGCGCCCTTCCAATAAAACGTATATTCCTGGGGGAGTAACGCAGGATTCGCAAAGGGGATACAGCGGTGCCCGGGGATCAGGATGCCGTTGAGCAGTTCCAGCCGGGTGGGACTGATGACAAAGGGCACGGTTTCAAAACAACCCCGCCGGGAAAGCCATTTTTTCGTGTCCAGACGAAAGGCAATATTCCGGGAATTAATGAGGGACGTGATCTCCAGCGCCAGGCGTCCCGTTCGCTGGGGAGATTTCTTGCGGATATGGGCTACCACATCCTCCGGGGAAAAAGGTCCGGTAACATTTTCGAGAAATTCGTAAAGGGCGTCTTCCTGGCTTATGGTCATGAATAATTTTACTATAGCCTCAAATAAGGAATCCTGCAAGCCTGCAAATTATGGTATATTTTTATATTGTCTGTTTTGAAAAGGATACTATGCTGGTTACCTTGGTTTTGCTCATGTTCGCCTTGTCCTCTGCCCCTCTCTGGGCGGTGGAAATTACGGTTCAGGATGCGGATGTGGGAGTACCCCTTGAGGGCGCCCCGTTCAGATAGCGGGGAATATACCGCTGATGAGCAAGGGGTCTGCATAGTGCCGGTTCCCGATGAGGCTCCGGTGGTCATTACCATCACGTATCCAGGTTATGAAGCCCTGCGCGTACTCATTCCTCTGAGGGAAACGGTGGTTATTGCCGGGCTGCACCTTGCGGGGATCCTGGAAAACCGGGAACTGGTCCTTGAGGCCGCGGGAACCGGGGCAGTCGCTCCGGGACGAGGTGTGGCAATCGCAGGGGAGGACCTTATCGGGAACCTCCTCTTTGAGCCATTTCTTTGATAATACCATAGGGTTTCTGATCACCGGTTTGCAGATGAATCCCCTGAATACCATGGTGGTTAAAACCAGCCTGGGCGCAGCCAACGTGAACATTGATATGAAGGATACCCTCAGCGTCCGGTATGCTCAGGATTTTCTGGATATCTATGGGGATAGTCCTAGTACCGGGGAGCCAAAAACCTCTTACCAGATTGACCAGGATGCATATCACCACGAGACCAATAGGACTATCCATTATCAGGGAGGGGCGGATCTTGACTGGGAGCTGGGTAAGGGCTTTCTCATTGCCGCCGGCGTCCAGGAGCTGTATTCCCAGTGGTCTTTTAATCAGCATGACTATGAACCTGGCCAGCTCGTCAAGCTGGGATCCCCTGAAAATCCCCTCATGGCTCTGGATTTTACCGCAGATGTGCATAACGACGCCTTTTCTTCCGCAGCTTATACACTGCTTGAGTATACTTCCCCAAACCGGGTATTCGGTACTGAACTGGGTTTACGACTTGATCATAGCTACCTCATAGGAGATGACTTTAGCATCCAAACCATGCCGGTCTTGAATCCCCGGCTCAACCTCGATTGGCATATTCTGCAAAACAAAGGTCCCCTGGAAGGCCTGAATCTTACCCTTGGAACGGGGCTGTTTTCCTCGGTGAAGTCTGCATTACCTGGAAAAGCGGCACAGTGTCTTTGACCTGAAGCCCACCCGTTCATGGACAAGTCTGGCCGGGACCTCCCTGGAATTCTCCCCGGGGCTGCGTTTGAACATCGAAGGGTATTTCAAGTACGTGTTTGACCGGACCTACACTTCCCTGGACGTACAATCCCAGGGTGCAGAACTGGTGTACCGGTTTGATGGGGAAGGCAGGATCTGGGGTATTGATGTGTTACTGCAAAAAACAGAGAGCCGTTATTGGGATTCCTATTCCTTTACCCATGCCCGGTACCGTGATCCCCAGGGCGTGGTATCGAACAAAACGATTATCGGCAGTGAAGTGGTGGGAACCGCTTGGTACTACCCCTCTTTTCACCGTTTTCATACGGTAAATCTGGTGGTAACCATAAAACCCTTACGGCAGTTTCACCCGCCCGGCTGGGCTTCACCTCTGGGAAGCCGAAGAAGGAGCTGGGACCTATCACCAGTGAGCCGGTACAAAAAAACACTTGCTATAGAGTTTTTGTTCATAATACTTGTATAGTAGTGTATTTATAGTTTAAAATCCATGAAATGTATCATATAAGAAATTATCCCCACCGTGAAGAAAGGCGTTTGGTCGCGCCCCATGCGAGCGCGTGGATTGAAACAATGAACCGGATCAGGTTCATACTGGGCATTGTCTTTATGCTGGTAGGCGTTCTGCTCTTCCCTGGGGCCGGGGATGTTACGGTCTATGTGACCAATTCGGGGCAAAAGTACCATAATGACGGCTGTTCATCCCTGGCCCGTTCGAAGATCGCCGTAACCCTGGGGGATGCGGTCCGCTCCGGCTATGAGCCGTGTTCTGTCTGCAAGCCTCCGGTATTTGTCGCCGGAACCGGCGGGGCTGCCCAGCCGTTATACCGGGTAAACACGGCCCATCTTACGAAGACCACGGAAGCGGCGCTTTCCCGGATGGTCAAGGCGGAAGTGGTCGGTCATGTTGATGGCGATACCGTGCGGGTGCGGATCCCGAATCCGCCCAAGGACCTGGGGACCGTGGAGACCATCCGCATGATCGGGGTAGATACCCCGGAAACAGTGCACCCCAAGCGACCGGTAG
Organism: Treponema sp.; assembly: GCA_031290325.1. Classification (GTDB taxonomy): domain Bacteria; phylum Spirochaetota; class Spirochaetia; order Treponematales; family Breznakiellaceae; genus JAITNP01. Next base: position 6,154 of record JAITNU010000074.1, read on the forward strand.
AGTATTTCGGTATTGAGGCCAGCAATTTTACCAAGGAGCGGCTCCTCAACAGGCAGGTCTACCTTGCCTTTGACTGGGACCTGCGGGATCGTTATGGCCGGCTTCTGGCCTACATTTATACTGAAGATGGCCAATGTTTCAACGCCAGTTTAGTCCGGGAAGGCTACGGTCATGCCTACATCAGCTATGCCTTCCAATTTATAGAAGAGTTCAAGGCCCTGGAGGCGGATGCCAAGAACAAAAATCGGGGGCTGTGGAGTAGTATAGAATAAATCCGGAGGCTTATGGTTCTGCCGTCATTTTCGGCTCAGGTTGATCGTGACGGTCCGCATAGAGCCGTATGATCTGCCCCATTAAGCCGTCCATAGCTTCATCGACGTTCTTCTTGAGTACGTTCTTTTCGTGGCTAATCAATTCTGCAATCTGCCCTAAAATCTGGGTTTCCCTGTCATGTTCCATACCAGGCTCTTTTTCTATGTTTCTTAAAGGGATGAGAAGCTGATAGGCTTCCATGTTCAACGCCCTGGCGATATTTTTCAGGGTTTTATCGCTTACCCAGCTCTTACAATGCTCAATATCTGTCATGTACGGGAGAGAAATATCCGCATATTCCGCCAGCCTTGATTGAGTAATATGCAGGGCTTCCCGGGCAAACTTGATATTCTGGGAAAGGATCTTCCGTAAGTCATCATTGGCTTCCTTCACATTATGAAAGTTATGATAATATCATATATTTTAAAAATATGATGTTGACATATATTTTTGAATATGGTAATGTCATTTTATAAATATCTATGATGGTATCATAGGAAAGATTAAACTCGGTAAGGCGGTATGGGATGTTTTTCAATTCCCTTGATTTTGCGCTTTTTTTGCCCATCGTTTTTGGTTTGTATTGGTTGGGCGCCTATAAAACCCATGAATCCGGACGATTTCAAAACATCCGT
>JAITNU010000114.1 GCA_031290325.1 Treponema sp.
TATACATCAATCAATATTTTGTGTCAACAAGTTTTCGGTTCATCGGTTCATTTCCTAAAAAAAATAATAGAGAAAAACCGCTTGAAAGGCACCGCCCTTATATCTTATATTATGCTACCATGCCTAAAATCGAAGTAAACGAGGACATTTTCTATACCCTGGCGGGCCGCCGTTGGGACAGCCGGGAGGCCTTTGAGGAGGCCCTCACCTGTGCCAAGGCGGAACTGGACGAGGATTCTGACAAGGGGCTTCCCGCGGCGGAACGTACCCTCAAGATCGAGTTGAATGATACCAACCGGCCCGACCTCTGGGCTACTGCGGGGTGCGCCCGGCAGCTCCGTATACATAACGGCGGGAAGCGGCCGGAGTACCCCTTCTTTTCATATCCTGGCCAAAGCAGAAAGGCGGACTGGAAGGTGCTGGTGGAGGCCACGGTCCAGGGAGTGCGGCCCTACCTCGCGGGGTTCATTGCCCTGGGGAAGGGGATCACCGATGCGTCCCTCCGGGACATGATCCAGACCCAGGAAAAGCTGGCCTGGAACTTTGGCCGCAAGCGGCGGACCATTTCCATGGGCCTGTACCGCATTGCCATTATCCAATGGCCCATCATCTACAAGGCGGTGGACCCTGATTCGGTTTCCTTTGTGCCCCTCCAGTGGGATGTGCCCCTCACCCTCCGGGAAATTCTCAAGCAGCACCCCAAGGGCAGGGAATACGCCTTTATCCAGGAACACGAACCCCTGCACCCCCTGCTGGTGGACGCCAGGGGCGGCATCCTCTCCTATCCGCCGATCATCAACTCAGCGGATCTGGGGGCGGTCCAGGTGGGGGACACAGACCTCTTCATAGAACTCACCGGTACGGACCAGCCCTCGGTAACACTGGCAGCTTCCATCATGGCCTGTGACCTCGCGGACCAGGGCTACACCATTGAGCCGGTGGCAGTGGAATATGCCTACGACACCCCCTTGGGGCGTACTGTTACCACCCCCTGCTATTTCCAGGAACCGGTGTTTTGTTCCCTAGGCCGGATAGAACGGTTTTTGGGGGAGTCGCTCAATGCCGAGGCATGTATCACCGCTCTGACCAGGATGGGGGTGCAGGCTGAAAAGGATCGGGCTGTTGAACGGGGTGAAACCACCGAAACTGAGGGGATTCGGGCTTATCCTCCAGAATACCGGAACGATTTTCTCCATGCCGCTGATGTGGCTGAGGATGTGATGATTGGCCGGGGACTTAACTCCTTTACGCCAACGCGCCCCCGGGACTTCACCGTAGGGCGGCTCACGCCGATTACCTATTTCAGCCGCAGGGTCAAGGAGATACTAGTGGGCATGGGCTATCAGGAGCTGATCTACAACTACCTGGGCTGCCGGAAGGACCTGGTGGAGAACATGCGGGGGGATGGCAGCCGGATCATCCGCATTGCCAACCCCATGACCGAGAACTACGAGTACCTTCGGGACTCGGTGCTGGCTTCCCTCATGATGAGTGAGGCCGTGTCCGGCCACTCGGTCTATCCCCACCGGATCTTCGAGATCGGCAAGGTGGCCTACCGGGAGCCAACGGAAAACTACGGTACCCGGACCCGTCAGTACGCGGGGTTTCTCCACGCCGCTCAGGACGCCAACTTCAATACTGTTGTAGGGCAACTGCAAACCCTCTTTTATTACCTTTCCCGGGAATACGAGGTGGAGGAGTCGGCGGATTCCCGGTTCATCCCCGGCAGAGCAGCGGCGATCCGGTATCAGGGGGAGCGTATTGGTGTGTTTGGGGAAGTACACCCGGAGGTACTGGAAAACTGGGGTGTAAGTATGCCGTGCACCGCCGGAGAGTTGGACTTGGAAGCCCTGCTAGAACGGTAGAAGCGCAGGTGTATTTATGAACCGGTATACGCCGGTTCATTACTTCCCCGGAAGCATGGCAATCGCCTCCCTCACACGCGTCGATCCCGCTTCAATACCCCATGCAAAGGCAGGATTTATCAAATTTCCGCACCGCCGCCCCTGCTTCAATGTTGCAAAAGCCAGTCCGCGCCAGGGTTCATCGTTCTACGCCCAGGGTATCGGTTTGGCGTGCAGAGCAATCTTCGGGGCTGACGAACTTCCATCCTTCCGCTTCCAGGCGGAGGCGGTCTTCCTGCTGGCGTTTGCAGTAAGCTTCCCAGTCGGCCATCTCCGCAGAAACCTGGGCTTTCCGCTCCCACACATCCCTCATCACTTCGTCTTCGTACAGGTCATCGTTAATCATTGTTTTCCTCCTGCTTTAATATACGGTGGAGCGTTTCCGGTGTTACCAGCGCCGGAGTCCACAGTCCGTGCTTATAATTATACATCCTGGCTCACATACAGCTTGTACCTTTGCCGGTAATTGTCCCAAAAGTCCCTGGTCTGCGCCTTCCTCAAAAGGTTCAGGGCATTGGCGCTTTCCCGCGCTGTCGCGTAACTGGGTATTGTACTTTCGATATACACGCTTTTTCTGTTTTCTTCCATGCGCCCACGCTATCACACTTCCACCCTGTTGGATACACCCC
>JAITNU010000126.1 GCA_031290325.1 Treponema sp.
GATTTACGCTGATTAACGCGGATTATCGCTTCCAATCCGCGAAAATCCGCGTAATCCGTGGACCTTTTTTTATTATAAAATAATGATGTGTTTTATCTTTATAGCCATATCATTCAGAAAGGTCATCAAGGCATTGAAAAAGCTCGCTGAGTTAGTGGTCATTCGTGGTCAAAATGTCGCTCTTCGATGTGTTGAAAGGAGGAGCGCCGTAATCTGCCCCGGCTTCGGCAGCCAGAACCGCGCCTGGAGACAGGGCCACCGTATCGTTGTACCGCTCCCGTGGTGCTGCGCGGCCAAGTCCCCGGGCAAAACGCTGCTTCGCTGCCTCCTGGTTTTCCAGGGCAAGGTTGACTGCCGCCCGGACCGCACGGGCCGTGCTTTCGTTCAGACCGGCCTGGACCATCAAATCCTCTAGAGCTGCAACGCTTATCTTTTCAAGACTGCCATAGACCTTCATAAGCGCCGCAGCCCGCTTGGGACCTATCCCCTCCACCGATTCCAGGACCGGGAAGGCGAGGTCCCCGGACCTGAGCCGCTGGTTCAAAGACGTGGCAAACCGGTGGGTCTCGTCCCGGAGGAATTGCAGCACCTTCAATGCCTCGGAGCGTTTGGAAAGCCGCACCGGTTCCCCCGTGTGGGGGAGCCATAGTTCCTCATCCCGTTTGGCAAGGCCCACTACATCGCAGTCCACCTCCAGCTCGTCAAGCACCCCTTTGGCGGCGTTTACCTGGCCGATGCCGCCGTCGATGAGCACCAGATCCGGGAGTTCCTTCCCCTCCCTGATGAGCCGGGAGTAGCGGCGGTGTACCGCTTCCCGCATGGCGGCAAAGTCGTCCACCACCCCGACCACGGTGCGTAGCTTGAAAGAGCGGTAGTTCTTCCGGTCCGGCACACCGTTCCTGAAGGCAATAAGGGAAGCCACCGGGTGTTTACCGTCGAGTTGGGCAATATCAAAGCCCTCGATCCGTTCCGGCCGCGTCCGAAGTCCCAGAGCCTGGACCAGTTCATCCAGGGCAGGCCCGGCCCCCCGCTCCTTGACCCGCTTGCGGAGGTCCTCCAGGGCGTTCTGCCGGGCCATAGCCAGAATCGCCTCATGGCGTTTCTCATTGGGGAGAAGCAACTGGGGGGCATACCTGAAGTGGCCGGTGAACCACTGGAGGAGGGAGGCGTGAGTATGGAGTATGGAGGAGGCGTAAATCTGGGGGGGAGGAGGACGATCAGGGGTGTAGTACGTGGCGACAAAGGTTTCCAGGGATTCGGCTTCCTCTGCGGCTGAACGGGTGCGGAAGAGTTCCCGGCCAGTCATCTTGCCTTCCCGCATGGAAAACACCGTAAACGTGGTGAGTACCCCCTCGCTTGCCCAGGCAATGTAATCCCGGCCTTCAGGGGCAAAGTCCACCACGGAATTGTCCTCCTCCAGGTTCTCAATGGCCCTGATGACGTCCCGAAACCGGACCGCCCCTTCAAAATGCAGGGCCGCTGCCTCAGCGTGCATCCTCTCGCTGAGGTCCATGATGAGGGATTCGGTCTCCCCGGAAAGGAGCTTCCGCACTTGCATCACCTCAGCGTCGTAGGCTGCTCCGCTGATTTTGCCGCAGCAGGGGGCCAGGCAGCGGCTGATGTGGTAGTACATGCAGGGGTTTTCCCGTTTACGGAACCGGTGGCACTTCCGCAGGGGAAAGAGCTTTTCGATGAGTTCCAGCATAGTATCCACCGCCTGGACCTTGGGGAAAGGCCCGAAATAGGAGGAACCATCCTCAATGATGTGGCGGGTTCGAAACACCCGTGGGAACACCTCGGCGGTGATCCTGATGACCGGGTAGGTCTTGCCGTCCTTGAGGTTGATATTGTACTTGGGGGAATGTTGCTTGATGAGGGTGTTTTCCAGGAGCAGGGCCTCGTATTCATTGGCAACGATGATGGTCTCAATGGAGCCGGCATGTTTGAGGAGCGCGGCGGTCTTCACATCCTTGGTCCCTGAAAAGTAACTTGAAAGCCGGTTCCGCAGGGCCTTGGCCTTGCCCACATAGATGATGCGGTTTTCATCATCCCGCCAGATGTACACCCCTGGTTCCAGGGGAGCCTCCCGCGCAATGGCCTTGAGTGTGCTATAATTTTTTGAAAACCCTTCATCATTCATGGATATTCCCCGCCGATATATATATAATATAATATACAATCATGCGGAACAAAGCGGCTGGTGCCTTCATAGCATATATATTTTTTCTGATTTCCGGTAGTCTTGGGGCCTTGGGGGAAAAGACTATTCTTATCGGTGCCGGGGAGACCTGGAATGTGGTGGAGAACCGGGAGGGTATTATCGAATTATCCTCAGTACGGCCCAATCCGGTGCTGGCCCTTTCATCTGCCTTCCGGTCTGATGCCGCAGGTTCTCTGGATATGGCCCTCTCTTTTGATGAAGCGGGTCCTGAACTTTTCAAAGACCAGACCGGCCATTACCAGGTCGTGGTATCCCCAGGGCTTTCGGTGGTAAACCGGCTTCTGGCACGGGCAGGCACCGGGGCGGCCATGTTCTCAGGGATTGGGACAAAGGGTTCAGGTCCCCTGATGTTGATGCCGGGGAAGGATGCATTGTTCGCCCCAGGCCGGATACTCCAGGACTTCAGTGTGGAATTCTGGCTTTACCCGGTGAATATGGTAACCGGTGAGCTGATCCTCCGGTGGACCGCCTCCCGGAACCAGGGCCAGGGGGACTATACCCAGCAAGAGATCCAATGTACCGTTGCCCGGAACCGGATGCACTGGACCTTTTTGGATTTCTTTTGCATTGCCGCTGATGATAGCCGGACCAGGATATCGATCAATGGTTCGACGCCGATAGTGCCGAAAACCTGGAGCCATCATCTCCTTCGCTTCGATGCTGATACCGGGCTTCTGGAGTATCTTGTTAATGGCCGCCTGGAGGAAATCATCTATGTTACTTCCACCAGCAGGGAAGGGGGTCAGGTGTATAACCCCTTCATCGGGGAGCAGGGTAGTCTCGTACTGGGGGGGCGTTTTGTGGGCTTACTGGATGAATTCAGGGTATACAGCCACTTTGTCCCTGACCCGGTTACGAGGAAATACCCCAGTCCCGGGGGGCGTGCGGAAACCCAGCCCATAGACCTGGGGGAGGGGAACAGTACGGTCCTCAAGGTTGAGGTCTTTGGGGGAAGAACCGCAGGTTCCGGCGAGGTGATGCGGAATGAATACCGGGGGAACGGGAATTTCCATTTCCCCGATGATTCGGCTCTCCACTTCTTTATCCGCGCCGCAGACTCTCCCTATCGCTGGACCGGGGTTGAGTGGCAGCCCTTTGTTCCGGGAACGGAGCTTACCAATGTTCGGGGGCGCTTTGTTCAGGTTGCGGCAGAGTTCTATCCCAGCCAGGATGGGGAAACGACCCCCTACCTGGATGCCATAAGGATCGTGTACCGGCCGGATGAGCCTCCCCGCTCCCCATCCCTGGTTACGGCTCTTGCCAGAGACGGGGCAGTGGATTTATCATGGAAGCACAGTCTTGATACGGATGTGGCGGGATATTTGGTGTATTATGGTACGACTCAGGGTGATTATTTTGGCGAAGGTGCCATCCTTGGTGTATCACCCATAGACGTGGGGAAACGTACTTCCGTACATATCGACGGACTGAAGAATGGTACCCTTTACTATTTTGTGGTGGCCGCCTATGATCGCCGGGATCCGTTTCACATAGGAGAGTCTTCCCGGGAAGTAACGGCGCGACCCTTAAGGATGGTTGAATGAGTCAGTCAGATGTAAGCGATACCCTGGAGCGCGCTCGGGTATCGGTCAAGGCCGGTGCATGGGAAACGGCTGAGGGCCTGCTGAAACACTATGTTTCCGAGGCGCCGGATGATCGGGAAGGCCAGTTGCTCCTGGGAATCACCCTCTCAAAGACCGGGAAGCTGGATGAAGCGGTGCGTACGTTTAATCGTATTTTGGCGCATAATCCCCAGCATGGTGAAGCCCTCTATGATGTGGCGATCCTCTATTATCGTCAGGGCAAACTACAGGATGCCCTGGTAACCTTTACGGAAGTCCTGGATGTCGATCCTAACCGGGTTGTATGTTATTATACGATTGGGAACATCCAGCGGAAGCTCGGCAACCTGAAAGCCGCGATCATGGCCTATGCCAAGGTCATTGAACTAGAGCCTGATTACGTGTCAGCCTACAATAACCTGGGTATCGTCTATGCCGACTCCCATGACTATACCAAGGCCGCTCATGTGCTGCACCAGGGGCTTGCCGTAGCTCCCCAGGATCCGATACTCCACTTTAACTATGGGGTAGTCCTGGAAGCTGATGGCCGCCTGGAGGAAGCTGCCAATGAATACCACGAAGCCCTCTACTATCGGCCCCACTGGTCTGAACCCCTCCATAACCTGGGGGTACTCCTCTTTAAGCGGGGTCGATATAGCGAAGCCCAGGTTACCTTTGCCGGCATCCTGGAAGAGGCCCCCCATGATATCCATGCCTGGAACAACCTTGGGGTCATTTCCGAAGATCGAGGCTATGTCCAGGAGGCGATTCAGCATTACCGCCGGGCCTTGGAGCTGGATTCGGCCTATGAAAAGGCCGCGGTCAATCTGAACCGGGCCTTGAAACATATCGACTCTCGTCCGCGGGGACAGCACGTGGAGGAGGTCCTTGATGCGGGGATGACTTCAACCATCTGGGCCGAGGTAGGGGTGACTGATGTCTTGCGCCTCTTTGACGCTATCAAGATGATCCCCATAATTAAGGGTGAAGCTGAAATCTCGTTTGTTGAGGCCGCTGTCCCGCCGGCTTCCTTGGAAGGGGATCTTTGGGGCATCAAAAAAAATACCCTTGCCGGGCTTTTTAAGTACTTAAAGGGATTGACCAATTACTTGCCCTCTGAAGAGCGGGAGCTTTTTATGCAGAGTGAAGTCCGCTCCAATCTGGAAAAGATGATCAATACGCTGGAAGGGAGCCGCCGGGGATTATTCAGAGAAATTCAGGCCCGATTTTCACCAGAGAACTGATGGCAGGCACCATTGCGGCACCCAGGCTTTTACCGTTATGATGCTCCATGAAACGTATTATTTTGAAATCCGGCGAAGAACGGCGTATTCTGGCTGGCCACCCCTGGGTCTATGATAACGAAGTAGCCCGTATCCTCGGCCCCGCCGGACCGGTGGACCTGGCTCCCGGGGAGCTTGCAGATGTGGAAAGCCAGGGAAAAACCTATCTGGGCAGAGCACTGGTAAATCCCCATTCAAAGATCCTTGCCCGAATCTACAGCCCTTCCAAAGAAGGGGTGGATAAGGGCTTTTTCAAGCGCCGCATCCGTGAGGCCATGGCCCGCAGGATTGTTCAGGGCACCTATAACCTGACCCAGGAATCCGTCCGCCTCGTGTTCGGGGAGGCTGACTTTCTCCCTGGTCTCATCATCGACCGCTTTGTGGGCTGGCCCCGGGAAGCCCTTGAAGCCGCACTCCCGGAACGACCCATCACCTTTGATATGGCCAAATCCGCCCTTGGCCCGCCCCAATCCTGGCTTGCAGTACAGTTTCTCACCTACGGCATGGATATGCGCCGGGAAGAAATCCTCATCGCCCTGGAAGAGGTCTTGGCCGCTCCCTGGGGACTTCCCGCAGGGATCATCGAAAAATCCGGAGCCAAGGTCCGGGAACTGGAGGGGCTTCCCCTCAAGGAAGGGCTTATCCAGGGGAGTTTTCCCTCAGCGGGGATCATCATCTTTGAGAACCGCTTCCCCTTCGCGGTTCATCTGGAGTATGGACAGAAAACAGGCCACTTCCTGGACCAGCAGAAAAACCGGCTCCTGACCGCCTGCTATGCCCAGGGTCTTACCTCAAGTTCCCCCCAGGGCGTGAGGGTTCTGGACGCCTGCGCCTATACCGGCGGTTTCGGCATCCACGCTGCCCGCTTTGGCGCCTCTTCGGTACTTGCCGTGGATAGTTCCGGGGAGGCCCTGGAAATGGCAACGCAAAACGCCCGGCTCAACGGGGTGGAACTTACCACGGTTCAAGCCGATATCTTTGACCTGCTCCGTTCATACCAACGGGCCAAAGAACGGTTTGACCTCATCATCCTGGACCCCCCGGCATTTGCCAAAACCCGTTCCGCCCTGGAAGGGGCACTCCGGGGATACAAGGAGATTAACCTCCGCGCCCTCAAGCTCCTCACCCCCGGCGGCATCCTCGTAAGCTGTTCTTGCAGTCAGGCCCTGGATGAGAGCCGCTTCAAGCTTATGATAGCAGAAGCTGCGCTTGACGCAGAACGCCGCCTCGTGATGCTTGATTTCCGGTATCAAGCCCCGGATCATCCGATTCTCCTGGGGTATGATGAATCATTGTACCTCAAGTGCGGGTACTACCGGGCAGTGATCTGAGACCAGAACACGAATCGGGTAGTGTAAGGTGTGCAAGGACCGGTAGAAAGAAAATAAAAAAAGCCCGCCGATTGGCGGGCCTTTTTCATTTTTTATAGGTGCAGTTTTTCCCAGAATTTATAGAGCTTTAACTTCGGAACCACCCGAATTGAACACACAAAGCGGTTCTAATTCCCCTTTCATAAATATTTCGTAAGCGCGCCAATGCTCCTGATAGTCTTGAGGCAGCCTTCTCGTTCAGATTTCGAAATAACACCTGCACATAATTATCCTGGCACTATGCTCCGCTATTTCCACACACCAGTATTGAAACGTACGCGTATAATTTATCCTTCCGTGTGGCCGTTTTCAAATTCACAAAGGGACGACCTGGTACTGGTCTTTACCGGTGAACAACAGCGCGGCAAACTTCACGTCACTGCGTCCGGCGAACAGCGCCGACTGCCGGTATCTTTCCAACTGCGCCCGCGCCGCCTCCAGCGTTGCCTCCACCAGCGCTGGGGTAGCGTCGCCCTTCTTGAGGTACTTCAGTTCCCATACCCACTCATAAGGCAGTTCCGGCAGAAGGGGGCTGCGCTGTAAAAAAATGTCGATATACCCCTGCCCAGTTTCCCGTTCGCTGTCAGGCACATAAAGATGGCTGCGGAACAAGCCGCTCAACAGCATGAGCTTGATGTATTTTTCATCAAAGCCTATGAGGTCGCGGTTGGACAGGCGCTGAAAGATATGCTTACTCTCATAGTCGATGTACGGAACAGGATTACCATCATACGCAAGCTCCCTAATAGCCGCGCTCTCCTCGCTTGCGTCGATCATAATGTCGGCGTTCAAGTCATGGGTGAGTTGTTCCAGATATTCCCAGTAGATCGTTCTGATAGAGTAGTTCGGGATTCTGAGAATGGTAGCCCCACGGTTAATACGGTCGATAGTGATGAGACCCATGTAGAAAAGCAACGAGATAAAATACCGATCACGGTACATCTCATCAATCGAAAAGCTACTCGCGATCTCTGCGGTGATGACGCTGTTCTTCATAATCTCGACAAGGGTTTTGCGGTTATGGTCGTTCTCGGCGAGGCGGCGCAGGCGGGAATAGTCGGTACGCCGGTTGGTATCACTGATCTCTTCCGGCGGCTGCTGTGTCCGCTGAATTTGGTTCAGACAGTAGAGCGCCATCGTGGGATTATAGACACGGGTTTCGGATCTTTTGTTAAACAGGTAGCCGTTGTAATACCGTTCAAGATCGATTTTTCCTATGAAGAGCTGACGGTCGATGCCGGCCGTGTCAATGAGCCTCTCCACCTCGTCATGGCTAAACCCCATCATCTCGTTATAGTCGAGTTCCAGTGTAAGGTTCGTGGCGATGTTGAAGCCGCTGGTGAGGTCGTTCATCATCACTGGACTGATACCGGTGAGAAAGATGCGCCGCGTAACAGACTTCGTTCCAATCTTGAGCGTCTCGTAAAAATCGCGCACCAGTCCGTTGGCGTTCACCGTATGATGGTACACATCGTCGCCGAGCTTACCGAGGGC
>JAITNU010000143.1 GCA_031290325.1 Treponema sp.
AAAGCCATCAGCACTGAAGAATTTTTTCCCATTACCCTAAAGGAGCAGACCCCGGGACTTTCCTATGATGATTCCCTGCGGGTCCAGTCCATACCCCGGTCCCAGACCACCTCGAAGACCTCCTGGGAAGGTACGGGGATTAACCCCGAAGGACCTGCGGGAGGAGAAGGGCAGACCGCGCCGGCATTCCGGGATATGTCCAATATTGTCGGGAAGGTGAGTCAGGAAACCCAGACTGTTAATGAAGAACTCAACAAGCGTTCTGTTCAGGAAGAACGGAGTCCGACCATAGATCGGGTTACGGTGTCCGTGAATATCGATGGTACCTGGAAACTGAAATACGATGAAAAACGGAAGCCCGTGTTGCTTCCCGATGGCTCGATAGAACGGGAATACACCTCCATACCCCCGGAGGAACTCAGGGCAACCCAGCAGTGGATTCAAAATGCCATCGGGTATAATGCCGCCCGGGGCGATTCGGTAACGGTCCAGAACATCCGCTTTGACCGGACCCAGGAGCATGCTGATAAAGACGCCCAGTACTTCAAGACCCAGCAGGTACAAAACCTGTTCTTTTGGGGCATTGGAGGGCTGGTCTTCCTGATTGTAGCCTTTTTCCTGTTCCGGGCGATTTCGAGGGAAATGGAACGGCGGCGCCGGGCAGCGGAAGATGAACGTTCCCGGCGGGAACAGGCCCTCCGGGAAAGTGCGCTTATGCAGGCGGAAGAAGATCAGGAAGTACCCATATCCGTGGAAGAGCGGGAACGCATGAACCTCCACGAGGGGATTATTAAATTGACTAAGGAGCATCCTGAGGATGTGGCACAACTCATCAGAACCTGGCTTTTGGAGGAATAGGCATGGCAAAATTATCCGGCTCCGCCGGAACATCCAGGAAAAAAGACGACACGGATTTCAGTGGCCGCCAGAAGGCTGCGGTCTTTTTAGTTACTATGGGTTCCGAGGTATCTGCGGAAATATTTAAATATTTGCGGGAAGATGAAATCGAAACCATTACCTTTGAGATTGCCCGGCTTGAAACCGTAGAGTCTGGCCAGAAAGACGGCATTCTGCAGGAGTTCCAGGAACTAATGATGGCAAATCAATTTATCTCCACTGGTGGTATTGATTATGCACGAGAGGTACTGGAAAAATCCGTGGGAAGCCAGAAGGCTATTGATATCATCAACCGTCTGACCTCAAGTCTCCAGGTGAGGCCCTTTGATTTTATCCGCCGTACTGATCCGGCGCACCTCCTCAACTTCATTCAGCAAGAACATCCCCAGACCATGGCCCTTATCCTGGCCTATTTGGAGCCAAATAAGGCATCGGTGATACTCCAGAACCTTCCCCAGGAGATCCAGAGCGATGTGGCCCGGCGGATTGCCACCATGGACCGCACCAGTCCTGAAGTCCTGCGGGAAGTGGAGCGGGTCCTGGAAAAGAAACTATCCACCCTGTCCAGTGAAGATTATACCGCAGCAGGGGGGGTGGAAAGCATCGTCGAGATCCTCAATATGGTTGACCGGGCATCGGAAAAGCAGATTATTGAAACCCTGGAAGAAAACGATCCGGAACTGGCAGAAGAGATCAAGAAACGGATGTTCGTGTTCGAGGATATTGTCATGATCGACGACAAGTCCATTCAGAAGGTCCTGCGGGAAGTGGATACCGGGGAACTGGCCAAGGCCCTCAAATCGGTGGATACCGAAGTGCAGGATAAGATCTTCCGGAACATGAGTAAGCGTGCCGGCCAGATGTTGAAGGAAGACATGGAATACATGGGCCCGGTCCGCTTAAAGGATGTGGAAGAAGCCCAGCAAAAGATCGTGGCGATTATCCGGCGCCTTGAAGATGCCGGTGAAATTGTCATCGCACGGGCTGGAGAGGATGAATTGGTGGTATAATACATGGTAAAAGCGGTTTTCAGATCCGGTGAGGTCACCCTCAATAATAATACGATATTCCTTGAATCTCCCCAATCTTTTACCGCACTGGATCATCCGGTGCAGGGGGAAGAGGAAGTCGAAGAAGCCACAGAGGTGGTGGAATATCAGGGCCCCACCGCAGAGGAGCTTCGTCAGGAAGCGGAACTTTTTAAAAGCCAATGGGCCTTTGAACGGGAGACTATGATTCGTTCTGCTCAGGCAGAAGCAGACCGGATCATTGCAGACGCTGAATCCGCGGCGTTTCAGGAAGTCAAGCGGAAGACCGGGGAGGCCCAGTCCCTGAAGCAGGCGGCAGCAGATGAGGCCCAGGGGATCCTCGCGGAAGCCCGGCAAAAGGCGGCGGACTTTGAGGCTGCGTCCCGGGCCGCCATTGAAGGAGAGCGGAAAAATACCGAAGCCCAGAGCCGGCTCGCAGGCCGGGAAACAGGTTTCAACGAAGGCAAGGCCGAGGTAGAGCGGCTCATTGAAAGAACCCAGGTCATGCTGGAACGGGCACAGGAAAAGCGGGCTGAGATTCTCGTGGAAACGGAACAGCAGATCATAGACCTGGTGCTCCTTATGTCCCGGAAGGTGATCAAGGTCATTTCCGAGAATCAGCGTAATGTGATCCTTTCCAATGTGGTCCAGGCACTGAAAAAGGTTAAGGGACGGGGAAATGTCATCATCCGGGTCAATCTGGCAGATGTAAAACTGACCACCGAGCATATCAAAGACTTTATCCAGCGGATGGAAGGGGTTAAATCCATACAGGTCCAGGAAGATTCTTCAGTGGATTCCGGGGGTTGTATCGTTGAGACCGATTTTGGTGAGATTGACGCCCGGATCTCCAGTCAGCTTGCAGAATTGGAAGCGAAAATCCTGGAAATGGTGCCGATCACCTCTAAACCTAAACCGGTTCCTAAAAACGAAGGAACCCAAGCCTAGTGGAAACGGTTATTGAAAAATACCTTCACGCTACAGAACGGATAGATCCTATCAAATGTGTCGGCTATGTTTCCAAAGTGCAGGGCCTGCTCATAGAAAGCCGTGGCCCTACTGCTATCATCGGGGAAGTGTGCCGCATAGAAGCGCCCAAAGGTCCTGGTCTTATTCATGCTGAGGTCGTGGGGCTTCGGGATGAAACAGTCCAGCTCATGGCATACCAGGAAACCACCGGGATTGAAATTGGCAGCCGGGTAGTTGCTTCAGGGAACTGTCTTGAAATAGCGGTTTCTGAGAAATTACTGGGCCGGGTGTTGGATGCCCAGGGACGCCCCAGTGATGGTAAAGGGGACATTGAATCAAGTCTCCATTATCCGGCCATGGCAAGCGCTCCTGACCCCTTAAAGCGCAGACGGATAACCGAACGCATCAGTACCGGCGTGCGGGCCATCGACGGGATACTGGCCGTCGGCAGAGGACAGCGGCTGGGCATTTTCGCCGGTTCGGGGGTGGGAAAATCAACCCTCCTGGGTATGATAGCCCGGAATACCAATGCGGATGTGAATGTCGTGGCCCTCATCGGCGAGCGGGGCCGGGAAGTGAATGACTTCATTGAAAACGATCTGGGCAAAGAAGGGCTTGCCCGGAGCGTCCTGATAGTTACCCCTTCCAATTCTCCCCCCCTCTCCCGCCTCAGAGGAGCTTATGTGGCCACTGCCGTGGCAGAATACTTCCGGGATCAGGGACAGGATGTGATGCTCCTCTTTGATTCGGTTACCCGCTTTGCCCGTGCCCAGCGGGAAATCGGCCTTGCCGTGGGGGAACCTCCTGCGACCAGGGGCTATACCCCCAGTATGTTTGATACCATGCCCAAATTGCTCGAACGTTGCGGTTCCTCTGAAAAAGGAACGATCACCGGCTTGTATACTATTCTGGTTGATGGGGATGATCTGGATGAACCGGTAGCCGACACGGCCCGGGGCATCCTGGACGGTCATATCGTACTTTCCCGGTCCCTGGCCCAGGCCTACCATTATCCTGCCATTGATGTACTTGCCAGTGTTTCCCGTTTAGCCCCAGTTGTTTCAGGTCCTGTTACCAATAAAGCGGCGGGGTACTTACGGCGTCTCATGGCGGTATACACCGAGAACGAGGACCTTATCAACGTAGGGGCCTACCACACCGGGTCAAATCCGACTATTGATGAAGCTATTGCAAAACACGGGGCCATCGACCAATTCCTCATCCAGGGAGTAGGCGAAAAGTCCACGATTCAGGAAACCCTCACCGCCATGGCCGCCATTTCCGGCGACGAAATACCAGCAGAGGAAATGACCAGCTATGAAACAGTTTACCTTCAGTCTTGAGAAGGTACTGGAACTCCGGGAATACCGGGAACAGGAAACGAAGATTGAACTCGGCAGGGCAGTAGGCGTTCTTACCCAGCTTGAACACACCATCGAGGCTGTGAAAGCGGAACGGGACCAGGTAGCACAAGCGCGGTTTTCCCCAAGCCACGGTACAGCGGAGATTCTGGCCTTTGACCGGTACATCCAGCGGCTGGACAATACCCGCGCTGAACTTCTGGAAAACGCTGCCAAAGCGAAGCGTAAACTCGAAGAAGCCCGGGAAATCTACCTCGAAGCCTCCCGTGAGCGGAAGGTTCTGGCGAAAGTTAAGGAACACCGGCAGGAAGAATACCGGAAATACCTGAACGCCGAAGAGATCAAATTCCTGGACGACATTTCCGGCGGCGCCCCTGCACGGAAGCTGGCAAGCGGGACCTGATTCAGCAGAAACCTGCGAACAAACAGACTTTCACCGCCACCAGTACCGGGGCGTTCCCTTTGCAAATTTGGGGATTTTCTTGTAGTATTAGGATGCCTTTAACTTGGGCGCAAGCCCAAAGCCCAAAGAAGCCATAACCTTGACCACTGTTGCGAATGATGGATTGCCTTCCAGAAAGCAAGATTTGTAGAGACTTTCCCACAGAAGGTTAGTATCACCGGCAATGTTTGACATACCGCGAGCACGGGACACGTCGCCGATTGCGGCAATGATAAGATCAGGGTCTCCGCTTTCAAAAATATCAGAGAGATAGGCTTGTATCTCCTCCTCCGTCTCCAGATATTCCGCCGGATCCCATACCGTTGTTTTTATAGGTTTCATACTATGCCCCTCCCTAATTCTGCGCGAGTATTTTCGCGGTTTCAATATCCCTGCTCTGGGTCGATTTATCACCTCCACAAAGCAGGATAATAATTTCAGTACCCGCTTGCTTGAAATAGACCCGGTATCCAGGGCCATGCGCGATACGCAATTCAGACACCCCTTCACCCACTGATTTCACGTCGCCGAAGTTTCTGCCAGATAATCGGCGGATACGAGCGTTGATAATCGACCGAGCTATTTTGTCTCGCAGGTTTTTAATCCACGCCTTGAAAGCATCTGTTTCATGTACCGTTATCATGCTTATAGTGTATCCTCTGGAATACAAAAGTCAAGCACGGAGAACCCTCGGTGGGGGTTCCAAACAAAAAATTCCTGCTTGTCCACGCTGTCTGCGATTTTTTTCTCAAATTTATGGTGTTAGGCATTGACACATATTTCCAGGGATGGTATGATATCCACCATGATCAGGGAGTACATCATTAGGGTAGACT
>JAITNU010000042.1 GCA_031290325.1 Treponema sp.
CAGCGGACAATGACCGATGCTGTAACTTTGCATGGTTCTTTCGCGCCACCGGCCACGGTAACCGTCCCGGTCTCTCTGATGGCAAGGCCCAGCTTTTGGCAAATAGTCTCGCCAATGACTAGATTCGTTGCTCCGGTATCCACGAGCGCGGTAACGGTTATTTGCCGGATTTGCGGCTCTTTCATAAATCCACGCTCAACCATTTCTACATCGCCTCCGTTTATCAGGACGATCTCTTCATACACGGTACCCATATTCATACCTCCGTATTGTTACTGATACCCCTATTTTCCCACATCTCCCACTCCCTGTCAACAAAAACGCCGCCCCCCTTCCGAGGCCTGCTACACGCCCGCGCTTTTGACCAGCTCCTTGCGGATGATGGCGCTGGCCACCGTGGGTTTTACCGGTGGCCGCACACGTATTCGATCACGTCGCTATCAAGCTCGCCTATAATGCGGTTGCTCAGAGACATGCGGGCAACAGGGCCCTCGCCGGTGAGGATACGATTCTTGGCGGGATCCACATCAGGCGGATTTTGGGTAAAGTAGTCGTCCCAGGCGTCGGCTTCCGCATCGGTCATACCGGTCATCTTTTCAATCTCGTTCATAATACCTCCTCAATGTAAGAGCGAAAAATATTTAGGCGCACAAGGCATGGCGTGAAACACGTTCAGCCCGTCTTCGCCGAATTCATTGTAGATTACCTCAATGAGATTCGCCTTAGTGTCGAAGCCCAGTAACAAAAACTTGTTGTCATAGCCCTTCACAAGTCCGTCGTAGCGGACCGTCTTAAAGGCATGGCGAATATCTGCTTCCGTTACTCCATGTTTCAAAGCAGACGCTCTGCAAACTATCTTCAACTCCATGTTCTCAGTTATACCCGAACCTTCGTACCATGTCAACAAAAAAGCCGCCACCCTTCCGAGGCCTGCTACACGCTCCCTACACGTTTTTGACCAGCTCCTTGCGGATGATGGCGCTGGCCACCGTGGGTTTTACCGGTGGCCGCACACGTATTCGATCACGTCGCTATCAAGCTCGCCTATAATGCGGTTGCTACCCTTTCACAACCGGAACCCTAACAGTTCCGCCAGTTTTGCCTGCTCCCCTGGGGACAAAGTCGCCGGCAGAATGAGGGGCTGCTCCGGGCTTGGGGGAAGCAAAAAACCGCCTTCAAGAAAATGCCGGAACAAGCGGCTGTACTGTGCTTCATCAAGGGGTTCAGTATAATGCAGATAGATACCCTTCCGGCGCCAGGTGCCCAGGGCTTCGGTGATCAGGGGAAACGCCGCCTTTCCCCGTTCCGGCAGGGCTGCTATCAGGTCGTAGAGGCTCCTCACCGTAGCGGCAAGCAGGACCGGAGACAGGATCTCCGATGGAGGAAAAGGATGATCATCGGTACCAATGACTAAAACCTGGGGAGCCAAGGCCCAGGGTAGCAGGGGAACGCATAGTGAGGGCTGAGGAGAGGGGGCCTGGAGAAAGGGCCGCCACAAAACAGGCGGTGATCCATCAGGCGTAAACACGGGGTCGGGGAAGGGGCGGTCGCCAGCGTAGCCTGCCGCGGTCAGCACCTGGCGGAGGGTGGCTTCATCGGCATAGACCCTGAAAATACTTCCAGGAAAGATGGCGGACAGGGCCTTGATAAGACGATGTTCCAGGGGATGGGGAAAGGGGGTAAAGAGTCCCCGGCTGGCGGTATTTTTGAGTTCACCGAGAATATGGGGCGGGGTATGCCCCAGCAGCGCTGCACCGCCGTACTGCCAGAGGTCGGTGAGGCGGCGCCCTCCCTGGAGATACAGGTGAAAATCCCTGGCCCGGAGTACCGGCGGCACTAGTCGCAGCAGGGGGTAATCCTTCATCACCCAGCCCTAACACGTTCATCATGCTGTTTAATCATCTCCGACCCTCGTAATCCGGGAGCTTTGATACTGGCTGAGGAAGTGCAGTTCCTTACCAGTATCGAAATGGACCTGGATAACCGGTCCATTTTCACTTTCCCGGATTCCTATGACCGAACCATATCCGTGATCATCATGGAAAAGCCGGGTACCAACCTGCCACTGGCCCCCTGTGCGCTTCGA
This sequence comes from Treponema sp., assembly GCA_031290325.1. Taxonomy (GTDB): domain Bacteria; phylum Spirochaetota; class Spirochaetia; order Treponematales; family Breznakiellaceae; genus JAITNP01. The sequence continues at coordinate 2,087 of JAITNU010000042.1, forward strand.
ACCTTTGGAACCCCTCGGTGCCGCTGAACGGCGGTTCTTGATGGAAAACCCATAAGGGACTTGACCAATGACCCGGAGGGTTTCGTGATCCACTTCATTGAGAAACAAAGAAGGCTCCATGGGCACGGTATGGCCAAACATACGACGCATACTGCAGGAGGTGAAGTACAGTTCATCCATGGCCCGTGTTGCCCCCACATAAAAGAGCCGCCGCTCCTCTTCCAGTTCCTCTTCCTGTTTGTCATCCCGCGGGAATACCCCCTGTTCAACACCAGTCATAATAACCCGCGGGAATTCGAGGCCCTTGGTATTATGTAAGGTAATGAGGGTTACGGTATCCTGACTGGTGCCGTCTTTCTTTTCCGCGCCTTCCATGGAACGGTCAAGTTCAATGTGTTCCAGGAATTCCAGCAGCCCTTCCTCGGTGGCGGGGTAAAGGCTGGCGGCATTGGCCAATTCCTGGAGGTTGGCAATACGCTGATTACCTGCGATTTCATCATGGTCAAGGTGATATTCGGCGATTCCCGCTTCCTGGATGAGGGTAATCACACAGCCCGAAAGCCCTTCCCCAGCGTGTAAGCTGGCTTTTTTCTCTGTTTTTTTCGGAGCATTTTTGGCGGGAATCTCAGGTTCTTTCGGAACATCACTTACGGCAGGAACATCGCCGTTGAGAGCAGCGTTCTCAGCTTGTGTTCCTGCAACAAGGGTCGCACGTCCCTGTTCAATGGCCTTGAAAAAAGCTGCAAGCCCGGAACGGGCCTTGGCGGGAAGGGTGAGCCGTTGAGCCGCGGCCACCAGGTCCACAGCGCCGATGGATGCCTCTCCCACGAGGCGATCTGTAGTAGCGGTCCCCACCCCTCGGGTGGGCTTGTTCACCATCCGGCGGAACGCGACCTCATCACGAGGGTTCACCAGGAAGGAAAGCAGGGCCAGGGCGTCTTTCACCTCTTCCCGTTCATAAAACTTGAGGGAACCTATCACCCGGTAGGGGATACTTCGCCGCAGGAATTCAGTTTCAAACCCCAGGGATTGGGCATTCATCCGGTACAGCACCGCCCAATCGGAATAGGCACTCTTCTCCAGCTCTTTCTTCACCGCCCCCTGCTTTCCCTTGGAGAGCAGGGCCGGAGGATTAACCGATGATTCGATGAGCTGGGCGCAAAAGGCGGCTTCCTCATCCTGATTGGGGAGGAAGGCCAGGACCGGCTGCTTCCCATTACCCCGTTCGGCCTTGAGGACCTTCCCCAGCCGGCCTTTGTTATGATCCACCACCGACGAGGCTGCCTTCAGGATAGGCACGGTGGACCGGTAATTCCGTTCCAGCCTGATAATATCTGTTCCGGGGAACCGATCCGGAAATTCCAGGATGTTCCGCACCTCGGCGCCCCGGAAGCGGTAGATGGACTGGTCATCATCCCCCACCACACAGATGTAGGTATCCGGGCCGGCGAGTTCCTTTAAAAGCTCAAACTGGGCGATGTTGGCATCCTGATACTCATCCACCAGAATCACCCGGAACCGGTCCCTGAAACGCCGGGCCACTTCAGGCTCTGCCCGCAAGATTTCCACCGGCTTCTTGATAAGGTCCCCAAAGTCCACATTACCGATCTGGGTGAGCCGTTCCTCGTACTTGGTATACAAGCGGCGGAACTCTTTCCGGTGATTGATGAGATCCAGTTCCGCGCTTTCGGGGTTCAAAAAATAATCCTTGGCCCGGGCTATATAATGGGCGGTCTGCTTCACCTCGGCCTTGGGTATCCCTTCCATCAGGGAGGAGAGCAGGGAAACCGTATCGTCATCATCATAAATCACAAAGCTCGAATTCAACCCCAGGAGGGCGCCGTTCCGCCTGAGAAACCAGGCTCCAAAGGAGTGAAAGGTCCGCAGCATGGCAAATGTGGCCCGGTCATCAATGAGCCGCGCCCGATCCGCCATCTCCCGTGCGGCCTTGTTGGTAAAGGTTACCGCCAGGATGGACCGGGGATCCACCCCCTGTTCCCTGATGAGATAGGCAATCTTGGTGGTAATGACCCGGGTCTTCCCCGACCCAGCCCCAGCCAGGATGAGCAAGGGATTACCAGTATGGATCACCGCTTCCCGCTGTTCAGGGTTGAGGGCTTCCATATAAGGGGGATAGGCTGCACCTTTGAGGATCGCGTCAGGTTCTGCCATAGGGTACTATTTTCTCCATTCGTTGGCCTGTTCCTGCATCATCCGTTCGGTTTCCTTCTGCCGTTCAGCGACTTCCTGAAACGGCGCGAAGATCTGTTCAAAGCTCAGACTCTTAACCTGTTCTTGTGGCATATCTACCCTCCAAGTGTATTATAATTAATACCACGCTTATAAAAAAGCCCTTGTTTTCAACATCCTAACGGTGCTCCCTTCACATTCCGCTCATTGTATGCTATAAATCTAGTTGAGAAATATTTTCCCCACTATAAGGAGTTATTATGTCGGGCCACAGTAAATGGGCGACTATTAAACACAAAAAAGGGGCCGCCGACGCGAAACGCGGCCAGATGTTCACTAAGTTAATTAAGGAAATATCCATTGCCGCCCGAATGGGCGGAGGTGATCCGGAGGGAAACCCCCGGCTCAGAACGGCGGTCTTGAAAGCCCGGGGCGCTAACATGCCCAAGGATAATATTGACCGGGCCATCAAAAAGGGAACTGGCGAGCTTGAAGGGGTCAATTACGAAGAACTCACCTACGAGGCCTATGCGCCGGGAGGGGTGGCGATTCTGATTGAGGTCTTGACAGACAATAAAAATCGGGCTGCCGCAGATGTTCGGAATATCCTGACCCGTGCGGGCGGGTCCCTTGCCACGGCAGGGTCTGTATCCCGACTATTCAAGCGCCAGGGGATCATCACCCTGGATGGTGAGAAGTACACCGAAGACCAGATCATGGAGGTGGCTATTGACGGCGGTGCTGAAGACGTGGCCCTTTCGGATGGTATTATCGAAGTTACTACTGCGCCAGAAGACTTTGAGTCGGTGATGAACGCCTTGAATGCCAAGAGCTGCGAGACCATGAGCGCCGAGATCAGCATGGTCCCGGAAGCGGCGGTAACCCTGAGCAACGATGCCACTGCCAAGGCAGTACGGCTGGTTGAAAAGCTCGAAGACAATGAGGATGTACAGAACGTCTACTCTAACATCGATATCCCCGATGGATTTGAGACTGAATAAACCGCCTGCATCCCCGGAGCACAGCCGCCGTATCATCGGGGTTGATCCGGGGCTTGCCGCCTCGGGCTGGGGGATTATTGATTTTGACCACCAGCGGATTCGGTACATTGCCCACGGGTGTATCGAAACCAAGGCGGACCGTCCCCGGTCGGAGCGGCTCTTTTCGATTTATGACCGCTTTCGCACCTTGTTGGAGATCTATCATCCAAGCGAAGGGGCCATAGAAACCCTCTATTTCTCGAAAAACGTGAGCAGTGCTATTCCCGTTGCAGAGGCCCGCGGGGTGCTCTGCATGAGCCTGGCAGAGCGGGGGCTTCCGGTGCGGGAGTTTACCCCTAATACCATCAAGCAGGCAGTGGTAGGCCGAGGCACAGCGGATAAGGCCCAGGTACAGGACCTGGTACGCATCATCCTGGGGCTTCCTTCCATTCCCACCCCTAACCATGCCGCTGACGCCCTGGGGGTCGCGGTATGTTGCGCTCATACGATCTTGGTGTGATATGGACATCGGTTCTATAGCAAATCACCGGGCCAGGGAAGCAGGCATCCTGGTATACCCCGTGTATTCCCGGCGCTCCCAAGGGCTTTCGGTAGGGATTAACCTGTTCCCAGACGTTAAGGTCTGTTCCTTTGATTGTCCCTACTGTGAGGTCTTCCCCTTTAAAACGGATACCAGGTTTTCCACCGCAGCACTGGAAACCGAGCTGCGGTCTACCCTGCTCCGCTTAAAGGCCCAGGGCGCCGCCATCAGGGACCTCTGTTTTTCCGGCAATGGAGAGCCTACCCTGGCCCCTGCTTTCCCAGAGGCCCTGGAAGCCGCTTCCCTGATACGGGATGAGGTAGTTCCTGATGCGGACCTCGTGGTGATCACTAATGGTACGGGGCTGCTTAATGACCGGACCTTCGCGCTTTTGCACCGCGCTGCTACAGGGCATACAGGGCTTAATATCTGGTTGAAACTAGATGCGGGAACCGAAGGCTGGTACCAGGAGCTGGATCGTGCTCAGATACCTTTTGCACAGCTCATCGGGAAAATCAAGGAATTCCTGGGTTGTGCCCCGGTAACCCTTCAAACCATGCTCTGTTCAGTGAAGGGCAAGCCCCCCTCTCCAGAAGAAGCAGCAGCCTGGGAAGCGCTGGTGGTGGAACTGGCCGGAATCGCCAGGGCGGCCAGCCGGGGAGCCGCGTCCCAGGATGTGGAGTTGCCGGGAATCCGGGACCTTCAAATCTACGGCAAGGCCCGGCCCGCGCCGGAGGACCCTCTGGCAACGGCGCTGCCCATCTCATACCTTGAAGCTAGGGCCGCGTCCATCAGAACGGCCCTTGAACGGGGAGGATTACAAGACCCTTCAGGAAAGGCCATCCTGGTACGGGTATTTCCCTGAACTATTCAGGGGGCAGCTTGCTGGCGCAGCATAACAACCGATGGCTCTACAAAAAAGTTGACAGAATACTTTAAGCAGGGGGATACTAAATGGAGTAAACTGAGGAGGTGTTATGATTTCTTTTATCGTAGCGGTTGTCGCGTTAATACTGGGATATGTATTATACGGCAAAATTGTGGAAAAGGTCTTTGTGATCAAACCGGAAGCTCAAACCCCGGCAGTACGGATCCATGACGGAATTGATTATGTTGCCATGGACTGGAAGAAGGCTATGCTCATCCAGTTCCTGAACATCGCGGGAACCGGTCCTATCTTCGGTGCCATTGCCGGGGCCTTATGGGGACCGGCGGCCTTTGCATGGATTGTCTTGGGATGTATTTTTGCTGGCGCGGTGCATGACTACTTTTCAGGAATGTTGTCCCTTCGGAACGACGGTGCGAGTATCTCCGAAATCGTCGGTAAGTATCTCGGCACCATCCCCCGGTACATCATGCGGGTCTTTTCGGTGGTGCTGCTGATTCTGGTGGGAGTGGTGTTCATAACCAGTCCCGCGCAGATCCTCAGAAA
>JAITNU010000046.1 GCA_031290325.1 Treponema sp.
GCGAGCATTGAGGGCAAAAAACGGGAACTCGACGCTTTCAGGCCGCTTTCCCCTGAAATCATCCGCAAACTGGATGAACAATTCACCGTTGAGTGGACGTACAACTCCAACGCGATTGAAGGAAACACCCTGAGCCTGTGGGAAACCGAACTGGTCATAAACCGGGGCCTGACCATTGGCAATAAAACGTTGAAAGAACATTTTGAGGCGATAAACCATAAAGAGGGCATACAATATCTCGCTGATTTTGTACAAAAGCAAAAAGAACTGGACGAGAACACTATACTGGAAATACACAAGTTAATATTAAAAAATATCGATGATGCTGGAGCCGGTCATTACCGCCAGTCCAACGTGATGATCGTAGGTGCGATACACCTACCGCCATCCGCCGTAAAAATCCAGCGCCTGATGGGTGAATTTATGGAATGGTGATATAATTAAGAAAAACCCTCACACTTTATAAGCAAGAGACAAAATAAGGTATACTTAAAAATGATCGCGGTATATTATTTAAAAACAGGATATGAAGTTGATATATTTTATTTAACAAAACAAAAAACTGATATAAAACCCCGAATATATTATGCCTTTACCGCGCCGGAAGTAATACCTTCTATATAAAGGCGTGAGGTAAAGATGAACAAGAGAAAAAGCGGAATTGTAGCAAATACAAAACCCGCTACCATGGATCCTAAGTCTACATTCCCTGTCATGGACTGGAAAACCCGGATAGCCACATTGATTACCTGTTTGGTGTTATTTTCAATAACAATAAGCGGCCAGATAAAGTCATTATAAAAAGAAACCATAGTCATCACACCAATGGTGGATAGGATCGGCTTTGAAAGCGGCAAGGCGATTCTGATAAGGGCATTGAATTCACCGCATCCGTCTATGCGGGCCGCTTCAAACATCTCCGATGGAAGCTGGGCCATACTGGTCCTGCAAAGCAGGATACCGAAAATCTGTCCTCCCGCAGCCCAGGGCAGTATGAGCGCCCACCAGGTGTTGTATATTCCGTATTTTTGTATTAGTGAATACTGGGGTGTAAGCAGAAGAACGCCAGGTACCATCATAAGGGCAATAACCGCAACAAAGAGAAAATTTTTAAGAGGAAATGTAAGCCGGGCAAATACATAACCGCTCATGGCGCAAAGAACCAGGGTCAACAAGGTTCCGGCAGAAACTACAATAATAGTGTTTATCATATTCGGAATAAGCATACTGATTGCTTTGTTGTAATTTCCCCATTCAATTGGATTGGGCAGGGCGAAAAAGTCTCCGTAAATTTGAACCGTTGATTTCAGAGACAGAAATATCATCGTAAATACCGGAATAAACGTAAGGAGCAGAAGCAAGAAGGCCAGAGAAAAAATTATTATCTGAAACAGGGTTTTCCTGATAGGTTTTTCGTTTTTCATAGTGTTTTCCTTACTCATCAGTATTTGTTTTCATTTTCATATTCAGCAGGGTGCCAGCCAGGGTGAACATAAAGAGGACCAATCCCAACGCGCAGGCATAGCCGTAGCGGCCAAACTGGGTAGTATTAAAATAAAGCTCCAGTCCCGGAACATAGGTACTGGTACCAGGTCCGCCTGCCGTTAATAAATATATCCCACCAAAATCCTGCACCGATCCGATAAAGGTGAGGATGAGAAGCACTTTTATCTGGGCAAGCAGAATGGGGAGCTGAATCCTGAAAAATATTTTTGCGCGACCGGCGCCGTCGAGCCGGGCGCTTTCCAGAATACCCGCATCTATATCCATAAGTCCGCCGTAAAAAACCAGGAAGGGAAGCACCCCCACAAAGGGAAACCCGACAAAAATAATTGCCCAAAGGGCCCATTTTTCATCTCCCAACCAGACCTGCTGGAGATTTTCCAAGCCCATCCTGCCAAGAAGCTGGTTTAAAAGCCCTATGCTAGGATCGTATATTTGTTTCCACATAAGAGCGCCAACCACGCCGGGCACCACAATGGGAAGCACAAAGAGAAAACGGAATATGGTCTTCTGCCGGTCATGTTTCATTGAAAAGACCAGCCAGGCCACGAGGAGCGGAACCGTCATAGTCTTGATTATCCCCGCAGCCAATATGATGAACATATTTTTAATTCCAATAAGAAAATACCCTTCGGATATCATGAGACGGAAATTATCCAAACCCACAAAGTTTATTGTCCCCCAGGTATTTCTATCCCAGGACCAGTCAGTAAACGCCCTGGTTACCGCAATAAACACCGCGGAATAATTAAAGGCAATAAGTAACGCGAAGGTGGGAACAAGCAAAAGATACGCGATTTTATGCTGGTAAAACACTTGTCCTGTTTTTATGATGGCAGCCCTGGTTCGTCCAATGCCCAAAAGGAGGAATGTAAGCGCCAATACCGCGAAGATGAGGATAAAAAACCTCATCTTTGGGTGAAACCGGTAAAAGATTCCCACCAAAGCCAGATCAGTATTTGAAAAACGGAAAACAAAATCACCGAGGCCGGTAACATAAACATCCTCTCCCAGCGCCATAAAGTTGGTAATACTATTATCAAGCCTCGTGGCGTATATCTGCTCATCCCCTTCATCAAAAAGATAGAGAAAACGTTCTTCCGTGCCTACAACAATATATTCGCCATTACGGTCACTCCCTATAGCCCGACCGGTAACCGCAAAACTCTCCACTGGATTTCCCCTGCGCAGGATATTGAGGTTTTCATCGAGGATGTAATAATTACATGATTTATCCATTGTCAAAAGACGGCCGCCATCAAGCCTTTTCATATCTACCAGCTCGTATTGCAGAGAAGTCCGCGCGACTTCTCTGCCCTGACGATCAATGCGGATAAGTTCCCCCTGATTGTCGGCGAGGTAGATTCCATTGTAGTCCGAGGAATAGAGAGCGCCCTTCATGCGAATATTGTAGGAAAGATTGGCTTTTTGTTCTCCATCGGCGCTGTAGAGAAGAATGTTCTGCCGGTTCGTACCGGTTCCGGCGGAGATAAGTATCTCCGCCTCATCGGAAGTAACATCAATATTGAAAATACGCCGTTCCACATTGATGGAACCCTGAACCTTCCCGGTATCAAGGTTCAGGATATACACGTTATTATCTTCATTTCCGGCATAAAGAGTACGGGTGTCGGAATGAACAACAAGCTGTCTGAAAGGTCCCCTGGCGCTGAAAGACCAAAGGCGTTCTCCGTTCCGGCTGAAAGCCATAAGCTCATTGTTGTACGTACCGATCAGAAAAGTATCGGTCTTTTCATCGTAGCCCAGACATTGGTTCTGCTGGCCCGTGGAATAAGGCATGAGTTCCATGATGTTAGTCACCGAACCGGAATACCGGTATACTATTACCGTAACGCACATCAGAAGCGTCCATATTCCGGCGAGTATAAGAACCCCTTTTTTATTCACTGCCCGTACCTCTTTTTCCCAGCTTCTACTGGCCTGTGGGAGCGTTCTGGGGATTCCTCAGATCATTCCGGCTTATTTTACTATTTGACAAAACCTGATCAAAGTACTGCAAAGTAGTAGTTTTATGACTGGCCAGCCACTGATCAACAGTAGTTCTCCCTGAAAGGTAATTATAGGAGTAATCATAGAAGGCTCGCAGGGCTTCCTGCACATCTCCGATACCCCGAGCCATCATCTGCCCAAAACCTTTCTGAGCATTTCCAATAAAGGAGAGGTTATCAAACATCGCCTGAACATCCGCCGGAAGTTCTACGCCGTACACAAGAGAGGGACCTGCAACCCCATAACCAACGGGCATTGCAGCAGAGAGGAAAAGGCTCTGTCCATCCCTGGATGAAAAATACATCAAAAAGTCCGCCACCAAGTCATTGTGGGCTTTGTCCTTTTTTATAGCTCCGTGGGGGACTGCCGCTACCTCAATGGTCCGGGCTTTCGCCTCAATACCCGGTCCTTCCATGCTGGGCATATTAAAGGTACCCAATTCAAACTTCTGGACTCCTGAGATGGCCTGGTTATTCGATTCGATGGCCTGACCAGTAACAAGCTTATCCATATCGTTCTTAAACTGTGAAAGCCCCCATGCGCCATTTACCGTCATAGCGGCTTTACCCTGATAGAAAAGGGGAGTCGAATCTTTGGTTCCGAAAAAGGCGTCGCCGCCCGCGTACTTCGGGAACACTTTGGCAAAATTAGTCCACACTGTCCGCATGCCCTGGGAATCAGGCGTATACTGACCTTCGGCCACTGCCTTGAATGCCCGAACCGGATTGGGGTTTACTTTCCACGTATCGTCATTGTAGGGGTCGGAAGCGTCGTATTTCCATACACCGTCTACAGCGGGATCGTAGAGGTAATCGCCAGACTGGGATCTGATGAAATTAATGGTGGAACGGGTGGTTTGATCAACATAAATCTGAGCCAGCCAACCCATAGCGCCTGCCCAGAAACTGTCAAAATCGCCGGCAATGGAAATAGGCTGGTAACCGGCAGCCATGAGCTTGTCACATACAGTAACAAGCTCGTCCCATGTAGTAGGCGGTTGTACTCCTACTTTGGCAAATATGTCCTTGTTGTATTCCCAAAGCACTTGTACTGATTCAAGGCTCAGGGCCGTTAGTTCCTGTCTGGTAAGATCCACGACCTGCATCTGGAAGTTGAATTGATCCTGCCATCTTCCGCTGGAATAGGGGCTTTTTAGGTCCATGTATTCCAGAAAATTTACCGCCTTTCCAACAGCGGAAGGCCCAGCCAGGTTGATGTTAACTATGTCCGCGTTAGGATTGGAGGTGGCGAAAATACTGTGAAGCCATTCGCCATAGCCTTCCGCCGGTTTCAGATCGACAACGATGTTTACATCTGGATGAAGCTTTCTATACCCATCGGCAACGGCCCTCCAGCCGGCTTCGGCGCCGACGCCTGCCTGGGTATTGATGTTTATTGTTCTGCCAGACGGCTGGGAAGATACCCCTGCTCCCCCTGATTGGGAGCCGGAAGCAAAAGCAAGGGAAGCGCCCAGGATTAACAACAATCCTGCCAAGAAAATTCTACGTTTCATTTCAATCCTCCGAAAAAAAATAAATTAAGCAGACACAAGCCTGCGTTGAGCCCGAGTGATACTTTCCTTTTTTAAAAACTCGCATTTGATAACGCGCTTCGCCGATGGTATCCCCTGGATGGTTTCTATAAGGTGCTTCATCAGCGCGGTTCCGGTCTCAAAGGGAAAAACCTCAATAGAGGAAAGGGACATTGAGAACCAGTTAAGAATCTTGAGGTTATCGCAGCCTGCCAGCGAAACGTCTTGGGGAATCTTGTACCCAGCGGCCCTGAGAACGACAGCGGCGCCTATGCACATAAGATCGTTCAACGCGAAAACCGCAGTAAAGTCCCCTCCACGGGACATTATTTCCTTCATTGCTGTTGCCCCGGACTGTTCATCGGTTCTGCCGTCACCCATGCCGCCATGAACAAGCCGGGGGTCCACGTTAAGGCCGTATTCCTTCATGGCGGCGCAGAAATAAATATACCGTGCGTTTGTTTCGTCCAGGGGCAAGCCTCCCAAAAAGACTATTTCCCTATGCCCATGCTCTTTCAGGCACTCAATCAGACTGAATACGGCACTCCTGTAATCCACCTTCACATGGCTGTCTAAACCGACACAGGGCATTCTCTTTCTCAGATACGCAGCCGCTTCGGTCTCAAGCTGGGTCAATATAGCCCCATCAACGCCCCGACCAATCAAGTCGGCCACGGTTTTTATATTGGAAACCGATGTCATCAGGATAGAAACAATATAGTCTTTTTCGCAGGCAAGCTGCTGAGCCCCTTCCAGCATTTCGCAATAATGGGGATTCCGCAAATTGTCTACCAAAATAGCCACGTGATTGGTTTTCTTTTTGACCAGGCTGCGCCCCACCAGGTTGGGGTGATAATCCAGCTCTGCTATGGCCGCAAGCACCCGTTCTCTGACTTCAGGAGAAACATTCTTGGAGTCATTCACCACGAACGAGACCGTAGCGCCGGACACGCGGGCAAGCTTTGCGACATCTTCTCTTGTAGCCAACTTACACTTCCTCCCTTAAAATGGTTACACGTGTAACCTGTTTTTACTGTACCATAGCAAAAGTGTGCTGTCAAGAAAAATTTTACCGCGAATGCAACTTTTTATTGGGGCAAAGGGCCGTGGTCTATGGACGCGCTCACCTACACGTTCAGAATCAGGAGCGACGCACGGATACACGCTTCATCGCGGCGCGTTCAGGGCAGGTTGATATCACCCTTACCTCGGCGATACTTGCCTCGGTGAACCAGATGCCGGGGTATCACCTGCTTACAAGAGCAGTCTGTTGATAACATGGGTATAGCAATGCCGATGACGCCGGATGATCAGACCTTTTGCCGCGTATGTTCTCTGAGCCGATGATACTCGCCTGGGGTTCGTCAAATCCGCAGGTGAGCTATATGCTGTTTCATTCATCCAACGCGGGTAAAAATGACTGGTATAACCCTGAAAACTTCCGCAACACGCTTGTTGACGGGTACCTCGATCAGGCGTTAAACGCGAGGAGTATCACGGCGTCGATTCCCTTCTGGCAAAAGGCGCAGTGGGATGGAACAGGTACTTCGTTACGGGGCGACGCGCCGTACATCTTTCTGATTAACAAGGATCACCTCAAGCGACGATTGGCATCATCCTTTCAGAAGCCATGCGCTATCTTTCCGCAGGTATGTGGTGGCAGGCTTTTTTTCCGGGCCTCGCGCTGGTGATTATGGCGCTGGCCATTGACGCGCTTGGGGAGTGCCTTAAAACGCTGCTCGATCCGTACAGCGCTAATGAGTGAGTAGTATATGGAAGAAAACATATTTCGCGTTGAAAATTTAAGCGTATCATTCCGGCGTTACGACCAGCAGGCGCTGGAACGCTCCGATCTGCGCGTGATTTCAGACTTGAGTCTGGATGCGCGGGAAGGCGAGATCGTGGCTGTGGCCGGCGCGAGCGGTTCGGGCAAAAGCCTCCTCGCGCACGCGATCATGGGTATATTGCCGCCGAACGCCTCGGTTTCCGGCGGTCTATACTACCGGGGCGAGGCGCTTGATGAAAAAAAGCAGGCGACATTGCGCGGACGCGAGATCGCGCTGATACCGCAGTCTGTAGGCTTTCTCGATCCGCTCATGCGTGTCGGCGTTCAGGTCGCGGGCGTGAAAAAGCGCGACACGGCGCGACACGAGGTGTTTGAGCGACTGGGACTTCCATCCGGGACTGAGCGATTTTATCCGTTTCAGCTTTCAGGCGGTATGGCGCGGCGCGCCCTTGTCGCAACCGCGATTATTTCTGGCGCGCGCCTCATTATCGCCGACGAACCAACGCCCGGCATGGATACTCGCGTCTCGCTTGAGGCGCTTCGCTGTTTCCGCGAGCTTGCCGATGAGGGCAAAAGCGTCATCCTCATCACGCACGATATTGATCTCGCTATGGGAATCGCCGACCGGCTGGCGGTGTTTTACGCCGGCACAAGCGTGGAACTGGCGGACGCGCGGGATTTTATCGCCGGAGAACACGCGCTGCGTCATCCTTACACAAAGGCGCTCTGGAAGGCGCTGCCGCAGAACGGCTTTGAACCCATAGCTGGTTTTCAACCTTACGCGGGCGACTTGTCTATGAGCGCGGGCTGTCTGTTCGCGCCGCGTTGTCCGCTCAAAAGCGCCGCGTGTGAAAGCGCCGCTCCCCCTATGCGGCAGATGCGCGGCGGTCAGGTGAGGTGTATTCATGCGTCTTGAAGCAAACAACATTGGTTTCCGTTACGGACGGAATGACTGGCTGTTCCGCAATCTTTCGCTTGTCGTGAATAGCGGCGAGCGTGTGGGTCTTGTCGCGCCGAGTGGCTGGGGCAAATCCACGCTGGTAAAGTTACTGTCAGGCTATGAAAAGCCGCTCGAAGGCGAAGTGTTACTCGACGGAAAGCCGCTCCCCGCAAAAGGCGTTCTGCCGGTACAGCTTATCTATCAGCATCCCGAAGACGCGATAAACCCGCGCTGGCGTATGCGGCAGGTTCTGGCAGAGGCTGGCATTGAGAGCGCGGCGCTGTCTGACGCGCTGGGCATTGAGCGGGCGTGGCTGAACCGCTTCCCCCGCGAACTTTCCGGCGGCGAGTTACAGCGATTCTGCGTTGCCCGCGCGCTTTTTTCCGGCGCTTGTTTTCTCCTTGCCGACGAGATCAGTACGATGCTGGACTCGATTACGCAGGCCCAGCTCTGGCATTTCCTGCTTGCCGAGGTGGAACGCCGTAACATGGGCCTTATCGTGGTAACACACAATCCCGCGCTGGCCGCTCGTGTCTGCTCAAAGGTACGCAATATCAACAGCGCTACAACAGTGTTGACAACGCCCTGAAAAAATACTTGACAGTATAGATGGCATGATATATAACTAAAACGTTATGGGTAGGACGATTATAAGTGAGGACAGGCGCTTTGAATGGGACGAAGCCAAAGAGCGCTTAAATATCAAAAGTCATGGATTCTCGTTTCAGGAAATACTGAAAGTATTTGATGATCCTACTTT
>JAITNU010000051.1 GCA_031290325.1 Treponema sp.
GGGCAGCAGCCCCTCGGGAACGACTCCTGCCATATCCACGGTATAGCCGAGCGTTCCCGCAGGCTCCTGCTCAAGGGACGCGGCCCCGGAGATACTGATGCCCAGCCAGGGCGTATACGTTTTCAAAGCCCCGGACAGGGAAAGGATGTCCCGGATGGCGAAATGGTCACAGAGGAAGTCCAGGGAGAGCCGGCCGGAATCAAGCTGGTATGCTGCGGAAAAGTCAAAGGGTGCCCGGTCATTTACTTTTTTCAGGGTAAGGTCCTTATCCCCCAGGGCAAGGTTCAAATTAAGGGGCTGGAAGCGGAATAGATCCCCGGCCAGGGATACAATGTTCACCTGGGCATTACCGCTCTGTAAATCCGTGGTACAGGAACCGGAGATACGGAGCGAGGTCTGGGCCTTCAGGGATTCCCTCAATATATCCTGTATAAGCCCTCCGGTTCCCGTTGCTCCGGCTAATCCGTCTATTGAAACGCCGCCGTTCAAGGCGCCCTGAAACCGGAGCCGTCCTGTTTGGGTGGAGGCGCCGAAGGTAAGGCCATCAATCCTAAAGTGGCTCGTGTCCATGGTGATGCTACATTCCCCGTTTTTCACCCTGAAACTGAGGCCCCTTGGCAAAAAATCGAGGGAAGGGGAACCGGAAGCGGTCCCCTGCTTAAAAACAAGGTTGATTAAATCGGCATCCCGATTCACGTCCAGGGTGAGCACAGGCCGGTCTATCTGTACCGAATGGAGGGATTCAATCACCTTATCAGGGGTCTTGCGGATCAGATTGCTGATAATCGCCGGCAGGGAATAGGATACCCGGAATCGTGCGATCCTCAGAACCGGGGATCCGTCCGCTCCGTACACCTGGATATCCCGGATATCCAAGGTACCCAGGACCGAAGGCCCCAGGGAACCATAGACGATTTCCCGGCCCAAAAGCTCCTCAGCCTGGCTTATCAAGGCATCCCGCAGGTTCGCCATACGGAGCCACAACGCGTCCCGCACAGGCCGTAACAGCAAGGCGGTTCCGATGACCAGTGCCACAAAGATGAGAATTTCCATGCTTAGACGAACCCCCGGATTATCGTTCCGGGAAGGAACCGCTTCATTGGTTGTGGAACTCACCGGCTCACATCCTTGCTCTCGCTAACAAATCCCTGATGCCTCACTCTTTTATACTATACTTTAAATATGGTAAAACCATAAGAACCTATGCATATTATACCCAATTTTATTGTTTTTGAAGGTGGGGATGGGAGTGGAACCACGACCCAGCTTGCCCTGGTGCGGAAGCGTTTTGCATCCCTCCCGCAGCCCCCCCTCGTCTATACCACCTTTGAACCCACCGATGGTCCGGTGGGCCAGTTGATCCGCTCCTGTCTCCGGGGGGACCTGATGGTAGCGCCCCCCACCCTGGCCCTGCTCTTTGCGGCGGACCGGAACGAGCATGTCCATGCCCCCGGAGGTATCCTGGAACGCTGCACCCAGGGAGAACTGGTGATCTCTGACCGCTATGTTCTTTCATCCCTGGTGTATCAGGGGATAGCCTGTGGCGGAGACCTGCCTGAACGCTTAAACGCCCCCTTCCCCGCCCCAGAGGCGCTGTTCTTTTTTGATATAGACCCTGCCATTGCGGGCAAACGCATGGAAACACGTCCGGTTAAGGATATCTACGAATACCTCGATTTTCAGATCAAGGTCAGGGAGGCCTATCATGCCCTGCTTCCCCGGTATGCGGACGCGGGGGTACAGGTGGAACGCATCGACGCGTCCATGCCCCCGGAAGCAGTGGCGGAAACGGTATGGAGGGGTTTGCAGAAGATGCCGATAATAAAGAGTAAGGAACGGAAGCATGAGAAGTGAGGACTTGGAAGGGAGCGGTGGAAGAAGACGGGGTATCAAAAAACTGTTCCCTGTTCTGCTTATGGTTTTCTCGATGAACATACCGGGGCTGAACGCCTATACGGTTCAATATAAGGAACAGTATTTCAGGCTGTACCATCTCCACCAGGTACAATACCCTGATGATACCATGGAAAACATCTACTGGCTGGAACAGGCAATTAAGGCGGATTTTGCCAATCCCCTCTATGCCCTCGCCAGAATCGAAGATGAAGTGCAGTGGGAAAAGTATCGCTACCTTTTCATGATGCACGTCAACCTCAAGCTCATTGAGCAGTACCTCTTCCTGGGGGGTAAATGGAACAAACGGTACGCCTATTTCTACAATGCCCCCTGGAAAGAACAGAACCTGAAAAGCCTCGAAACCGCGGAAACCTGTTTCCGGGCCGCCCTCTCATACTGGGAGGACGCCACTGAATGGGCCATCAAAGCCAAAAAACGGGATTTCCAGTTTATCGATCTGGAACAGGTCCGCTATTGGCAGGATGAGGCCGACCGTATCGAACGAAAGAGCCTGGATTACGAAAAGATCATCAACCGGGAACTGGATCTCTTGCAAAAGGTGCGGGAACGGTTCCAGGCCATGGATCAAAACACCTATTAGCCTGCTTCATTGGGTTGCATCCGTACCCGCTCAAGCCCCTGGTTTGCCTCCCTATAGTTGGGATTCAGCCTGAGCGCCCGCTGATAGGCTTCGATAGCCGGAGTATAGTCACCAAGGGCCTCACGAACAGTACCCATGCGGTACCACCAGAGGGGTTGTCCCGGATCAAGGCGGACCGCGGTGGTGTAGGCGATATCCGCGTGCCTGAATTTTTCCTGAAGCCGGTATATCTCACCAATGAAGAAATAGGCTACTCCGGCCCGTTCTCCCTGGGGAAGGGAATTGGTATACCGCTGCATAAAAATGAGGGAATTATCATAATCATAGAGATAAAAATAGGCCTCCCCCATGGTTTCAATGATACGGTAATCGGTACTGATACGGAGCGTCCGCTGCCCCCAATTGATAACCTCCGCGTATTTCTGCTGGCGCCGCAAGGCCCAGGTGAGCACCGTGTACGTATCCATGGTAGCCCGATTCAGGGAAATTTCCTCCATACAGATACGGACCGCCTCAGCATAGAAGGGCGCCGCCTCTCCTATACGGTTTTTAGATTCCAAGTCCCGACCGATATGGTAATTCTGTAACGCATCAAGGGGCAGCGCAGGATTGGTTTGGGAAAAAACAACCCCTCCCAAGGATACAAGAAAGATAATGATTAACCTACGGTAGAACCTCATGGTATATAGTGTACCGCCATTTGTTTAAATTGTACTAGAGTTAAAACCCGTTATCAATAAGGTTGAGCGCTTCCACCAGCGTATACACATCCTCTACCCCGTCAACCAGGATGCCCCCCATGCCGAGTTCCAGAGGCCGGGCCAGGTCGATATCGTAGCGGTCCCCCACTGACACAGCGGCCGCAGGAGAAACCTTGAGCAGTTCCAGGGCCTTGAGAAAGGGCGCTGCGTGGGGTTTGGAGACCCCGCAGGTATCCAGGCCGACGATCACCTGAAACAAGGCATCCACCCCCAAACAGGTGAGGGTTTTCCGGGCCACGAACACCGGGTTGTTGGTTACTAAACCCAGGGCGCAGGATGCGCCCAGGGTGGTGAGGGTTTCCTGGAGCCGGGGATCCGCCTTGAGGTACGCTGCCGGCTCGTAGAGTTCCTCCCGCCAGCGTATACTTTCCTCAATAGAAATCCCGAAAGCCATGAAGACATTACCCAGGCTTGTTTGCTGTCCCCCATGGGCAGCAGCCCAGTCCCTTCGGTACGCGGCAATCTCTTGCTGCATACGGTCAAAAGAGACACCCCGGAGCCGGGCCAGCCGCCGGATGGGGCTGTCAATCTGAAACTGGAAGTATTCCCGGTTGGTATAGAGGGTTGAGTCCATATCAAAGAGAAATGCCGTGATAGGTTCCGGGAGTTTATAGATGGTCATAGGTATCCACACATCATACCGGTACCCCCCAAAGCACTGCCAAGGGTTCCAGCTTTTCCTGGACTTCGCAATACCTGCGATACCGTTCCGCATAGACCGGAGCACGATCAGGATTGGGCGTATACCGTTCCTTAATGTGGATCATCCGATCCGCCGCCTCGGTGAAACTGGTAATTGACCCCAAGGCCATTGCCCCCAGCACCGCGTCCCCTGCAAGTTCACCATCCTGGATCTCCGGAACCAGGAGGGTACAGCCTGCAATATCCGCCTTGAGCTGATTCCAGCCAGAACTTTTGCCCTGGCCCCCGGAAACACGCAGCTCCCTAATGGGGAAACCGTGGCGGCTAAAGGTGTCCAGGACCGTGCGTACCCTGAAGCCCAGGGCCTCAAGTACCACCCGGCCCAAACCCGCCTTATCGGGAAGCCCGGTAGGGAAGAGGAACAGCGGGGAAGCGCATTTCCGGTTCCCTGAACCGCCCGGATCCGGGAAAAACAGGTCCAGGCCTGGATTCCCAGTGATAATTTCCTGTAAAAGCTCCTGATATGCCCGTTCGGTTTGTCCGGTGAGCGTCCGGTACCATTCAAAGAGCCGGCCTGAAGCCGGTATGATGCCGCTGATATTCCAAAGCCCCTGCACCGCATGGGGAAGGACCCGCAGCTCACCGGTTTGTATGGGGGAGGTGCTGCACAGGTTGATACCCTCAGAACTGCCCGCCCGGTCGCAGACAATGCCGGGCTGTACCGCTCCGGTCCCGATGAGGGCCATGATAAAGTCGGGACCTCCGGCGATGATGGGAATCCCCGCAGGAAGGCCCCCGGGACTAAACCGGCAGGCGGCTTCTGCGGAGACCCGGCCTATGACGCTGCCCATGGGCACAAAAGGGGGAAATTTCCTGATATCCAGTCCGGCAGCTTCACACTGGGCTTCATCCCAGTAATAGGGTTCGTAAGCAGGAGGAAGAACCGTTACCGGCTCTGCGCCGAGCCTGAAGGAAAGCCACTCCTGGGCGGAGAAGAGCTGCCAGGTTTTTTCATAGCCTGCCGGCTCATACTTATGAAACCATGCCGCATGGGGGAGAAACAGGGAGGCCAGACCAGGAAGATTAACGACCCTGCCGTCATACCAGTGCAGCGGGGGCAACGTCTCCCCCTTTCCCACCGGAACCAGGGTCGGGCCGTTCCCGGAAATGCAGATAGCCCCAGGCTGCACACCCCCGTCCCCTGAAAAAAGACGCCCCAGGGCCAGGGCCAGGGCCGCTTCCCACGCAGAGGCGGTCAGGACACCGGGGGTATAGGCAGGATAGGCCACCCGCACAAAGGCGTGTTCCCGGCCATCACCATCAATAAGCGCGGCTTTAAGGGAGGAGGTCCCGATATCGGCGCAGAGGATATTCATCACCCTGGGGTTTCCGAGAAGAGCTTGACAATGATATCCCGGTTATCCAAGAGGGAACTGAGGGAAAGGCCCTGGTGAAGCCGGGAAATGGTCTGGGCAAAGAGTTTCGTGATATTCACACTGATGTACCATTCACGCTGCAAGAGCGCTTCCTGATAAATGGCATTAGTGCCGATGATGCGGTAAAAAAGCCCTTCCTGGTAGGCTGCGTCAAAATACGACACCGCCTCTCCAGAGAAGAGGGGCAGGCTGATGGCGGCTATGACCTTGCCGGCCCCCTGATCCTTGAGGGATTGCATGGCCTTGAGGAGGGTACCCCCGGTTCCCAGCATATCATCTGCCATGAAAACGGTTTTTCCCCTAACGTTCCCCAGGAGCTTAATCTCGGAAATGTTGTTTTCCAGGGCATCCTTGGAAACCCGGGAATAGTCCCGTTCCTTGTACAACAGGGCCAGGGGCTTCTTGAGGGCCGTGGCGTAGAACTTATTCCGGTCCACCGCACCGGTGTCCGGAGAAACCACCACAAAATCATCGTTGAACACCCCGGGAATCTGCGTTAAGGTCCGGATGATCTGATAACTGGCATGGAGATTCTCCAGGCGCATATAGTTGAAGGAATTCCCGATCTCCCGTGAATGGATATCCAGGGTAATGATGCGGTTGACCCCCAGGAACTCAAGGAGTTTCCCCACCCTGCTGGCGGTCAGCCCCTCCCGTCCCTTCTTCTTATGCTGCCGGGAGTAGGGGTAGATGGGCGCCACCAGGGTAATCTGCCCGGCACCGGCCTGTTTGACCGCATCGACGGTGACCAGCATGGTCATCAGGTGATCGTTAACGGAAAGGACCGTTTTTAAATTCCCCTCATTGAAATTCACCGGATAATGATTCTCCACATCCTGAACGATATAGAGGTCTTTACCCCGGATCGATTCAAGGATCTCCGCCTTGATCTCCCCATTGGGGAACATGGTAAACCGGGCAGGCACCTTGAAGCGGGGGATGCGAATGGAATCCGCATGACCTGTGGCGTCATTGATGAAGTTGATTCGCTGGATCACCGCATCAGACTCCAGGGTATACCGTTTCGCCAATTCAGAAACAGTATGATCAAAATGACGGTGATACCCTTTTTTAAGATGGACGATCACCTCATTGGCAAAGACTTCCCCACCGGGGCAGGCTAATACGGCAAGATTGGTCGGATTGGAATAATTCATGGGTACTCAAGGAATACCACAGGCTGCATTAATTTTCAAGTATGGTGATTTCCACCCGCCGGTTTTTCCGCCGCCCTTCTTCAGTACGGTTATCTGCCAGGGGCTTTTCCGCACCGTACCCCCGGACCACAATCCGTTCGGCATTGCGGACCTGTTTTTCAATAAAATAGTCCGCCACCACCGAAGCCCGGTCCTGGGAAAGCTTCTGCCGGGAGGCTTCCGAACCGGCCAGGGCTGTATGTCCCCCCACGAGGATATCCCGCTCCTTGTAGTGGAGCAGGATCTCCGCGATGGTATCGAGTTTTCGCTCTTCCCCGGGAAGCCACTGCGCCGAATCAGGGTAGAACTGGATATTTTCAAGGTTGAGGACGATCCCTTCATCCTCCACCCTGACCGAAACATCCTCGATACCCAAACGGGCGATATCATCGGCAATCTCCTGGGCAGTTTGTTCCTTATTCATGGAAACCGATTCGATGGTCTCTGCTTCCGCCCGTCCCCGATACTCCACGGTTATGCCGTTGGATAACTCAAAGATCATGCGGAACTGCTCCTGGTACGCCGCGGGCTGTCCCAATTCGGTATTCCAATACACCACCTGATCCGAAGCGCCCATGATCCGCACCGGGTACAAGGTCCCTGAAACCACCGCAGGCTCGGTAAAGATCCGGTAGGATATGGAAAAAGCGGGGTACGTCTGCTCCTTCCAGTTCCGGTTCCCCAGGAAGGTATAATTCGCGGTGAAGGGAATCCGGTACGGCTCAGGGATCCCGAAGCTCTCCCTGAAATCATGCATCTCATACCCATCAGCGGCCCAGGTGTCCCCAGGTTTCAGGTCCCGGTCCGGGAAAACCGGCACATTCCGCACCACAGGCATGAAGTAGTGGCTATCAATGGAGAGCACCCCCTGTGTATCCCGGCCAAAGGCAGACCGGTATTCCCGATCCCACTGGAACCGGTTCTCCCCCTGTACCCCGGTTGCCCGTTCTGCAGTCTGGAAAACCGCCTCATGGTCGGCAATCCCGTTGTGTACCGCCTTTATCTCTGCGGCAATACGGTTCAGTATTTCAGAGCGATGAGTCAGCCGCCGGTTCTGATAGACATCCTCATACACGGTCGAAAGAATCCGGTACTTATCCCCTGGTTTGTGCTTATAGGCAAACTGTTCTGCCGTGATACCAGGGGCAAGGATGATGAAACCGACGCATAAGAGGGCTACCATATACATATTTCCGGGAAATCGTCTTTTTTGCATAACACCACCTGTATAGGGTATCGGCGCAGTATCAGAGGAATTATACGGTATTTACGAACCTTACGAGGGTGCGCTACGAAATCAAGGTGAGGGTTTG
>JAITNU010000076.1 GCA_031290325.1 Treponema sp.
CACGGAGACGAGGTGCTGTATTTAATTGTCTAGGGGCACAGGGGCGGCAGATACGGCACATTCACAGCTTACCTTTATTGTAGCTTGACAAGTATACAAAAAGTATTACAATTAGATTATGCGTTTAGACGGTATCGACTGGGACGACGAAAAGAACGAAATAAACAAGCGTGAGCATCGTATCAGTTTTGAGACTGCTCAATATGTTTTTAGTGATACAGACCGGCTAGAGCGCATAGACCAGAGCGAAGGAAACACGTCCGGCGAGGAACGCTGGCAAACGATAGGCAAGGTGGGTAATACATTTTTTGTGGTCTACACCGAAAGGGAAAACACAAAGCGACTCATTACTGCCCGTCTTGCAACAAAAAGAGAACGGAGGTCTTACAATGGCTATTTCAACATCGACGGGCAAGGTTGGACCAAAGCCAACTAAAGAGGAATGGAAACGGATTAAGGCGGAGATACAGGAAGCGGTGAAATACCCAATTAACCTTGACGCTTGCCCTGAACTGTCTCCAGAAGTGCTTAAAGAATTCGCGTTTTTAGCGGCGGAGCGCGACCGGTGCAAAAAGAAGCAGGCAGTAATGTCTCCGACTGCCTTGCAAAATACAAGGCGCTTGGTAAAGGGTATACACAGCTTACCTTTATTGTAGCTTGACAAGTATACAAAAAGTATTACAATTAGATTATGCGTTTAGACGGTATCGACTGGGACGACGAAAAGAACGAAATAAACAAGCGCATAACGGCTTGGGCTTTGAAGTAGCGCAATACGTTTTTTCAGATATGGAGCGTATTGAACGCTTTGATCAGAGCGCTGAAAATACGTCTGGTGAAGAACGTTGGCAAACGCTCGGCAAGGTAGGTTCGGTTTTTTTCGTGGTTTATACAGAACGTGGGGATAAAAAACGCATTATATCAGCACGTGCCGCAAACAAAGCGGAAAGGAGAAGTTACAATGGATATTATCACACAGACAGTAAAGGTTGGTCAAAAGCCACCTAAGGAAATCATAAAGGCGGCACGACGGGCAGCGCGTGGACCTATAAATTATACAGAGGATTGCCCGCCTTCTTTGCCAGAAGCGCTTAAAGAATTTGCGTTTTTAGCGGCGGAGCGCGACCGGTGCAAAAAGAAGCAAGTTGTAACTATCCGTCTTGTTTCCGACTGCCTTATAAAATGAAGGAACGTTATTATGCATATACTTATTATTGGTGGAGCGGGCTACATCGGGAGCCACGTTGCACGGGAATTGTTGGATCAGGGGCACCGCGTAACGGTCTTTGATAATCTTTCCAGCGGATTGCGGCAAAATCTGTTTCCTGACGAGGATTTTATTGAAGGGGATATTTTACACTATGACGAACTCCGGGCCGCCATGCAGCGCGGTTTTGACGCCCTGGTGCATCTTGCGGCGTTTAAGGCCGCTGGGGAATCAATGGTGGCGCCGGAAAAATATTCGGTCAACAATATCAGCGGGACTATCAATATTTTGAACGGGGCTGCGGAAACCGGGATCAAGTACATCGTTTTTTCATCCAGCGCTGCGGTGTACGGCGAGCCTGAGTACCTGCCGATTGACGAAAAACACCCCACCAATCCTGAAAACTACTACGGCTTTACCAAGCTGGAAATCGAGCGCTTTTTGCAGTGGTACGACAAGCTCAAAGGCATCCACTTTGCCAGCCTGCGGTATTTTAACGCCGCTGGTTACGATGTGAAGGGGCGGATTACCGGGCTTGAAAAAAATCCCGCCAATCTGCTCCCGGTAGTCATGGAAGCGGCCTGTGGCCTGCGGCAAGAAGTGGCGGTTTTCGGCAATGATTACGATACCTGTGATGGCACTTGCATCAGGGATTACATCCATGTCAGCGATTTGGCAGCAGGGCACGCGGCAGCCCTGGGCTACCTTGCAAAAAACGGTAAAAGCATTACCGTCAATTTGGGAAGCGAACGGGGATTATCGGTTTTAGAGATGCTTGACTATGCACGGAAAATCACTGGCGTGAACATTGTGTCCCGCATCGGGCCGCGCCGTGCGGGAGATACCGCACAGCTCACGTCCTCAGCCCAGTACGCCAAAGAAACCCTCGACTGGGTTGCCCGCTATTCCGATCCTGAAACGCTGATCCGCACCAGTTGGGACGCCTATAAGGCGAATGTATGACTTGACGTTCATCGGTTAATGGGTTATATCTATGGAAAAAATGGAGAAAAATGGAGAAAACATGAAACCAACTTTATTGGTGCTTGCCGCCGGCATGGGAAGCCGTTACGGCGGGGTAAAGCAGATTGACGCCGTGGGTTTACACAACGAAACCCTTCTTGAATTTGCCACCTTTGACGCAAAAAAAAACGGTTACGGCAAAGTGGTGTACATCATCAGAAAAGACATTGAAAAAGATTTTCGGGAGCGGCTCTTTGACCGGGTTGCCCGCAACATGGACGCCGAATACGTGTTTCAAACCCATGACACCTACCTGAGTGCAGCGCAAAAAGCCGCATCCGGCACACGGAGCAAGCCCTGGGGAACGGTACATGCCCTTTTATGCGCCCGGGAGGTACTCAAAACCCCGTTTACGGTGATTAACGCCGACGATTACTACGGCAGGAGTGCCTTTGAAACCCTCGGTGCGCACCTTTCGGGGATCACGAATGACAACGCGATGGTGGGCTACGTGCTGGGCAACACGATGAGTAAATCCGGTACCGTGTCCCGGGGGGTCTGTACTGAAAAGGACGGGTATCTCGTGTCAATGCAGGAACAAACAAAGATCGGCTATGAAGATGGCAAGATTGTGAGCTTGATCGACGATAAAAAAATCACCTTAACCGGTGCTGAATGGGTGTCGATGAACTTCTTCGGTTTTTCCCTTGAGGCGCTGGATCATTTTACAGCCTATTGGGAAGCCTTTATCGCTCAAAACGCGGCAAGCGAAAAAGCGGAATGTCTGCTCCCCGAAGGGGCGAACACCCTGGTATCCCAGGGGAAGGGCAAGATCAAGTTTTACACCTCCAAGGAAAACTGGTTCGGTATGACCTACCCCGAAGATCGCGCAATCGTCAAGGCCGAAATCGCTAAAAAGATTGAAGCGGGGTATTATCCTGCAAGCCTCTGGGATGTACCATGACCGGTAAAGCCTTGCTCGCAGGGCTTGAAAGCGCATCTGCAACAGAACTCCTGGAATCCCTCTACGGCAAAAGCGGGGTTACTGCAGCCCGTGCGCGCTACGCCGCGCTTATTGCGGGCTTGATTGACCCCCAGGAATTCCCGCCCAGTGATTTTCCCGAAACGGCCGGGGAGGTGCGCTTTTTTACCGCTGCAGGCAGAACCGAGCTTGCAGGAAACCACACCGACCACAATCGCGGCAAGGTACTTGCCGCAAGCATTCAGTTGGACGTGGTTGCCGCAGTAGCACCCCGTGGGGATAAGCGCGTACTTTTCCGCTCCTCCGGTTTTCCCGATGTGTCGATTGACCTGACTGACCTTTCCCTGCAAAAGAGTGAGGCAGGAAGTACCGAATCCTTGGTTCGGGGCATTGCACATAGTTTTTTTGAGCGCGGTGTGAAAGTCAAGGGGTTTACCGCGAACGCCGGGTCAACCGTGTTTGCAGGATCAGGGCTTTCGTCTTCCGCTGCAGTGGAAGTGCTTTTTGGGAAGCTCTTTGACAACCTCTACGGCGGTGGAAAACGCAGCGCCCTTGAAATTGCCCAAATCGGGCAGCAGGCGGAGAATGACTACTTTGAAAAACCATCAGGGCTTATGGATCAAGCTGCTTCCGCTTCAGGAGGAGCAGTAGCGATTGATTTTGCAGATGTGACCGCCCCTGCAGTACAAGCCCTGCCCTTTAACCCTGAAGAAGCAGGCTATGTGCTCTGCGTGGTGAACACCCGTGGAAGTCACGTAGACTTAACGAGCGATTACGCGGCAATCCCCGAAGAGATGCGCGCAGTTGCCCGTTTTTTTGGTAGATCCGCCTTGTGCGAGATTACCCGGGACGCGGTGCTTTCCCGTGCGGCGGAGCTGAGAAAAGTAACTGGTGACCGTGCCCTGCTCCGGGCGCTCCACTTCTTTGCCGAAAACGACCGTGTTGATGCGATGCAGCGTACCCTCGAAACCCTTGCCGCTGCTGCGGATGCCAAAGCGCAGGCCATGCAACGCTATCTCACCCTTGTTAATCAGTCAGGGGATTCGTCCTGGGAATTGCTGCAGAACAGCTACCCTCCACACAATACCCGTGAACAGGGCATCAGCCTTGCCCTTGCCCTTACCCGGGATTTCCTGCACGGGGAAGGCGCCTGCCGCGTACACGGCGGCGGCTTTGCCGGCACGATTCAGGCGTATATCCCACAGGTACACTTTGCCGCATACCAGGAACGCATGGACGCTGTTTTTGGCAATGCTGCGGTTACGGCACTGCGGATACGCTCTGTTGGTACAGCAGAACTGGTGTGGTAAACGCAAGAGAAACTACTCATTTGCGGAATATTTTTAGTATCCCCCGGACCAGCGTATCCTTGGTTATGAAAAGCAGGAATAGTCCCAATACCCCGTATAGCACTGCGGTGATGACCAGGGGAAGCCCCTGGGCGATGATGCGGCTGTGGTCCGCGAAGCGGGCTGAGACCCGGGGACTAATCCAGAGCACCGGCAGCACCGCTATTCCTGAAAAGAAGATGAGTTTGAGAACGTAAGCCAGAACCGGTTTCAGGGCCTTACCCACGGCGATGTTGGGATTTCTCCCCAGGAAGAACAGCAGCAAGCCGGTGTTGACGGCACTGGCCAGGGTCAGGGCCAGGGCAATCCCGGCACCCCGCAGGGGGCCGGCCAGCAGCGCGGCCAACAGGATGTTGGCGGCAAAGGAGATGATCCCCGCCAGGGTTGGCGATTTGGAATCGCTTTGTGCATAGAAGGCCGGTGCCAGGATGCGGTTAAGGGCAATGAAAAAAAGCCCTGGTATATGAAAGGTAAAGGCCGCCAAGGTTAAACGGACTGATGCTTCACCAAAACTGCGGCCCTGGAAGAGCAGCCGTATCAGGGCGTTCCCCTGGGCAAGGGAAAAAAAGGTGATCGGAATGGTGATGAGGGCGATGATGTTCATGGCCGAGACCAGCCGTTCGTTGTATGCCTCCCAGCGGGAAG
This sequence comes from Treponema sp., assembly GCA_031290325.1. Taxonomy (GTDB): domain Bacteria; phylum Spirochaetota; class Spirochaetia; order Treponematales; family Breznakiellaceae; genus JAITNP01. Next base: position 5,147 of record JAITNU010000076.1, read on the forward strand.
CTTTTGCGTATTCCGCCAGGTCCGGGAGGAGCACGGTTCCCAGGGAAACGGCAAATACCCCCAGGATGAGTTCCTGGAGGCGCAGGGAATATTGCAGGCTCGATACCACCCCTTCCCCGGCGTTTCCCGCCAGGGCAGTGGAGACCAGATCATTGAGCTGATAGGCCGCCATGCCGATGATGGTGGGGCCGATGAGGCGTAGCACGGTTTTGACCCCGGGATTTCGTATCGCTTTTTTAAGACCCGTAAAAAAGAAGGTATAGCCCTTTTTTATGACAAAGGGAAACTGAATCGCCGCTTCCAGCACGCCACCCACCAGGATGCCGATAGCCAGGGCGCGGGCAGGATTTTGGGTGAAGGGGCTGAGGACGTAGGCGCAGAGGATGGTAACCGCGTTGAGCAGCATCGGGGCAAGTCCCGAAGGGGTAAAGACGCGGACGCTGTTCAGGATACCCTGGAAAAAGGCTGCCAGGGAGATGAAGGCCAGAAATGGAAACATCAGGCGGGTCAGGAAAACGGTCTCATCAAAGGCTTCCATGCCGAAAATGGACACGAGATAGGGGGTTAGGATGATACCGATCATCACCGCCAGGGTAACAAAGAACGTAAAGAACGTAAAGAAACAGGACAGGAATTCCCGGAGCTCGGCACGGTCATCTGCCAGGAGGTACTCTTTAAAGGTGGGGATGAAGGCCACCGAGATGGACCCTTCGGCAAAGAGGCGGCGGAAGAGGTTGGGGATTAAGAAGGCCACTGAAAAGGCATCCGAAAGGGCGCTGGTGCCCAAAAGACTGGCCTTGACCATTTCCCGCAACAGTCCCAAAATCCGGGACCCCAGGGTAAGGAGGGATAGCACTGAACCGTGACGTACCAGGGAACGGGAAGAGGCGGAAGAAACACTCAAATGACAGCCCCTATATCCTGGGGCCTGTTGGTGATGAGCCCCTCACAGCCGCGCATAAGGAGTGTTTCAGCCAGGGCCGGATCATCTACGGTCCAGGATACGAGGGGCCGCTTTTCCATGACCCTCCACCAGAACGAGGAGAAGCGGTTCACCTGAAGGTGTATGGGCTTAAGGTAATCGCAGCCTGAAAGGATCCGGCCAAAGCCGCGGCGGAGTATACAGGGCACCTCCTGATCGGCACTCCAGATGATGGCGGTAGGTACTGCAGGACAGTGCCGCTTAAAAGCCGCCAGGGCAAAGGGGTTAAACGAAGAAATAGTTACAGATTGCAAAACCCCTTCCCCCAGGGACTTGAGTTTTTCCGCAATCAGGCCTGGAAGGGGATCGTTTTGTGTCTTGCGGGTTTTCAATTCTATATCAATATACAGGGCAGGACAGAATTCCTCCATCACCGCCTCCAGAAGCGGCGGATGTTCCCCCCGAAAGGAAGGGTCAAAAAAAGCGCCCACATCAAGGGCGTTGATTGCATCAAGACTGAGGCTCTCAACAACCCGAGGATCCCCGGCAGTACGCTGAAAGGTATCGTCATGGGCTACCACCAGTTCCCCGGAGGCGCATACATGGACATCCAATTCAATACCCGGGGCCCCCACTTCCCGGGCTTTCCGGTAGGCGGCCATGGTATTTTCCGGAGCCAGGGAAGAACAGCCCCGATGGGCAAAGACCAGAGGCCGCTTCCGGTCCGGGAGGAGGGGGACTGTACTCATGATTCCTGGCCGTTCATCTTTGCCTTTAATACTTCCAGGGCGGCATTGGCATCCTTTTCCATATCCCTGAAATGCCGGTCTGCCCCGGCCTTTTCCTCTTCTCCCGGAAGGTAGCCGGCGGCCATTATCAGTTCCTGTTCCAGGAGATCCGGATCAATGCTCCGTGTACGGGCCGCAAGCCCGGGAAGCTGTTTTCGCATCCTTTCAATCTGGGCTTTCAGCTCTGCGATTTCCGCACTCAGGGCCGCTTGCTGGACCTTGATTTTCTCCGCTTCCTGTTCAGCAGCATTGGCCAGATCAGCGGCACCCTTTGAACGGGCAAGGGCTATCCGGGCGTTCCACTTCGCCAGTTCCTGGTCCAGAGCTTCCCCTTTCTTTTCCGTCAGTTTGAGGGCGGTACTATAGTGGATGATGTATTCTTTTGCACCAGCAACATCCATACCAGTAAGATCATCAGGTTTTTGTTCCATTTTTATCATTTTTTACCTAAGTGGATTGCCCGGATGAGGTTTTCCGCCGCAAAGCTAAGGTCCCGCCGGCTATCCTGGATCATGGCGTCAAGGCCAAGCTGCCCGCAGGCAATGGAAACCGCATAATCAAAGGATGCAAGCAATTGAGTCACATCCCCACCAAGTCCTCCAGAAAGAAGGGCCACCGGTACCCCGGCATTATGGCTTTCCCGTGCCACCACAGAACAGAGCTTGCCCCCTGCAGTTTGACCATCGGTCATGCCTTCTCCAGTAATAACCAGGTCTGCATCCTTGATCTGGTTAAAGAAGCCTGCGTGTTTCATCACCAGCATGGCCCCGGATTCCATGAGCGCCCCGAGGCATATACGCAGACTCGCCCCAAGGCCCCCGGCAGCTCCGTCCCCTGGCTGTGCTACATCCCCGGCAAGACCTGCCCGTATCCAGGCGGCGGCAAGACGCCCAAGCCCTGCATCCAGCGTTTTCACCATTTCCGCTGTTGCCCCTTTCTGCGGACCAAATATGGCCGATGCCCCATGAGGGCCTAAGAGGGGGTTCGTAACATCAGAGGCCACCTTAATGGAAACCTGTTTCAGCCGAGGATCCGCCCCGCTGCTATCCACCGAGGCGATCCGTGCCAAGGCCCCTCCTCCCTGTCCAACAGGGTTCCCCGTTTCATCCAAAACCTTAAAGCCCAGGGCGCTGATCATCCCGATACCGCCGTCGTTTGTGGCGCTTCCCCCAATACCGATGATAAGCTCCTGTGCCCCTGTGTCCAGGGCGGCGGCGATGAGTTCCCCGGTACCATAGGACGTGGCCATGAGGGGGTTGAGCCGCTCCCGGCTTACCAGCTCTATCCCCGAAGCGCTCGCCATATCCAGCACCGCCACCCTTCCCCCGTCAATGAGGCCAAATTCCGCATCGGTCTTATCCCCCAGCGGTCCGGTAACCCGTACTCTGATGAAGCGGCCTCCTGCCGCTACCGCCTTAGCAGTACCTTCCCCGCCATCAGCCAGGGGGATTTGACAGACCGTCGCGGTCTTATCCGCCTTTACAATGCCTGCTGCTATGGCGGCGCACACTTCCGGGGCGCTCATATTGCCTTTAAATGAATCAGGAGCCACAATAATCTTCATAAACCAGGTACCCTCCCCTCATGATTTGCTTCATGGTATGTGATTAATCGAAGTATTATATCCGATATACATAAGTATGAGAAGATTCATGTTCACGACTATCGCACTGGGGGCGGTATTTTTTTCATGCCTGTACCTCCCCGCCCAGGAAGCCTCTGATATGGCGATGATGGCTATGGCAGATACCGGGCCTTATTCATTGATTGAACGTTCCGACTGGCGCCGGTACGATAACGGGAAATATATCGGCCTTACCTTTCGGGAGGTCCGGGCATCCATCTCCCCCAAACCGGCCACGAAGACCAATGGTCCCGCAGCAGGGGGACTCCTATACCAGGGGAATTTTCTGGTCCTCGAAGAAACCCGCCGGGACATGCGCCAAAGCGCCCAGGCCGTGGACGCGGTGATCCCCGTCAGCTTTCAACTCCGCACTGATGGAGCCGTCTCCATAGAAAACGATCAGGGCTTTCCCCGCCTTCGGGGTTTCCCCACCTTTCCTAAACAGCAGATACGCCCTGGTTTCAAGTGGTCTGCTCCGGGAAACCGCGCCGTAGACCCCTTGAACAGCGGCCAGCCGGTAATCGTTTCCTTCACTGCCGAATATGAATACCGGGGAGTTGAAGATTATAAGGGGACGCCGGTGTACCGGATTGTGGCGCGTTACAGTTCCCGCTATCAGGGCAGCAGCCCTCGTGTACAAACTTCAGCGGAAGGGCAGCCTTTTTCCAGAATTCAGGACAGTCATACCGTGGACATCCTCATCCGGGTTTCCGATGGCCTCCTCCTCTTCATGCGGGATACCCTGGATGAAACCTTTTCCTGGCCTGATGGATCACGGGTACAGTTTAAGGGGTTTACCCTGACCTTTGGAGAAGGGATCATCCCCCTGGACCGGGACACCCTCATCGCTTCTTTGGAACATGAAATACATCCGCCGCCAGAGACTCCACTCGTGGAGAGTACTCCTGTACCTGAACCGGTCGCGCCAATCGTGACGGGCCTGGAGGGGGATATTGAGTTGGTCCCCGTCCCAGAGGGCATCCGGCTTACGGTCAAGGACATCCGCTTTGTCCCGAATTCCGCTGACTTTCTCCCTGCAGAGCAGCCCCGGCTGGACAAGATAGCCCAGGCCCTCAAGCAGGTACCAGACCGGACCTTCCTGGTGGAGGGCCATACCGCCGCCACCGGAGACCCCAAGGGGGAGCAGGAACTTTCGGTAGAACGGGCCAGGCACATGGTGGATGAATTAGTGCGCCGTGGCATTCCCGCGGATCGCCTGATTTACAAGGGCTGGGGCGGCACGAAACCCCTGGGCGATAACGCCACCGACGCCGGACGCACCCATAATCGCCGCGTAGAGATTACGATTTTGGAATAAACGAAAATGGCAGTGGAAAAGCTGTATTCACGGACTGTGTAACGCACATCTGTTGCGGGAGCTTGTAGGTATCCTTGAAAACACCGGGCAAACCTGGGTGCAGGAGATGCTCGTATCCAGTCACCTTTTCATAGATGACTGGGTACCCCTAAGATTGACGCCAACAGCGCCATTCTGATGTACATACCGTATTGGGCCTGTTTGAAGTAACTCGCACGGGGGTCTATGTCCACTTCCGGGGCGATCTCATTCACCCGCGGCAGGGGATGGAGGATGATCAGGGTTTTCCGGGCTGGCTTCATCTTTTCCATGTTGAGGATGTAACTATCCTTGAGGCGGATATAATCTTCCTCGTTGAAAAACCGTTCCCGTTGTACACGGGTCATGTACAGTACATCAAGATCGCCGATTACCTTTTCAAGACAATCGACTTCCTGGTATTCAATGGCCTCCTTGTCAAGAATCCCCGTTTTGATGTATGCAGGCACCTTCAGTTCCGGCGGGGAGATGAACACCATTCTGATATGGGGATAGCGGGACAGGGCCTTTGCCAGGGAATGGACGGTGCGGCCAAATTTGAGGTCCCCGCAGAAGCCCACGGTGAAATCACCGATGGCTCCCCGGAGCTGCCGGATGGTCATGAGGTCCGTCAGGGTCTGAGTGGGATGGTGGTGGCCGCCGTCCCCGGCGTTTATCACCGGTACTTGGGCATAGCGGGAAGCCAGCAGTGCCGCCCCCTCCTTGGGGTTCCGCATGACAATGGCGTCGGTATAGCAGGCTACGGTCCGTATCGTGTCCGCAAGGCTCTCCCCTTTTGCCGCTGAACTGGAACCGGGTTCCGCGAAGCCCAGGCAGTTTCCCCCCAAACGCAGCATGGCCGCCTCAAAACTCAGCCGGGTCCGGGTGCTCGGTTCAAAGAACAGGGTGGCCAGCAGTTTCCCCCGGCAGCTTTCCCGCAGATACACCGGGTCATCCTCGATCTCTTCCGCCAGGGTGAAGAGCCTATCCATTTCATCCAGGGTAAAATCCCCCGGTTCGATGAGATGCCGTCCTCTGAGTTTGGTTGCATACATAAGTACCTCGCTTACTTTTTTTTAATCGCCTTTTCTACCAGTTCCAGGTCTGCGCTCAGATGGCGGTTACCGGGAAATTCTTTCAGTGCGTCGAGGATAAACTGGCGGGCGCCTTCGTAATTCCTGTGGTTAAATAAATCCACAAAGGTATTGTGAAGCTCCGCAACCCGGTTAGTACGGAATACCTGGAGGCTGTTCTCAAGCTGGGAATTTTTGCCGTACCGGGTTATGGCGGCCTCGATGAATTTGAGGGCTTCAAGGGAGCTTTTTTCCAGGGCTAAAAGCTCTGCCGCTTTGAGCAAAACAAAGGTTCGCAGTTCCTCGATCCGGCCAGCCGGGAGTATTGAAGTGGTTTTTACCTCATCAAGGAGCTTCAGCACGGCTTCCGCGTTGTCTGAACTTCTAATCCGGGAACTCTGCTGTACTAAATCAGCATCCAGAATCATGATCCTGAAGGCAGCAGCGTTTCCAGGACTGAGACGGGACAGATTCGCGTTGAACAGGTCCTGGGCTTCGGAAATCCGCTGATTTTGCAGCATTTGCACCAGGCGGGTATTCACAACGGTGTATATAAAGTCCTGCCACTCCTCATCAGGATACCGGGCTTCCGCCAGGCCTGCCCAGCGGAGGGCTTCTTCTTCCTTCCCCGCCCTGACCAGGGAATTGCCAAAGTTGAGCAGCAAGTCTATCAGGTCCTTGCGGGGGTCTGAGAAAAACGATGATGCCGCGGGATTCCGGCGCTGGGAAAGCAGGGCCGCCCGGTTCACTGCCAGGGGCACGGCCTCGTTAAACCGGTTTCGGGATTCCAATTCGGTAATCCGGTTGGAGAGAATGAGGGAGACCAGTTCCAGTTGACTTATGGAAGCCCGATCCCGGTAGTTCCGGGCCGGTACATAGGTAAACCCCGTAACGGCGTGGAAATTATCGTGGAATTCCCGGCGGGTTCCGGGATCAAAACCCAGGGGATTGGCGGTCTCCACATCAAGGATAAGGGAACCGCCGGCATTGACCATTACAAAGGCATGATCCCTGGTCATCACCCCCTTCACATCAAGTCCCACGGAAACGGCAAGGATCATGTACAGCACTGCTGAAGAGACGCAGTTATAGGTTCCAGAGGTCAGGAGGGTATCGAGCTTGACCTGGTAGGGAGCATAGGTCTTGAGGAATTTCTTATGCATGAAGGCCAGCACAAAGACCCCCTTTTCCCGGGGATACAAGGGCAGAGCGGGAGACATCCGCAACTCATCAACCGCCCCCCGGATGAGTCCCTCAAAGAAAGGCTGCCGCTTTCCCGTGGCAGAGCCATCTGCCCCGGATGCCCAGAGGCTTAATTCAGTCAGGGTCTGCCAGGAAGCCTGTTCCTGACGGGCATATTCATAGGCTTTTGGATCCGCCTCAAGGGTGGGAAAGGGGACCGCTGTTTGAGCCTTGAGACGCGCCGTCCCTGCTACCATGAGGAGGATAAAAAACCAGGTAAAAATCGTCTTGTTCATTGGCATCCAAAGGGGGCACTATTTCAATAAAGCTGAAAAATACCCGGATAATACCCCTCCATAAGAATCGCCGATCTTCTTTTCTGCCGTCGCAACAGCCCGGTTTATCGCTTCAGAAAGTGTGACATGTCCTTCCCTGCCGTTAATATTGAAGGGCAGCAGTATGCTGTTATCCACCGTATCCGTCAGATTCGCATCAACCACCCACCGGGCAAATTTATTGGTATTATTGGGATATTCCACCGGATCGAGCGTCACTTTTACCCTCAGCATATACCGGGAATTGGTTCCGCCGCTCTTGAACCCTGCCTTGTAAATCACATCGGCAAAGGCCCCTTCAATCCGGTTCGACTGGTCATTCGTTACGACTAACCCAATCGGGAGGTTTTTAACGATATTTGCCGCTTCCAGGCGATAACTGTTACCTGTTTTGAGGTCCGCAGGCACAATGTTGGAGGTATTACCCACCATGGAGAGAACCTTGCCATAGACCTCGTTTGCATCGGCGATAATAGCGGCCAGTTGATACCGGGAATACCCCTCAAGGCTGTTCTTATCCTGAGCAGACATGGCAAGCAGTTCATCGATCATCCCCTGATTTGACCGTATCATATCAGGGTAAATGGTCGAGGCATTGGCCTTTTCCAGGATCGCGACGGCGTAATACGTGCGCTTATTGTCGTACCATACCTCCCCGATCTCGGCCCCCACGAGGGACTGCATCTCCACGATGATGGTGATCGCGTTTTTAACCGAACTGTTTTTCGATACCTCAGTCCCTCCCCTGGTTACCGATTCCGAGTAACCGGACAACGTATCAAGCTGGGATTTTATGTTTTGACCAAAAACCGAGGTAAGCGACACCAGGGCACTTTTTTCCGCTATGCTCCGGTCGGATCCATACCCAACGGCAGCGACATAGTCATTTTTACTATACGCCGTATAGGGGTCCGCAACCCAAGCGGGTTCCTTTCCCCCGCGAACCGGCGGCTTCTCGGCCGATGAACCGCTGGGAGCAGGCCTCGGTTCCCCCGTCATTTCGGCAACCGCGGCCTGTGCCGCAGCTTCTGCCTTTGCATCGGCATGAGAAGGGGGCGTACTTCCGCACCCCACTAAGGTTCCCATAATACCGGCTATCAGGACTAAAGATACTACTTTAAACATACCGTCTCCGTTAAATTAAGTTTATTTGCCTCAACCTTTACCCGATCGTACCGATAGGAAGCGACAATACCGCCGTTTCCATAGTAATTCACCGTAAAGGAATAAGTGCCCGGATCAAGATTGATACCCCCTACAAACGCATACCGTGGAAAATACCGGGACATACGAATATCCGCCTGCTCACTGACATCGGAGGCCACCTTGGAGAGGATACCCACCAGGAGGCCTATCCCGCTGCCACCTTGATCCTCAGCGACATTGGTCGCCACTGAACTGCCAATGGCCTTTATAAAGGTACGGAGAAAGGTTTTAAGAAAGATCAATGCATACTTCGCCTTAAAGGTCTCAAAGGCGACTAAACCCATATCTTCCAGTAAATCAAGCTCAAATTGTTCTCCTCCGTCAATACGCACTACCACCCGGTTAACCACGGAGGGGCGGGAAACCATTTGGGGAAGCGCCAGTTTAGCCAGATTGTTCGGGAAGGGCAAGCCCGGAAGGGGTATCTGGATCGCCATTTCCTGTTTTACCGGAGACAAACCTGCAAAGCTGATAACATTGAACCGGGCCTTCCCCGGAGGAATGGCCAATTCCTCACCGGTTTCATACCCTTCTTCCCCCCGGGGAACCAGGGACTGAGGCAAGGGGTTTGTGTAGACCGAAGGGGCTTCATTATAGGCTTTCTGGATCTCTGCAAAGTCGATACGGGCGTCATCGGCGTCACCATTACCGCGATAAAAAAGCACCCCCAGATACCGGGCCAAGGCGGAATTTGAAAAATTCACCTTGCCGCTGGGAACCTCACCCCCATCAACCTGCCGGACACTCTGGGCTTTAGCACGGGCCGCCTCGTACTTATCCGATAAGCCCTGCAGTTTTTCATTAACCTTGCGGATTTCGACCAAAGCCCCTTCCAGGTCTTCCCGGTGATAATAGTTCAAGGCGTTGAAGACATTGCAGTACAGATCCTCATAATCTTCACCCCCATAGTCCCTGGTATTATCATTGGCAATATAGGAAGCAGCTTCAAGGGTGATACTTTTCGTATAGGCTTCCTGGATTAAACGTTCCCCTTCCTCTAAATCCTGGGAAGAATCATCGTATTGCCCGGCATAATGTTCAATGACCCCTTTATCAAGGTACAGCATGACCGCGTTTTTTCTCGGGTAAATGGGCTTCCTGGTTTCCTGCCGTTTTTCAATAACCACAACCGCATGTTCAAAAGACCCTTCCCCTACCCCGGCATCCACATCCCGGTACACATCCGGGTTAGTGGCACAGGAGAAAAAGAGAAACCCGGCGATTACAATCAACCCAGCTCTTTTAAGCATTTTTATCTTTTTTCTCCTTAATTAAAAACCGCTCTTTACCCTACAGCTTGGCCTTAGGCTGCTGAATAACCTTCTTGATGTCGCTATTCTGATCTGACCACAATATCCGGTTGGTTTCGATATTGGTTAATTGGGCATCCACAAAATAAGAACGCACCGAGGTATTCCCCTGCTTCTCCACGATAGCCTTGACCGAACCGGTCAGGAGGAAATTCGCCCCCGTCTCATTCCCTATGGCCGAAGCGGTTTCTTCACTGGCATTACCCTGCTGATCCTGCCGTTCCGTCCGGAGTTCTGACCGGGTATCGCCGCCGGCGACAAAATCCAGCTTACCGCTATTAATGATGGCATTTTCCATCATTTTGGAAATAATCGAGGTATCAATATGCTCACTGCTGGTGTTTTTGAAGGAACCGACCAACACCGTCGGAATCTCACCATTATGCTGAGAAGCATACTCCTGGATATATTGAGACACCCGTTGAGACGTAAGACACGCATCAATGAGGCTCTCAGAGACCTGCCGCACATCCGTGTCATTCCAACGGCCGCTTAAATCAACCTGGGTATCCGCATCAACCCGGGTCACCTTGGGACTGGAACTACAGCCGGACATCAGGGCAATCCCCAGGATACCGGCAACCAAAACAAAAATACGCTTTTTCACGTACATCCTCCTCAGTATAACCATCATATTAGACCGGAAAAAAAAGAAAATCAAGCGATCAAACCCCTTTATAAGAGAAATAAAGAAAAAAAATGGAAAAACCAGTATAATCAGGCTATAAAATCTATGCTTGATAATTATCGTTTTTCCTCGCCTTTGCGGTGAGGGAAGTCTTCCAAAACGGGCTACAACAGGTATCTCATTGCCAGAACCCTGAGTTTTATCCTCGGCTTCAGCGCGGTTTTCATTTTTCGATCGTGATCTGCACGGTATGCTGCTGATTTTTATTTTTTTCCGTATTTCTATGGACAAAGAAAAATAAATGTGCTATATTTAATATAAATTTGTTTCAAGTAACCCGCGTTATCCTGGATAACGCCATATTTTACGGAGGGCGGAAGCTCCAGGTTATGATGGAGTGATAGTAATAAAAATGTACATAATTTCTTATAATACTATAAATTATACCCTCCTCACGGTTCTGGTGCGATAAACAGCAAAAAACTGACGCACCAAAAATTACCTCCGGTTCATCGTAAACTTAGTTTTTTCATCAGTAGGCAATATGATCCGTGGCATACCTGTGTAATTGTGTGTGTGTTCACGCAATTAATATTTTTATTTAGGAGCAAGGAATGAAAAAACTTATCGTTGGGCTTTTGGTTTTGTGTGTTTCAGGTGGAATGGCGTTTGCGGGGGGCGGCAAGGATTCCACCGCCGCGTCTGACCCCAACGCGCCGGTGACAATCACCGTCTGGTGCTGGGATCCCGGTTTCAACATCTACGCGATGAATGAGGCGGCAAAGATTTACAAGAGCATAAAGCCGAATGTTACGGTCAATGTGGTGGAAACGCCCTGGGACGACCTACAGCAGAAACTTACAACGTCATTGTCGGCAAATCAGACAGGGGCGCTTCCTGACATTATCCTCATTCAGGATAACGCTATCCAGAAAAACATCTCTACGTTTCCCAAGGCTTTTCTGCCGCTTAACGGCAAAGTGGATTTGTCGCAGTTTGCGCAATATAAAGTCGATGTGAGTACTATCGACGGCAAGAGTTACTCGGTCCCCTTTGATAACGGCGCAAGTGCCACATTTCTCCGCAGGGATTATGTGGAAGCGGCGGGGCTCGAGGTCGCCGATTTTGATAACATCACCTGGGACCGGTTTATCGAACTTGGCAAAACGGTGAAAGCGCAGACAGGACACGCGATGATTTCCGCCGTTGGCAACGAAAATGACCTTGTGCCGGCAATGATTCAGAGCGCCGGGCAGTGGTTCTTTAATGCGGACGGCAGTTTGAATCTGGATAAAAACGCGGCGCTCAAGGAAGCGTCCCGTATTTACAAGGCCATGATTGATGCGGACATTATTATGCTGACCCCGGACTGGAACGGCTACATTGCCACATTGGGCGGCACGGTTGCCAGCACGGTGAACGGGTGCTGGATCATCGGCTCCATCACCGCGAACGCTGACCAAAGCGGCAAATGGGCGGTGGTAAGCACGCCCCGCCTCAATATTCCGAGTAGTGTCAACTATTCCAGCGTTGGCGGTTCCAGTTGGGTTGTGATGGCCAATTCAAAAAATCCCGACACGGCAATGGATTTCCTTGCCAAGACATTTGCCGGCAGCGTCCAGTTGTTTGAGACGATACTGCCGTCATCGGGCGCTATTGCGACATGGCTTCCTGCGAGCAAATCCCCGATGTACGAGCAGCCGAGCGTGTTCTTCGGCGGACAGAAAATCTACCAGCAAATTGTTGAATACGCGGGCAAAGTTCCCCGCATCAAGTTCGGCATCTTCAACTACGAAGCCCGCAACAATGTAGCGCTTGCGATGCAGGACATAGTAAAGGGCACTCCGATTGACCAGGCGCTCGCCAAAGCGCAAAAAGACACGGAGTTTCTCATCGGGCAGTAGAAAGAGGGGTATGGGGTTCCCGTATGAAAATTTTGCGTATCACTATGATATTTCATAGGCAGTACATTCTCAAATAAAAACTCCATACCCCATACCCTATCTTTGGAGGCGCTATGCAAAATAAATCCCTTTCAAAACATACTGACCTTTGGGGCTGGCTGTTTGTAGCGCCGGCCTCAGTATTGATTTTTGTGTTGTCGTTTTATCCGATGGTGCAGGCGTTTATGCTGTCGCTGCAATCCGGTTTGGGTAATAACCTGCGCTTCAGCGGAATACGAAACTATGCGCGTCTTTTTCAGGACTCGACGTTTCTGGCCTCGGTCGCAAACGTCTTTGAGTACCTTATCGTCCAGGTGCCCATTATGCTGATACTTGCTCTGGTTCTTGCGACAATTCTGAACCAGCCCAAGCTCAAATTCAAAGGACTTTTCCGAACGATAATTTTTCTGCCCTG
>JAITNU010000117.1 GCA_031290325.1 Treponema sp.
ACGAGGACGGAATATCCATCTTTTTGGAACACCTGGTATGTATCGCTCATTTCCAAATAGTTAAACATGAAATTTTTTACCTGTCAAGAAAATATTTTTCATTATTTCCTAAAAAAAAGCGTTTTTTCAAAAAATATGAAAAAACATTTCAACGTTTCGTCAACATAGTCATGGACCGGATTGCGCCGATCTTCCCGAACGCAGCACAAAGACAGAAACCGCAAAGGCCATAAGACAGGCTGCGGTAATACCAGTAAAAATAGCGGGCCAGCCGAAATGATCCGCCGCCGCCCCTACCGCAGGGCCCGCAACCACCGCGCCCAGGTAGAAAGAGCTGTCGATGATCCCCGCTACCGACGAAATACGTCCTTCTTTCCGATATTCCAGCGGGAGGTAGCTTGTCATCAGGTTGCTTACGCTGAAAATCGAAGCCATGAGCAAGTAGAATATGAGGATCAGGGCAAGGAAAGAATGATCCACCGACATCCGCAACAAAAGGGCCGCAGCAAAAGAAAGCAGGGCGAATACAGCAATAGACCAACTGGGATTGACACGGGTTTTGTTGATCAGGCCGTTGAGAATAAGAAAAGGAATATTGATCAGCGGGACAAGAGACATGAAATAGAGCGCTTTTTCCATACCAGTCTTTCCCTGATCCGCCAGCAGTGAAGGCCCCCAAAAGGTGAGACCTTCCTTGACGGCCCCTGCCATGATACCGAGAATGATTATGTAAGAAAGCTTCCTGATGAAGACAAGATAGGCCAGCCCCCCGGCTTTTAGGGATCGGCTGTTTCCGGTTGTTCCACCGGCAGCTTTCCTGTCTTCCGCAATATCTGTTTTGTTTTTTGAGTCGGCAAGCCGCCAAAACCAGAGAGCTGCCATTATGGCAAGCAATACGCCGGGTACAATGAAAGCAGCTTTCCAGTTCGCCAGTACCGCTATTTTGCCGACTGTGGTGTATGAAAGATAATAGCCGGCGGAGGGTGTGGTTGACATCAGAAAAGCTGCGGCATTCTGTTGTTCCGCCGGGACATGTTCTGAAACAGTACGGAGCAGCGGACCCCAGAGCATGGACTGGAAATACCCGTTAATCACCCAGGAAATGAACATCACCGGTAGGACAGGGAAAAGGCCAAAACAGAGATTGCCTAAACCGGAGGCCAACAACCCGATGGAAATGAAATACCTCGGATTGAAGCGGTCCCCCAGTAAGCCGTTGATAAACTGGCCTCCCGCATAGGAGGCGAAGAACCCTGAAGCCAAAAAACCGAGAGCGGCCTTGGAATAGCCGTATTCTTCTTCAATCCAAGGAATGGCGATTGACAGGTTGATCCTTCCGAAATACGCCATAACATAAACAAGCCAGGAAAGGACGCAGATTGTTACATAAGACTTGATATTTTTAGTGCCCATTCAGTTTACTTACTGTACGATATTTCCATCTATATCCCACAGATCTTCCCAGCCTTTCGCCCCCTCCCAGAGAAACACCTGCCCCTTTACCAAGCGGCAGTTTTTATCGGCCATCGTGATGGAAGCCATCTCCGCAGGGCCAAGAGGATATTCAGTAACACTGTGGAGGTTGGCGGCGTAGTTTTTCTCGTGGACAGAAAAAGGAATAGGTATACAGCCCCGCTGTACCTGCCATTTAAGGCAGACCAGCGCCGGGTGGATGTTGTGGGCTTTAGCGACAGCCACGACTTCTGGTAGCTCCGTATCGACCACGTCGCCAGGGGCCTTGTCCCGGTCTGGCCGATTAGGTGAGCCTATGGGACAGTAGCCTATGGGCTGAATCCCCCGCTTCACGCAGTAGTTAAACAGTTCCGGCTGCTGAAAACTGGGGTGTAGTTCCATTTCGATGAGGGCAGGCTTTACGGCGCAGAGGGGCAACACAGCCTCCAGCTTGGGGATGGTCATGTTGGACATGCAGATATACTTTGCCAAACCCAGTCGGTATATCTTCTCCATTTCCCGCCAGACACCCATGAAGCGGTCCACCGAGAAGGACGTCGAGTCGGGATTCCGGGCGTCACCGTCGCAGCCCGGCGCGTGGTAGTTGGTGAAGGGCCAATGGACAAAGTAGGCGTCCACATAGTCCAGCCGCAGATCCCGCAGGGTCTTTGCCAGCGAAAGAAGCACATCTCCCCTACCGTGCATATCGTTCCAGACTTTGGAGTTGATGAACAGCTCTTCCCGCTTTACTACGCCAGCCTTAAAGGTCTCGTCCAGAACCCTGCCGATGAGGTCTTCGTTGCCGTAGACCGAGGCGCAGTCGATAAGCCTGTAGCCTAGTCGTATAGCTCCACCCACAGCGGCGGAGACTTCAGCAGCGCTGTAGCGGTCGGAACCAAAGGTTCCCAAGCCGATGCCGGGTATCCTCGCGCCGCCTGCCAGCGGGAGGGAGGGAATTGTTGTCTGATCGATTTCAATGGTCATTATTTAAGCTCCTCGTTAAAGTAGACGGCTGTCTTTTTTAGCCTTTTACCGCCCCAATTACAATGCCTTTAACAAAGTAACGCTGCAAGAAGGGGTACACAAACAGAACCGGCACTACTGTAACCATAGTTACGGTCATCCTGATGTTCCGGGGAGTTATCAGGGCGGACATATCAACATCAATGCCATATTCCTTCATTTCCCGGATAATCCGCTCGGCTTCCGTCAGATACCGATAGAGCATGTACTGCAAAGTCAGAATGTTCTTGTTGCTAAAGGCGTAAATATGATTATCCCACCAGGCATTCCATTGACCTACCGCAGCATAAATAGCTATGGTCGCCACTATGGGCATACACATGGGCAGTATAATTTTTAAAAAAATAGTCAAGGTCCCTGCCCCGTCCAGCATCGCACTCTCCTCCACAGACGCAGGCAGCTGTTCCACATAGGTCTTGATCAGAATCACATAATAGGCGCTTACTACACCGGGCAGAATGTATACCCAAAAACTATTAAGCAGCCCGTAAGCGCGGATTACTAGGTAGGTAGGTATGATCCCTGCGGATAAATACATAGTGATAACAAGCGTACGATAGAGGAACTTCCGGCAGGGCATTTCCTTCTTGGAAAAAAGGTAGCCCAGAAACATGCACGCCAAAACCGTACAAAAAGTCCCTATTACCGTTCGGAGTATTGAAATAAAGGCCGCTCTCCCGACTGCGGGCATTTCCAGTACAGCCATGAAGTTTTTTAGGGTAAATGAAACCGGAAGCCATACCGCGTTCATAGATTCACCGGCACTTACCGACTGGATAAATACATACCACAGGGGATAGACAAAGATAAAACAAAGAACCACAAATAATACTGTATTACAAATTACAAATCCCTGTCGGGATGCCGATTCTTTTTGTGCCATTTCATTTGCTCCTATATGCTAAATAATAGCTTCGCCTCGGATTCGTTTAGCCAGGTTGTTGGTAATAAACAGCAGGGTAATGCTGATCACACTTTTGAATATACCCACTGCGGTTGCGTAGGAATAATCGAATAACTGCATCCCCAGTCGGTAGGTGTAGAGATCCAGGGTTTCAATATTATCCATGATGATGGCGTTTCGGAAAACAAAATGCTGGTCGGTACCGGTGTTTACAAAACCCGCAATGTTGAGCAGAGCCAATACCAGGATGGTAGGCATGATACATGGTATGGTGATGTGCCATACACAGCGTAGCCGCCCCGCTCCGTCCACTATAGCGGCCTCATAAAGTTCTTGATCGATGCCGGTAATAGCCGCAATATAAATGATGGCACCCCAGCCTACACTCTTCCACTGACTCAAAAAAGACTGAAACCAGTATACTGCCTTGGGATTACTAAGGACCGCCTGTTGTAAGCCCATGGGTGCAAGGATCCGATTCACTAGCCCTTCGGAGCCGAAAATGGAAAAGGCCAGGGAGAAGACAATAACCCAACTGATAAAATGAGGCAGGGTGGTAAGGGTCTGGACAATCCGGCGGAATGTATTGTTGGTTATTTCAGTCAAAAGGAGGGCGAATATAATGGGGCATATCATGAGGATAAAATTCAGCCCTGAAAGGATAATGGTATTTTTCATCACCCGACCCATATCCCGGCTGGCAATGATAAATCGAAAGTTTTTGAGACCAACAAATTCATTCTGTAGTATTGGCGTCCCCGGACGGTATTCCATTAAGGAAAGCCCCCATCCGACCAAGGGAACATAGTTAAAGAGAATCACCAGAATCATCAGCGGCAAGGCCAGGAAGAAGAGATTCCAGGATTTCTTTTGGCAGTGCGCCATTTCTGTATTCCGCATATTTGCCTCCTATAGCGTAATTTCCATCCCGTCCCAGGCTGCCAGAAAACCCTCTTTTTCCGCCAGGGCGCTTAATTCATCGTAATTACATCCGCCGTTATGGGAAAAATGATTGAGAACAAAAACAGTATTTTTATCAGCCGCTCCAATATCAAATAAACGCTGTCGCACCTTTATATTATCAGGAATACCCATGTGGTTTTTCCCGTCCGGATATTTGACAAAGGTGCAGTCAAGGCTGACCAGATCGAAATGCGGTTGAGCGGAAGCAAGATAATCCCAGGCCGCCGGAGGAAAATCCCCGGAGTCGTGAACATAGAGCAACGCTTTACCCTCATGCTCCAGCGAGTAAAATAGGCATGTTTCCCGGCGGTTATGCAGGGCCGGAAAGGCAGTAACATGGTAAGCGCCCGCATCAATACGGTCAAAAGGTTTTACCAGATGAAATCTGCAATTATCGATACCTTCCCGCTGGGTAAGCTGGAGCAGGTAAAACAGTTCTTCTACCTTTTCATTGCCATAGATATGCAGGGTTTCAAAATCCTGATGGCCGTAGCCCGGATGGCGGAGGACCAGATCATCAGGATAAAAATGATCCGAATGGGAGTGGGTGACAAACAAATGCTGTATTGAAGGCAGATCAAACCCAAAGTTGAGATAATGCGCGTAAGTATCCGGGGGAAAATCCAGAAGGATTTTCCCATCTACTACCGCCTGGCTTCTGGTCCTAATATCCCTACCCCCGTTTTTCCGGGCCTTTACACAGACCGGACATTTACAAAAGAGAGCAGGTATTCCTTCAGCCGCGCCCGTACCCAGATACTGTAGTTTCATTAATACGTTACCTTAAAAAGGCCGGATTGCTTTGCTTCCTTGAAAAGGGGGCTTACGATCTTTTCAACCTTGCCATATTCCGATGAAATCCATTGCCATGCCACCGCTTCGTTAGCCGCTCTGGCATCCGACAATACTTGCTGCTGAATCTGGTTAAATTCAGCGTCGGTTTTCGCCTGAATAAGCCGGGGCATAGCGCGGTTAAAGATCTCGTTAACCGTATCAATGATGCGCTTTGTATCGGTCGGTATATTGGAATACACAAGCCCGCTGATAAATTGGCCATAATCATTGCCCAGATCGATAGTTTTTCCTTCCCGGGCCAGCTTATAGGCCGCTTCCGCAGGGTAGCGGACTTTATAGTAGTCGCTAAAATCTTTGAATGCGGTGGATATCCCCCGGCTCCGGTTTTCAATAAGCATGGAAAGATTGTAAGGGTATCCGTCCGGATGTATTCCCTCACTGGTATAGGCGTTAAATGTCAACGGTGCGTTAAAACCTTCCCTGCGTACTCTGGCCTGATCAGTTGACATAAAATTCAGGGTTGAATCAAAAAGAACGGGCTTACCGGAAGCGTCATAATCCCAATACACCCCCTTCTCGCCAGAAAAATAGACACGGTTGTTATCCGGGTCCCAGAGCCAGTTCAGCACCTCCAGCGCCTTTTCCCAATTCTTGGAATATTTGGGAATGCATATACCGGATGCAGGGAATGAACCAAAGAGTTGAAGCTTATCGGCAAAGGCAATGGCATTGGGAGACGGAACGGAGATATAGTCTGCGGTGGACTGAGGATTAAGGGCTGATTCGGCGTCGAACAGGGTCGATTCCCTCCAGTATACACCCATATAAGCGCCATCGGAAACTTTGGCAAGGTATTCGTCGTAGCTCATGGTAAAAGAATCAGGATCAAAGAGACCCTCACGATATACCCTGTTGTAAAATTTCATGTCGATCCAATAATGGGAATGGGCAATATCGGTATAACCGTTCACGACATGATTGTCCTCAAGACTGGTAGAATACATGGTGCCGCCGAAAGACCAGGGATTAAGAGCAACACTGGAGAGAAAATGCGCCCGGTATCCACCCATATCCGTATAGTTCTTTTCTACGCCGATAGCATAGGTTTTCTTGCCGCTCCGGGTAGTGGGATGTCTGGCCTGCATAGCCTTAAGAACGGCAAGATAATCGTCATCATTATTGATGGGAGGAGCGCCGATTTCCTTGTAGTAATCCCAGCGGGGAAGATAGCCCCGGGTATTCTGGATACCGCCCTGGGTATATTGCATACCGACCCAAGGGGAAAAGAAATACAGTTTATGACTAGGGCCGCCCGCAAGCTCTTTCAGCATTTCAATAACAGGCCGATATTGTTTGCTCTGAGCGTTAGGCATGTGTTTTTCCAGAAGCGGTCCAAGATCTAGCGCAATATCGTTATTAACAATAGGCGAAACCTGTACTGCCCCGACAATTCTGGTAATGTCGGGAAGTTGCCCGCTGGCTACCGCCAGATTAAAAGTCTCACTGTCAAACTTAACCGTTTCGATTTTGACATTGAGATCCTTCTCCAGTTTTTTAATCCAAATCCAGTTTTCAAAACCATCGGTCAGATCGTTTATGGTGATGACCGTTGGACCGCCGGAACTACTGGCCTTACCACCCTGCTGTCCACCCCCGGCAAAAACCGAAATGGGCAGAATAAGGACTAAAAGGACCATCCAAAAAGCATTACGTATTTCTTTCATACAAGACTCCTTCAATATTTTTACCAGAATACTCCGGCATTATTTAAGTTCCTCATCAAAACAGACAGCCACCTTGCCACAGCTCCCTTCAGCCATGAGCGCGTAGGCTTCGGAAGCCTTTTCCAAGGGAAAGCGGTGAGTTACCAAGATGTCCGGGTGCATATCCCAGCGCACCAGTTCTTCTACCAGGTTTTCCATCAGCCAGATCGAGGTAACCCACGAGCCATAAATGGTCTTTTGAGGATGGATAATATCCGGGCTAGGGTTAAAACCCACCGTGCCGCCTTCGCCCACAAACGCTATCTTTCCCCACTGGCGCGTGGCCTTGATGGCGGCGACCCGGCCCTTGTCGCTGGAGGATGCGTCAAAAGCCCGCTCCACGCCATTACCGCCAGTGAGAGCCCGTATCTCATCAACATTGGAATCCGCAGGACTGAACACCTTGTCCGCGAGACCC
>JAITNU010000130.1 GCA_031290325.1 Treponema sp.
GGCGCCTTTGTCGGCGCGCTGGTTCTGGCGGTTCTCCGCAACGGCTTTACCCTCCTCGGGGTAAACGCCTACTGGCAGAAGGTGGCTGAAGGTCTCATCATCGTCGTGGCGGTCATCATTGATATGCGCAAGAACACAAAACGGAATTAGATAGGGGAAATGCATGACTTCTAAAGAGCGTGTTAAGGCGGCTTTCGCCCATAAAGAAGCGGATAAGGTACCGGTGGACTTTTGTGGTATGAGCTGTTCGAATATCAACGCCATTGTGATGCGGCAACTGCGGGAGTATTACGGATTGCCCAAGATACCGGTAAGAATCAAGGATATGTCAACGATGGTCGGCGTCATGGAGCGCGATTTAATGGATGCTCTGGGCTGCGTTCGGGATATTGCGGAGTGGTACACGGCGCCGCTTTTGTATCCTGAGTATGTGCACGAAGTTTTTGACATCGAGAACGAGCGGGCTATCGAAAGTTTTAAAAAGTACTACGACGCTTTCGGGAACGATATTGATGTGCTCTTTATCTGCGGCACCGACTTCGGCAGTCAGCGCGGGCCTTTGATGGGTGTTGACACCTTCAGAGCAATTTTCATGCCCCACTACAAAAAGGTATGTGATTGGGTCCACAGCAATACAGAGTGGAAGATCCTCAAACACTGGCGGCATCTTCCCCTTATTGCCCTCCATGATTGAAGCGGGCATTGACGCGATAAATCCGGTGCAGTGTTCCGCTGAAATGGAATGATTTTTTATGCTGCAAAACACCCTGGCACCGTCCACTCATACTACTTTAAACAGGTGGCGGCGCCGGTATTTACTTTGCAGAAAGCCCCCTACTCTATTTTAAACTTAGATACCTCCCGGACCAGGATGTCGATGTTTTCTTTGTTCTCACTGCAGATGCTATCGACCCGTCCGACGGCGACGTTGATCTGATCCGCACCGCTGGCCATCTCATTCATCCCGCTGGTGATCTCCTGGGTAACCCGTTCCAGGTTTTGGCTCTCATGGATAACTTCCTTACTGCCCTCCTGCATTTCAAGAGAACCGCCCTTGACCTTTTGGGTAAGGTCATTCAACTGGGCAATGGCCTCCAGAATCAGCTTACTCCCTTCATTCTGCTCTTCCATGGCGCTGAGGATGTTCTCTTCCTGGTCGGATACGGTCTTGACTCCCCGGTCTATGGCCTCAAACTTGTTCAGTACCGCATCGGTGGACTTGGTGATCGTGTCAATCGAATCGTGGATCTTCTTAAGGACCGTGCTGATGGTTTTGGACTGTTCCCCGGAACTTTCGGCAAGCTTACGGATCTCATCGGCTACGACAGCAAAGCCCTTCCCCGCCTCTCCGGCGTGGGCCGCTTCGATGGCGGCGTTCATGGACAAGAGGTTGGTCTGGCTGGCGATATTCTCCATCACCGCGTTGATCTCCATGAGTCCCGCAGATTCCCGGGCGATTTCCTGAATATCAGTGGCCACTTCCTGCAAACCCGACCGGCCCACCTCGGAAGCATCCGCCAGTTTCTTGACGTTTTCGGTGTTCTTGATCAGGGTCTGGGTAACGGACTGGATATTGGCCAGCATCTCCTCAATGGCCGAGGAGGACTGGGTTACACTGGTGGTTTGGTTTTCGACATGGTTGTTGAGCTTATCGATGTTGAGGGTGATCTGCTCCATGGTGGCGTTGGTTTCGGTAACACTGGCAGACTGGTTGACCACCCGGCCCTTGATGCTCTGGATATTGGCGGTGATCTCGTTGATCGCCGCGGCGGTCTCGGTCATGTTGCCGGCCAGCTCATTCCCGATGTCGAAGAGGACAACTGCCTGTTTCTTGATGACAATGACCAGGTTCTTGATCTTATCCAGGGTCTGGTTAAAGTAGTGGGCCAGATCGCCGATCTCATCCCGGGAACGGATGACGATGGAGTGAGTGAGGTCTCCCTCACCCTCGGATATATCCTTGAGGGTATTGGAAACAGTGACAATGGGTTTTACAATACTGGTGCTCACAAAGAAAGTAATAATCCCGGCTATCAGAATCGCGATTATCGCGATATATACCGTAATCTGGGTTACCTTATGCACTGCGGCCAGCACATCATTTGCCGGAACTAAGGCGAGAATAGTCCATGCCGTACTGGCCCCTCCCACATAGAAGGGGTAACTCTCAAAGATCATTCCCTCGTTCGTACCTGAATTCGGTATGGCGGTCTGCAAGGTCATTTCCACATCCCTTACCACCTGTTCTCCCAGAACGCTGAAGGACTGAGGGTCCCTTATGGTCTTGCCGATCATATCCACATTGTAATGCGCCACAATTATACCGTTATTGGCGTACAGGATCGCATGCCCGGTTTCGTAGGGATGTATTGCGTCGATAATAGCCTCCGAATTCGACAGGTCGAGCATAATACCCACCCGGCCCAGGATGACATCGTCGACGATAATGGGATAGGCCATCCGCACGGTCAGTATCTGGTTTCCATTGAAGGTTGTAAAGGTGGGATTATCAAAAGTCGGCTCATTCCGGTCCATATTAGCGTTTACCTCAGAAAATAACTCATAGCTCGATAGGGCGCGTTTTTCCAGGGTTCCGGACCTGCGGGTGAACCAGGTCATGTACCGGCCCGTTGAATCGGTTCCCGGAGTGTCGATAAACATCTCGTCCCTGTCGTCAAGGGCGTTGGGCTTCCAGATGGTAAACATCCCCAGAAAATGGGAGTTCGATTCCATGATGGCTTGTATGATACTGTCATACTGGGTACGCCGCTCATCAACCGAGAGATTCTCATAAGAATTCATAATCTCTGCAAGGGTTTTCACCGTGGTGAAATATTGCTCAAACCGGCCTTGCAGTTGCGCGGAATACATACCGGTCAAATTCTCCATATTCTCATACGCCGCATCGGTTTGGAGCGTCCTCGCCTGGCTCACGAGAATGATTGACACCCCAGCCACAACCACCGTAATCATCCCCGCAACGATCACGATTAATCTCATTTTAAGCTTCATAGCATTTCCCCTTCAACATCAAAATATAGCCCCCCACAACTTAAAGCAATGGGAGGTAATCCAGAAAGTAAACCGGACTAGTAGATGACAAAAAGGGCAGAAAAAAATATTATTATAGAAAAATCTACATAACTATAACGCTATTATCCCCTATTGTCATATTATTAGTATAAAGAAAAATGGAAAAAAACGCAATAGGAATCAATGCAATGATTTCGGGCATCAGGTTCCGCTTTTCCGGGTTTATCTCGATGCCTATCATCACAAGGTGGCGTACTTTTCTGTGTAGCCCCTATCCTTGATCTGCTGGCGGTCTTGACCGGGCCGATTTTCAGCTTAATATCGTATGTTGAGTTCTTCCAGCCGTGACACACCATAGCGCTTCATATAGTCCCCGATTCCCCTGATGATTTCGGTCATGGCCGGTGGGTGGGCGAAGGTGGCAGACCCTACCTGGACTGCGACGGCGCCGGCCATGAGGAATTCCAGGGCGTCTTCGGCTGTGGCAATGCCCCCCATCCCTACAATGGGAACTGCCACAGTATCCCAAAGTTCCCAGACCATGCGGAGGGCGATGGGTCTGATGGCAGGGCCTGAAAGTCCGGCGCTGGTATTATCAAAAACCGGTTTCCTTGTATCAATAGCAATGGCCATGGCCTTAAAGGTGTTCACCAGGGAAAGGGCGTCTGCTCCGGCGTCCACACAGGCTTTGGCCACGGCAATGAGGTCCGGGGCATTGGGGGACAGTTTTACCATGAGGGGCTTGGCCGTCACCTTTCGCACAGCCTCCACCACCGGAGCTGCCGCTTCCGGGTAAAGGCCAAAGGCCATGCCCCCGGATTTTACGTTGGGGCAGGAGATGTTGAGTTCGATCATATCAACTGATGAGGCAGTCAGCAGCCGCGCCCCTTCGGTGTATTCTTCCAGGCTTGAACCGGACAGGTTGGCGATGACCACCGGCCCTAACTCCCGGAGCCGGGGGAGTTCTTTTTCAAGGAACACGGGGATTCCGGGATTTTCGAGGCCAATGGAATTCAGCAGCCCCGAAGGGGTTTCGTGGAGCCGTTGGCCAGTGTTGCCCGTCCGGGGGTGCAGGGTGAGTCCTTTGGTACAGATACCCCCCAGACCGGCTATGTCCAGAAACCCCTGGTACTCCCGGCCATAGCCAAAAGTCCCTGATGCGGCAATCACGGGGTTCTTAAAGGGAACT
This sequence comes from Treponema sp., assembly GCA_031290325.1. Taxonomy (GTDB): domain Bacteria; phylum Spirochaetota; class Spirochaetia; order Treponematales; family Breznakiellaceae; genus JAITNP01. Next base: position 4,223 of record JAITNU010000130.1, read on the forward strand.
CCCGCAATGGTAAGTGACATATCCGGGACGTTACTCATCAAAAAGGATCTCCTCTGCCCTGAAGATGGGGCCGTCGGCGCAGCAGCGCCGGTTTCCGTGGATAGTCCGTACTGTACAGCCCAGGCACGCACCAACGCCGCAGGCCATACGCCGTTCCATGCTGATGAAGCAGGGAACATCCGCAGTCTTGCATAATGCCGCTGCCGCCTTGAGCATTGGTTCAGGACCGCAGGCGTATAGTGCCCGGTACTTGGCCGGTTTCAGGAAGTCCAGAATCCGGCCCTGGCGGCCTTCGCTGCCGTCCTCAGTGGCAAGTACCACGGCGCGGGAGTGAAGCCCGTTCATGCCGAAAGACCGGGACTTGAACCCGGCATAGAAGTCGAACCCTTCAGGGGGCAGTTCCTGTGCAAAGGCCAGGAGGGGCGCAATCCCAATGCCCCCGGATACCAGGGCAAGGGGCCCTTCTGTAAGTTCCATATCCCCCCAAGTGTTTCCCAGGGGGCCGGTAAGGTACGCTGATTCACCGGCACGCAAGGCCCTCAGTTCCGTGGTCCCCTTACCCCGGCGGGCGATGAGAAAGCTCAGTACCCCTCCGTCTTTCCAGTCGAAAACGCTTATGGGCCTGCCCAGGAACACCGAACCCCGTTCAGGCTTGATCATAAAAAACTGGCCCCCCTTGGGAGCCTGGTGTGACCAGGCAAAATCCAACTGGAACAGGTCTTCACTGATATGGCTATGGCGCAGGAGAACGCAGGAAGCGTGAGGAGTTGGGGTCAGAGGAATTGAGGTCAAGGGAAGGCTCCGGTGTTGACGGCGGCTCGTATCGCGTCGCGCATGGTGATGACCGCCTTGCGGGCAGCCTCTGCCGCATCGGAACAGGTCGCGGCTTCCTGAGCTTCAGTGGTCCAGGCTTTGAGGATGGACCGGGAGGCGTTTACTACGCCGCCGTTGCCGTTTTGAAGGAGGAGGACCGCATCCTCGGCAGCTCCCCCCTGGGCGCCGTACCCGGGAATGAGGAAAAACAGGGTTTCCCATTTTTCCCGAATGGCAGCAGCTTCTTCCCGCTCGGTGCAGCCCACCACCGCGCCAAAGGCGCCGTAGCCGTGCTTGCCCAGGGCGGCCAGCTCCGTGAGCCGGTCCCCCACCGCATCGTAGAGCCGGCCCCCGCCTTTCAGTTCCTGGTACTCAAAATCCCGCATCCCCGGGTTTGAGGTACGCATGAGCACGAAGGCCCCCTTGCCTGTGCGGTGGGTGTATGAAAGCCAGGGATCCAGGGAATCCATCCCCATATAGGGCGAGAGGGTGACGAAGTCCGCCTCAAAAACCCCTTCAAAATGGGCCTTGGCGTATTGTGCCGCAGTATCGGCGATGTCTCCCCGCTTGATGTCCGCGATAACCAGACTCCCCCGTTCCCGGATGGTACGCAGAGTTTTGGCGTAGGTCTCAAGCCCTCCCAATCCCATGGCCTCATAATAGGCAATCTGAACCTTGAAACAGGCGGCCACATCTGCGGTGGCATCGATCAGCGCCTGATTATAAGCCCAGACCGCCTGATAATCCCATTCCCATCTCCTCCGTTCTTTCGGGGGGATATAGGCTTCGGCAGTATCCAGCCCCACACAGACCGGGCCTCGCACGTCCACCGCCTCGTAAAGTTTATCTATAGTATACACGTTACAGCTCCTTTGGTTTGAAGTCCTGAAAAAACCTGATGCTCCCTCATTCGGCCTCAAAAACAACCCGCCCGCCATGGAGCGTCATCAATACGGTACCTCGCAGCTCCTGTCCTTTAAAGGGTGAATTCTTGCCCCGGGACTTAAAGACCCCGGGATTGACGAGCTGTGGGGCGTTACTATCGACGATGATGAGGTCCGCCCGGTTTCCTGGTGTGATACGGCCCCGGTCGCCAAGGCCCAGTATGCGGGCAGGAGCGGCGCTCATCAGGGAGGAGAGCCTTCTGAGGTCCAGGCGATCTTCCCTGACCAGCTCGGTCCGGGCTACAGCAAAGCCGGTTTCAAGGCCGGTGAAACCTGGCGCTCCCGCGATCTTATCCGTTTCAGTATGGGGGGCATGGTCTGTAGCAATCGCGTCGATAGTACCATCCAGGATAGCGGCAATGAGGGCCTGCCGATCCGCTTCGGTTCTGAGGGGCGGATTCACCCGGCCCCAGGCGCCGAGTACACAGGCGTCCTCCTCAGTGAGGGTAAGATGATGGGGGGCAGCCTCGCAACTGAGGGTGAAACTGTCCCCGGCTTCGTTCAGCTTTGTTTCCCGTATCAGTTCCACGGCTTCTTTAGTGGAAACATGGGCAATATGTACATGGCATTGGGCTTGTTTACCCAGTGCTATGGCCCGCCGGGTGGCGACATTTTCTTCGATACGGCTCCAGAACTCCCTGGGCTTCCCTGCACATTTGGCCTCCTCTGCCTCAGGGCCGCCGGCGTCACAGTGGCATGATACAGGAAGTCCCAAACGGCGGGCCTCCCTAAAAGCCCCCAGTAAGAGCCTATCATCGGCCACATCCCGGCCATCCTCGGATAGCATACGGGGGAATGGTAGCGCCGGTATTGCGGGAACCCGGGTTATACCTGAAAGCTCCCGGCCTGCCATGTCCTGGGTCAAGGCCATGACCGGGTACAGATCAATAAGCCCCAGGCGGTCGGAGCGGGCTTTGAGGACCTGCGCCTTTTCCAGGGTATCAATGACCGCCTTCGTATTCGCCATACAAACCACCGTTCCATAACCCCCGGCAACAGCGGCCAGGGAAGCGGATTCCAGGGTCTCCTTATCAGGGAAACCGGGGTCCCGGAAATGGGCGTGGAGGTCCACCAATGCAGGCATCAGGGTGAGTACCTGCCCCGGACGCATCATGCGGCCGTCAATGATCCGGGCCGCGGTGTTACGCTGAGGGACAAGCCGTTCCTCCCATTGGTTGTCTGCGGCAATCACCTCCCGGATGATACCATCCTCAATCACCACCGCTCCATAGATATCAGCGGCTTCATCAATAATACGCAGATGCTGTAGTACCGTTTTCATGGGCATGTTTTTTCTCGCTGGACTAGTATCCCATAGATGAAGCAGTGCCGCAAGGTTGTTATCCTGCCCCGTCCTCTTGATATGTATCTCCTTTATGATGCATAGTATCTTTATGAGTGAGCGTAGTGTTGGTTCTGCCTTATCCCTCAGAACTGAAAGTGTTCCGTCCCGAAGCGAGCGGGCCGGTAAAGAGGGGTTTTATTTTATCATCGGCAGAGAGGAAAACCGTACTTTTTTCCGTTTTCATGGCTCCAGGAGTGGGGGGGCAATCCCGGATTTCCGCCGGTATACGGGGCTACAGCGGGAAGTACTCCGGGAATTCCTTGCCCGGAGACGGGAACGGGAACTTTCATATATCATTGATTTTAATGGAACCGGGGAAGATGGGTATACCCTCTTTAACCCTGATGACCGGCTTATTGAACAGACCTTGAGCGCCGGACTGCTGCGGAACCTGCAGGGCGAAATCCTTACCCTGGCGGAAGGTGTTTTCCGTTGTGCCCTCTGCATCGAAGATGTTACTGAAAACCATGTTACCGTGTCCCTCGTGCTCCGGGACGAATCGGGCCTCCCCATTGCCATGGGCCGTAAACCGGAACTCAAGAAGGCTGAGGATGAAGGTGCCAGTTATTTTTATACCCTCTCCCCCTGTTTGGCAGCGTATAAGGATAAGGTATACCCTGTTGAAGACCTGGGGCTGCGCTGGGCTGAAACCGACCGGGTCTATTCCTGGCTTCCCAAAAGCGAACTCCCCACCTTTCTCTCCCTGATCTTCTCAGGGTTCACCAACCTGGAATTCATGTACGAAGGGTGGACTATCAAGCGGATCCGGCCTGCCTCGGCCCTGCCCGCCCTGTTGTTCATGGAGATAGACAAGTACGGCTACCTCCATGTCAGGCCCATCAGCTTTCTCCGGGGGTTTCCTCCTCTTTTGCTCGAAAACGAAGACATCGTAACGGTTACCGAGCTGGACGAAACCGTGAAGGTCCTGGGGATCGCCGAGATCCTGTTCCCCGAAGCGCCGGAGGACCAGTTCCGGAGTCTGCTCCTGCGGGGGAAGAAGACCGTTGCCCGTAATTCCTTTTACGAGGAAAACGGACGCTTCATCATCGCCCCTGAGTTTGCGACGAATTTCTTAGGGGAGCACATCGTTGAGCTATCCCAGCGCTTTGTGCTCCTGGAAACCCAGGTGCTGGCGGGGTATAAACTCAGTTTTTCAAGGCCGAGGATCCGGCTTTCCATGGGTAAGGGCATTGACTACCTTTCGGGGAGCGCCGAGGTGGAGATTGAGGGGCAGTTCTTCTCCTTTGCCCGGTTCATGGCAGAGTATCGTAAATCTTCCTGTATCACCCTGGCGGACGGCAGCCGTTCCTTCCCGGATAAGCGCACCATGGAACGTCTGGACCGGCTGGTCTCCCAGATCAAGGGGGAAGAGAATGGGGTGGAACTTTCCTGCTTTGATATTCCCCTGCTCTTGCAGGATGGCTCTATCGAGATTGAAGGGGCTGCCTGGGAAACAGCCCGGCCCTTCTTTATCCAGTACAACACCATTGCCGAACGGACCGGGAACTGGTCCCTGGATAAGGGCACGCTCCGGCCCTACCAGGAGTACGGGGTCCGCTGGCTCGATTATCTCCGGCAGTACCGCATGGGCGCCTGCCTTGCTGATGAGATGGGGCTAGGTAAGACCATCCAGGTGATCGCCCTGCTCCGGGAGCTTAAAGAGGTGGGGGAAAAGGGAAACTGCCTCGTGCTCTGTCCCAAGTCCCTGGTGTATAACTGGACCGCTGAGTTTGACCGCTTTGCGCCGAGCCTCCCCTACCTCGTGCATTACGGCAGTACCCGGGACATTTCGGTCCTGGAAGGCGGGGCCGAGGAGTTCCGGGTGATCCTCAGTACCTATGCGACCTTGCGGCGGGATGTGGAGGACTTTCAGCAGATGGAATTTCTGTACATCATCCTCGATGAATCCCAGAACATCAAGAACCTCGCCAGCCAAACCACCACGGCGGTCCTCTCCCTCCATTCCCAACACCGTCTTGCCATGAGCGGTACCCCGGTGGAAAACAACCTCACCGAACTCTTCAGTCTGTTCCGGTTCCTCAATCCTGCTTTCTTTGGTTCTGAAAAGCTCTTTACCCAGCGGTATTTGCGGCCCATTCAGGATAACGCCGACGAAGACGCGCTGAAAGACCTCAAGGCCCGGATATATCCCTTTATGCTCCGCAGGCTGAAACGGGATGTGCTCAGGGAACTCCCGGATAAAACCGAGGAAACCGCCTATATCGAGCTTGAAGAGACCCATCTGGCCATTTATCACCAGCGGCGGCAGGAATACAAACGCCTCATTGACGGCATCATTGCCAAGGGGGAAATGGCGAAGTCCTCGATCCTCATATTCAAGGCCCTGGCAGAGCTGCGGCGTATGGCCAGCGTGCCTGAGTCTGACGGGGAATACGGCGGGCCTTCGGCAAAGCGGCTCTATCTCAGGGATATGATCGCTGAACTCGTGGAAAATGGTCACAAGTGCCTCATCTTCACTAACTTTCTGGCCAGTGTTGACTTGGTGAGCGAGGACCTGGCAGCCATGGGTATTCCGAACCTGACCATGACCGGCGCCACTATGGACCGTCAGTCCCTGGTCCGCCGTTTCCAGACCGATAACGCCGTGAAAGCTTTTATTATGACCTTAAAAACCGGCGGAACCGGGCTTAACCTCACTGCCGCAGATTACATCTTCATCATGGATCCCTGGTGGAACAGTGCTGCGGAGACCCAGGCCATAGATCGCAGCCACCGTATCGGACAGGTAAACCCGGTGTTCTGTTACCGCCTCATTGCACGGGATACTATTGAGGAGCGGATCCTGGAACTCCAGCAGCGCAAAACCGATCTTGCCGGGGCGCTTCTTTCTGATGACGCCGGTTCCCTCAAATCCCTTTCCCCTGAAGATGTTGCCTTTCTTATTGGAGATTCCAGATGAGTAATACTTCAATTAATACGACACCCCTGAGCATCAGAACCGCGCCGTCTCTCCCATCGCTGAAGAAGCGGAAAAAGGAACTGGTGCAGCTCCTGGGGGAATTGACCATGGATGCGCTCCGGGGACTGCTCAAACCCTTGCAGTTGAGTAAAGGGGCCCCTGTAAAACACAAGCAGGACCTGGTTAATGAGGTGGCTGATGCCCTGGCCTTTTCCACAGAAAGGGAATTCGGTACCTGGTTTTACGCTTTGCCCGCCTTGACTCAGAACCTGGTCTACCGCTTGACCTTTGATGCCTTGGTACCAGTGGCTGCCCTTGAACAGGAGTATGAGGAATCCCTGGTGCATAAAGATTCCCGGGATTCCTGGCAGCCTGAGTGGGTATTCAATGAAAACTGTAAACTCAGTTTTCTGCCGGTATATACCCATTACGGGCAAGCGGTCACCATGATGCCCTATGTTTTACGGATTGCCTTAACACCCTGGCTTGTCCCGCCGCCGGGTATGAGGATCGGCGAATGTCATGCTGACGAGGTAGCGAATCCTTCCCTGGGAGGCTGGGATAATAGTCTGAATGTGGTCGATTCTTTTCCCCTCCTCTGCGATATACTGGGAACGGTTCTTGAGCGAACCGGTGAAACTGAGCAGAAAAAGATAATCCGTGGGTTTAAGAAAAAAGAGCTGGCGGAACTGCGGAGTTCTTCAGGATTTTTATCCTTTGGCCTGGGCGGAGAGTTTGCGCCAGACAGCGTTGATTTGGCTGCGCGTTTTGTGCTGTGCATGACGAATTACAAGCCCAGTAGGCCCCCGGATGGTCAGAATGAGATCCGCAGTCTGGTTACTGCTTTTTTTGACAAGGAATCCCTCTATCCAAAGAACTGGTATGCTTCGGACCGGAATTACCTGGAGTACAATGTCTTTCTCGATCATTTAACCAGAACTTCCGGTTATTATCTCGATAATGGTAATACTATGCCCCTTTCCCGTAAGGTCTTCCATGATATCCTCCTGGAAATTGCCAAAGACCAAGGCCGTTTCGACGCGGATAAGCTTGCGAATTATATTAAAGTTACCCTGCAAACCTTTTCCTTTTGTAACCAGGACCTGGAAAGGACCTTGAAAATAAAGGCCCAGAGCATAGAAGCCGATGGCATTACGTATGCGGCGAATTACAACGGTGAATGCCGTCCCGATGGGATCCTGCGCTACTACCTGCTGCTCAAACCGATGTTTAAAGCCTACTGTTACCTCTTTGCCGCCCTGGGCCTGTTGGAGATTACCCAGCAAATGCCCCCCCTTGCCCGGCGTTACCTCGAAAAGCAGCATCCCATTTCGTCCTATGATTCCCTTAAAACCATTCGTATCACCGAGTTTGGCCGCTGGTGCCTGGGCTTGACCAGTAAAAGGCCGCCACGGCCGGCGCGGGAGTACCAGGCCATCGCCGACCGGGAACTGTACCTCGTAACTGTTCAGGGCAACTCCCTGGAGCGGACCGTGTACCTTGACAAGATAGGCCAAAGGCTGGGGGAGGACCGCTGGCGGATAAGCCTCGCGTCGTTTATAACAGGGTGTATCAGCAAGAAGCAGATAGAAGAACGGGTTGAGCGCTTTAAGGCCCTGATAGACCCGGACCCTGCGCCCCACTGGATAAGCCTTTTTGACAAGGTCTGTACCCGTGCAGGTCTTTTTGACCTGGCCCACTCAGAGGTGCTGGTGTACAGCCTGCCTGAGGACCGGAGCCTTACCGATGAATTACTGCGGGATCCGGCGCTGAAAAACATTGCCATGCGGGCCGAGGGGAGGATGCTGGTGGTACCGAATAAGAATCAGCGTCAATTTTTCGCGCTCTTAACTGAGCATGGTATCGCCCATTTTTAACCAGGGGCCTGGTGAATATTCAATAAAGAATTTCCGTTGCAGGGGGTATTGAAGATTTCTTCTTGGAATCGTATCATTTATGGGGGAACAAATCCCCCGGACCACCAGTTTTACGCCCCAAAGGGCGGGGTATTAAACCCTACCGTGAAGGCACGGGGTCGTGCTCCATGTGAGTGCGTGGATTGAATGAAACAAACTAAATTGAGGAGCGATTCATAATGGAAGAGCGGCGATTTTTCTTTACCTCTGAATCTGTTGGAGAGGGTCATCCTGACAAACTCTGTGATCAAATTTCAGATGCTATCCTGGATGCCTGTTTACAGGATGATCCCCAGAGCCGGGTTGCCTGTGAAACCTTTGCATCTACTGCCATGGTACTGATCGGCGGTGAGATAACCACCAAGACCTTTGTGGATTTTCAAAACATCGTTCGGGATGTGGCAAAAGAAGTGGGATACACGGACCCCGCCTATGGACTGGATTACCAGTCCATGGCGGTTTTAGACATGATCCATAGCCAGTCCCCGGACATAAGTCAGGGGGTTTCCGGTGTCGGGCTTGATGAATATAAGGGTCAGCAGGGGGCAGGAGATCAGGGGATGATGTTCGGCTTCGCCTGTAATGAAACCGCGGAGCTTATGCCCCTGCCTATTACCCTGGCCCACAATATTCTGATACGGGCAACGGAGCTGCGGAAAAAACGGGCCATTACCTGGCTCCGGCCTGATGCAAAGAGCCAGGTAACCGTTGAATACGAAGGGCATAAACCTATCCGTATTGATACGGTGGTGGTATCCCATCAGCATGATGAATGGGTTTCATACCATGAAATCAAAGAAACTATCATTGACCAGATCATCAAACCCATCCTGGAACCCACGGGCCTTTTGGATAAAAACGTGAAATACTTCATCAATCCCACAGGCCGTTTCGTGCTTGGCGGGCCTTTTGGTGATACCGGACTTACAGGGCGCAAGATCATCGTTGATACCTACGGCGGTATGGGCCGTCACGGAGGGGGGGCTTTCTCCGGCAAGGACCCCACCAAAGTGGACCGGTCAGCCGCATACATCGCCCGGTATGTGGCCAAAAACATCGTTGCCGCCGGCCTGGCAAAACGCGGTGAGGTTCAACTGGCCTACGCCATTGGGGTACCCTTCCCGGTGTCTGTCATGGTCGATACCTTCGGCACCGCCACGGTCAGCGAAAAACGGATTGAAGAAGCGGTTACCAAGGTATTTGACTTGAGTCCCGCAGGAATCATCACTACCTTGGACCTGAGACGGCCCCTCTATCGGAAAACCGCTGTGTACGGTCATTTTGGCCGTGCCGAATTCCCCTGGGAGCAACTCGACAAGGTGGAAGCGTTAAAGCATGCCGTAGGCTGAGGATCAGGAATACAAAAAACGGTCTATCTCCCGGAGGATAGTTTCAAAGGCATGAAAACTCCTCCGTGTTTCAGGCAGGGAGCGGAGGAAGTATTCGCCGTAGCGTTTATGGAGGATCCGCCCGTCCAGGACGGCTACTACCCCATGATCGCTGGAACGGCGCATGAGCCTGCCAAAGCCCTGCTTGAATTTCATCACCGATTCGGGGAGGGATAGTTCCATGAAAGCATTGCCCCCCCGCTTTTCCAGGGCCTCGCAGCGAGCCTCAAAAACCGGTTCCCTGGGGGTTCTGAAGGGCAGGCGGCAGAGGATCACGAGACGGAGGGTGTCTCCAGGGGCATCCACCCCTTCCCAGAATGAATCGGTGGCAAAGAGCACACTCTGTTCATCCTTTAAAAAGGTCTGTAAAAGACGGGTCCGATCATCATCCCCCTGTTTAAGGCAGCGGATCCCCGCTTCTTCCAGCATTGGACGAGCGGCATTGTAAGCGCTCCGCAGCGCTTCATAAGAGGTGAAGAGGACGAGGGCTGAACCTCCGGCGCTGAGGGTCAGTTCTGTTGCGGCCTTGTCCACAAAATTCTGGTAGGTCCCCTGGTCGGGAAGGGGTGCGTCTGCCGGGATTGCCAGCAGCACCGAAGACGAGTAGGGAAAAGGGGAGTGGAACTGCCCGATACCCACCTGCTTGTCGGTTACGAGGCTGATCCCGCAGCGGTTTTTCCAGTAGTCAAAGGAATCGGCCACGGTTAAGGTGGCAGATACGCAGATCACGGTTTTGTTGGGTTGAAAGAGGGCATCCCGCAGCACAGGAGCCACATCAATAGGTGTTACCGTAAACATAGCCCATGCGCCCCTATCTATGGTGCCGCTGTGCCGTTCTATCCACAACACCTCGGCGCTTCGTTCTTTAAATTCGATAAAAGAAGTGCAAAGACTCACGATGCTTTCAAGACGCCGGAGTATGGATTTGATCTCCCACACCGCAGGATCATCCTCGAATTGGGCGGAAAGGCTTTCCAGCATGTTCCGTATGATCGTAACCAGGGTGGTGATAGCCTTACGAAGGGCGGCAAAATGGGGAACCAGGGCTGCCTGAATGATCGCGTCCCGGGCCGGGGTTAAACGGAAGACCCCTTCCCGCTGACAGAGTTCCAGGGCGGACTGGTCCAGGGTCTCTGTGAGATCCCGGATACGTTGTATAGCAGTCTCGAAGGTGTCGTATTTTGCTTCGATGCTAGTGATGTCCCCGGAAATCTGGGCTACAAGACGAACCAGCAGGCCCATACGGTTCCCCCGGCGGTTGCGGTAGAGCCGCCCCAACTGGCGATATATCCCCAGACGGCTGAATTCCTTTGAAAAGAAGGACGTGGCCGCCCCCTCCACCGTATGGGCCTCGTCGATGATGACCCGCTTGTAGGGGGGAAGCACCACCGTACTATCGTAACCCGCGCCCTCGTGCCGGGCGGCAAGGTCCGCAAAGAGGAGATGGTGATTCACCACGAGGATCCGGGCGTCCGCAGATTCCTTACGGAGGGCAAGCACAAAACAGCGTTCCCGCTCAGAGCAGCGCATTCCCATACAGAGATCCGTCTCAGAACATACCCGGGACCACAGACCTCCAGAAGGCATGAACGGCAGGTCAGAACGGCTGCCCGTGGCAGTGGTCTCTGCCCAGGCACGCATTGCCGCAAGGTCCTCCTGCTCTGCATCCTCAAGGCCCGGCTCACCGAGGGCATCGGCAAGGCGGCGGCGGCAGAGGTAATTCCCCCGCCCCTTTATGAGCACCGTCTTCACCTTCTTTTTCATGGTCGCAGTAACCAGGGGGATGTCCTTTTCGTAGAGCTGCTGCTGTAAGGTAATGGTGGCCGTGGAAATGACGATCCGTTCATCGTTGAGCAGGGCATAGCTCAGGCCCGGGAGCAGGTACGCAAAGGACTTGCCCACCCCGGTTCCCGCTTCTGCAGCGATGAGGGCATTCTCGTTAAAGCCCCTGATGATGAGGCGCATCAGATCAAGCTGGGATTGGCGTTTCTCATAGACAGGAAGCTGCTTGGCTATGGCCCCGCCTGCTTCCAGGGTGGCGATAATCGCGGCAGCGTCAAGCTGCTGCATGATCCGTTTCGCCGTAGGTTCCGCCACCACATAGACCTTGTCCACCCGGTTATCCACGATGAAGCAGCCTATCCCCTCGTCAGCAGCCCGTGCCGCTATGGCAAGATCATTATCGCTGGGGGTCAGAAAACCCGATGGGTGGTTGTGGATAAACACATCAGGGAGAGGACCGTCGCGGGATCGTTTATACAGGGCAAGGACCGAGTCCTCATTACCGCGAGCTGCGATCTCAAGTTTCACCACCAGGCCCTTCTCATCGAGGAAACCAAGGGCAAAGACCTCATTCCCCCCAGCATCCTTAATTTCAGCTTTGAGCCGCGTTCTGCATTGTTCAGAAAAACGTTTTATGCTCTGCACCATTGTTCCTTAATAAAAGGATACTATACTCATCCAATCTAATCCACTGCCTTCATGGAATCGGCCATGGGTATGTTCCTGAGCTTCTTCAGCATGAGCAGATCCACCAGGGCGGAAAAGAACAGGGTGATGAGGGCGGAGATGATAAAACTAATGGGGAAGATGCGCCGCCCGAACATGAGGTCGGTGTTCTCCGCCACACCGATGATGAAGCGGTGCAAGGGGATGCCCAGGAGCAGCCCTGCAAGGGCGCCGATGATGCTCAACACCGTGATTTCCCGGAATATATAGGCCGCTGCTTCCCCCTGATAAAAGCCCAGAACCCTGAGCGTGGCGATTTCCCGGCTCCGTTCATTGATGTTGATGTTGGTTAGGTTGTAGAGCACGATCATGGCAAGCCCGCCGGCGGCAAAGATGAGGACCAGCACGACAAAGCCGATACTTCCCAGGAGCTGGTTGTAAGAGTCCTGGATCTGGGAGAGGAATTCCGCACCCATCACCGAATCGTTTGCGAGGATGCGGGCAATGAGGGCGTCCTGTTCACCGGCCTTGTGTATGCCGGTCCGGACCAAAAGGGTTCTGAAGCGCAGGCCGCCGCCGAATTGTTCACCGTACAGCAGGGGACCAACATAGACCGCGCTGCCCACGTAGTGCTCCGTAGTACCTGAGAGGGTAAAGGAACCCCGCTTCCCCCCGGTGTTTTCCAGGATGAAGGTATCCCCCACGCGGAGCTTGAGGATTTCCGCCATCTTTTCGGTGAGCACCACCGAGGCATCGGTAAAGGGGAGGGCCGTACCGGCGCTCCGGTCCCGGAGGGTGATAAACCGGGGTAAGTCCTCCGGGGTTTGGGGGACCAGGACCGAGACTGGGAACCGTTCATCACCCTGTATGACATAGCCTGATTCGCTATGGATCGCGGTCCAGCTTTGAACCGGATCCCCGCCTTGTGAAGCAGAACCGGTGAGCGTGGCGAGGATCCCGGTAAGCTGCGGGGTATCTGCCGCCAGTTCAACCTGTAAATCGTAGCGCAGGATCTCCTCAAAGTGCGTCCGGGCAATATTGGTCATTGAATCCCGCAGCCCAAAGGCCGCGACCATGAGGGAGGTACAGCCTGCAATGCCGGTGATGGTCATAAAAAAGTGTTTCTTATGGCGGATGAGGTTCCGGGCAGTGACCTTGTGGGTAAAGCGCATCCGTTTCCAGATGAAGGGGAGGTATTCCAGGAAGATCCGCTTCCCCGACTTCGGCGTTCTGGGGAGCATGAGGCGGGCCGGTTTTTCCCAGAGGGAGTGATAACAGGCATACACGGTTGCTCCCATGGTGCAGGTGAGTACCAGGCCGCAGGCGATAAGCCCGAAGGGCCAGTTGAATTGGGTTACCAGCGGGGGCAGATGATACATGGTGGCAAAGGCGTTGTATATGATGATAGGCAGCCCCTGGAACCCGCAGACCATGCCCGTAGCAGAACCCAGCACACCGGTGGACCCGCAGTATATCAGATACTTCCCGAGAATCGTCCGTTTCTGGTATCCCAGGGCCTTCAGGGTTCCAATCTGAATACGCTCCTCCTCAACCATGCGGGTCATGGTGGTCAGGGCCACCAGCGCGGCAATGAGGAGGAAAAACACCGGGAACACCGTTGCCACATCGGCGATCTTTTCACTATTGGCCTTGAAATACCTGCATCCCACATTGGCGTTCCGGTCCAGTACATACCATTCCGGCTGGTCAATGGTGATATCCGTGATACTCCGCCGGGCTTCTGCCAACTGTGCCCCCCCTGCGTTCAGTTCCCTTTGGGCCTTTGCCTGAGCCGCCGCATACTCAGCTTCCCCAGCAGCAAGTTTCCGCCGAGCCGCTTCAAGCCCTTCCCAGCCCCTGGCGATTTCCGCCTCAGCAGCCGCAAGCTCCTCCTCAGCAGCGGCGAATTCCCCTGCTGCCTGGGTCTTCCCCGCTTCCAGTAAACGCCGCCCCTGGTGCAGCTCCTGTTCCTTTTCACTCACCAGGGCAAACCCCACCTGATACGCGGTAGCGCCTTCATCATATTGCGTCACCCCCTTGCGCGCCCCGGGGAAGAGCATCTTGAGCCAGGAAGTACGGGTCTTTTCCACCTGGGGTTTTGCCGCGTCAAGCTGGGCCTTCGTGTCTGCCAGCATCTGTTTTGCCGCCCCAAGCTCCGCTTCACCCAGCAGCAGCTCCCGTTCATTATCCACCAGTTCCCTTACAACCCGCTGCCGTTCCTGGGCAAGGGCAGCACGGCCCTGGGCAACCCGGGTTTCAGCCTCCTGGAGTTCCGCCTCCCCTGCGGCAAGTTCCGCGGCTCCTGCGTCCAGCCGTGCACGAGCCGCCGCCAGTTCACGGGCCGCGCTGGTCCGGGCCTTGGCGTACTCAGCCTCTGCCTGGGCAATGCCGTTTGCCGCCCTATTCCGGGCTTCCGCGAGGATCCCCTCCCGGCGCAGTACCGACCGTTCCGTGCCCAATGTTTTGATAGCCGCCACCGCCTCATCAATATGGGCCTGATAAGGCTCTGTAAAGGCCAAGAGGGAGGAGGCGCCTTTCACGGTAATGAAAAAATCAGTGTACACCGGCAGTTTGTAGCAGCCCTCGTCAATGTACATCACCGCAGAAAGCCGCCCATTCCCGATACTGCTCGGCTCCCGTTCAATGGAAATATACAGCGGGCTTTTGACAATGCCGGTAACGGTAAATTCCGTAACCCCGTAGGTCTCCCCCTGATCAGGAGCCTGTATGGTCAGCACCGTCCCGATAGCAAGGTGCTCAAAGAAACCACCCCCTTCCTGCACGAGACATTCATCTTCCTTTTCCGGTATACGGCCCTGGATCAGTTCTATGCGGTTGATAAAGTCCTGGTCCTGGAGCTTCCCCAGGGGGAGTCCGTAAATCCGGGTACCCAGGACCCTATCCTCTGCCTGGACCAGCGCATCGGTACTATAGACCCCTTGTATCCCCCGGACCACCTCAAGCCCGGCCAGGGCGTCCTGATCTTGCCTGGTGAGCCCCATAGTTGCCTTGATGAAAATGTCCATCATGTTGGCGTTATCGAAGTAGCGATCCACCGAGACTTTCATGTCCGGAGTCGTTGCCAGGAGCCCTGATAGAAACCCGACCCCCAGGCTGACAATGCCGAAGATCGCTGCGAAGCGTCCAAAACTCTGTTTGATTTCCCGGATTATGGTTTTACAATATGTTTTACCGAAAGATGAGGACCGCTTCATTTACCATTCGACCTCAGCAACCGGAAGGGGATGTTCATTAGTGGCGATCTGCTGAATCTGCCCGTTTTTGATATGAATCACCCGGTCCGCCATAGCTGCAATAGCCTGGTTGTGGGTAATCACGATAACGGTCCTGCCCATAGTACGGCAGCTATCCTGGAGGAGCTGCAAGATATGTTTTCCCGTATGGTAATCCAGGGCACCGGTCGGTTCATCGCAGAGGAGGATCTTGGGGTTTTTGGCCAAGGCCCGTGCAATAGCCACCCGCTGCTGCTCCCCTCCTGAAAGCTGGGCAGGAAAGTTGTTCATCCTGTCTGCAAGCCCCACTGCCGCCAGGGTCTGCCGGGGGTTCTGGGGGTCCCGGGATATCTCCGAGGCGAGTTCCACGTTTTCAAGGGCCGTCAGGTTCTGTATCAGGTTATAAAACTGAAACACAAAGCCCACATCATAGCGCCGGTAATCTGTGAGGTAGTGTTCATTCAACCCGCTGATGATCTGGTTATCCAGGAGGATAGTCCCGCTATCACAAGAATCCATCCCCCCCAGCATATTAAGCAGGGTCGTCTTCCCCGCACCGCTCGGCCCCAGGATCACACAGAATTCACTTTTTTCAATGGAAAAGCTGATATGGTCCGCGGCAATGATCTTATGTTCCCCTGAAGCATAATACTTACACACGTTCTTAAATTCGACATACCCCATGCTACACCCCCTTTTTACGGGAACCACCTTCGGTTCCTTACTCGAATGAACCCTCACTCCAGTGAACCCTCATTATATACCAATGGCATAGACAAAGACATTATACAGGCCATGTGCCCAGGCAAGCCCGTGGAGGGAATGCTGTTTCATAAAAATAAGGGACAACAGCAGCCCCGCCAGGGCCGCGTTCAGCATCCCCCAGGGACCTTCATAGAGGTGGGAGAGGGAAAAAAGCAAACTGGGTCCCAAGACCCCCCTCCAGCGCCCATACTCCAGGCGCTGCAACAGATAGAAACGAAAGTAGCTTTCTTCCAGATAGCCGGTGCTCATACAGGACACCACCGCGACAAGCCACGGACCCAGGCCCTGGGGCGCTTCCACCAGGGTGGAAATGCCGGTACCACTCAGAGAGGATAGCACGGATACGCAGAACCCAATGAGCATGAGACCCGGCAGGGCCATGATGAAGGATAGGATATCCTGGAAACAGGGCTTGCACCAATGGTCCCTGGTACGGGCCAGCAGATACCATATCAGCGCCAATGAGGGTACATCATAGACTATGATCCGGATCAGTTCCCGGTTCATCGAAAAGGCGATCAGCTCCGGCAGCTCCTGGGGAATAGCCCCAGGCAGAAAAAGCACCAGATAGAGGATCAGGGATTCAATCATACCAGTCGTATTACGTTCCACATAGGTATTATTACCGATAATCCGCTGTGTATCCAGCTCAAGCAATCCCCCTGGGCAGCGCCATATAGATACTATGAAGCCAGTTCCTGTTGTATGCACGGCCCTTGGAGCCGCGATAAGTTATTATGCCCGGGCGTTCCTGGGGGATAGGGGCGTACCGTGGTTCCTGGGTGTGCTTGGTGTGGGCATGGTCAGCCTTACCCTGGTTCTCGCCAATGCCCCGTGGTTCTTTCACTCCCCGGTGCGCTTCTGGCGGGCGATTCGGGTGTACAGTACTGCCTTTTCCATAGGGTTCACCCTGGGACTTGCCGCAGGGGTGTCTCAGCCGGTCCGCCTGGGATTGCCACAGGCCCAGGTCACCGGCATGTACGGAACCCTGGTAAACGATCCCCGGGCCTTTCAGGATGGCCGCGGTATGGGATACCTGGTCTTACAGAACATCCGGGGACCTGGGGGCATACGAAGCACTGCCAGGGGCAAGGCGCTGGTGTTTTTCCCTGCCGGTGCCATTCCCAGGCTCAGGGAATTCGGCAGGGCCAGCGAAGTCTTTATTGAAGGGGTCTTTCTCGCCCCCCAGGGTACGGACCCGGTCTTCCGGGCTGCTTCAGTACACATTGTCAAGCCTGCCCCGGCATGGGAACAGTTTCGGACTGGCATCCGCATAAACCTTATGGCACGATTGAGTCCCTATCCCTGGGGAGGACTGGCCCTGGCCCTGCTGCTGGGAGTGCGGGATACGCTTGATACAGGCCTGGCCCAGGGGTATCAGGAGGCCGGATGCTCCCATGTCCTGGCCCTGTCGGGGATGCATCTGGCCATTGTATCCGGGGTACTGGCCTTCTTCCTCCGCAAGCCCCTGGGTTTAAAGGGAGCTGCCCTGGCAGGGGCCGTGTTCGTCATAGGGTATATATACCTCATCGGGGACCTGCCTTCCCTCTACCGCGCTGCCCTCATGTACCTGCTGGGCGCCCTGGCGCTTATGGGTGCCTGGCCGAGGCAGCCGGCGCTGCTCCTGGGGATGAGTTTCCTCATTCAGATCATGGTATGGCCTGAATCAGGGTATACCCGTTCATTCATCCTTTCCTACCTGGCCCTCTGGGGTATCCTGGGTATTGGTGAAACCCTCTATGAGCTTATCCGGGGAAAGCTCCCGGACTTTCTGGCCCAGGGATTTTCCGCCTCTTTGGGGGCCTTCATCGCCACAGGGGCAGTCATATCCTGGTTCTTCGGTATGCTGCGTCCAGTGGGCATCATCGCAGGACTCCTCATCGTACCCCTCACCACCTTGTTCATGATCGGGGCCATGGCTGCCCTGGTCCTGGAGGGTCTTGTGCCCATTGGCATGGTTCTTTCTCTGCTGTATGATGTACTTGAAGGGCTGGTTTCCCTTGCAGGCCGGGTGCCGGGACTGCCGGTTTCGGAACCGGTGTGGGTACTGGCAGCTTCTTTGGGTATATCAATACTGATTATGGTTTTAAACAACAGGCTGCGTGCCTTAAGGAACAATCTTGTCCCCTTTTCATAATACTGAGCTGAACTATGATGCTCCTGCAGCGCTGAAACGGTTTCTCGATGCACGGGGGCTGGGGATGCGGAAGAAATTCGGGCAGAATTTTCTGATTAACCCCTATGCACGGGAGAAGCTCCTGGATGCCCTGGAGCTTGACCCTGGGGCTGCGGTGTGGGAAGTCGGTCCTGGGCTTGGAGCCATGACTTCCGGGCTGCTTGAACGGGGTGGGGCGGTCTATGCGTTTGAGCTTGATCCGGGGTTTAGTCAGGTCTTGCAGGAACTGTTCGGGAACAGGCCGGCCTTCACCCTGATCGAGGGGGATGTACTTAAAACGTGGCGTAAGACCGATCCGCCGGCCCGGTATTTACTGGGAAACCTGCCCTATACTATCGGGGCGGTTCTTTTGGCGGATCTTATTGAGCACCACCGTTTCTTTACCCGTATGGTGGTAACGGTTCAGCGGGAAGTTGCCCTCCGCATGAGCGCCCGGCCCGGCTCAAAGGACTATTCCTCATTCTCTATACTCTGTGCATCGGCCTATACCATACGTCCCCTCATGGTCCTGAAAGGGGCTTCTTTTTATCCGGTCCCCCATGTGGATTCCCAGGCAGTCCGGCTTGACCTTCGCACCGATGTGGATCCTGCCTCGTATCCTGTTTGTCTGCGGCCCCTGGTACGGCATCTTTTTTCTTCCCGCCGGAAAACCATCAAGAACAACCTGCACCGTTTTATTGCCTCTCGTATCACCCACGGGGACAGCAGGGGGTGTGGTGAGATTACTATGGAAGTGCTGGAGCGTTGCGGCATACCGGAGCATACCCGTGCGGAAACCCTGGGGCTTGAGGATTTTCTTGCCCTGGCTCAGGTATTGGAAGGGGTGAGGGAGTGAGGTCGGGCTTTCTAAAGAATATGTTTAATAGACGCTACGGAAGACGCGTCGAGCGGCAGTGCTGCGAATAAAAAGTTCTATCGTTTGCATTGATTTATTCACGCTGTGCATCATAGCGTTGCATCTTACCGACAGAAAAATCGGTGAAAAAATTAGTAATTTTACCTGCTTTAAGAAGGATGATATTGTAATAGGTGACCGCATATACGGAACAATACCCGGGATAGAATACTTGAGAAAAACCTTAAAAAGAACTCCGCAATTGTGCAATTTCAGCTCATTTGATCATTGCATCAATATGCGCCTGCACCTCAATCGTCAATGATAACGCGGCGACTATCTTTTGATAATGTGCTATATCGTCATAATCTAATTCCCGCTCTTTTCGATCCTTGAGCCATTTTTGTGCAGGCTGATAGCCGCCTATATAATACTTCCATACTTCAAGAGAAACATTTTCAAAATACTGGGTTTTGTTGATATATACATTGCCGTTTTTATATGCTATTTTGTCTATACAATTATTTCCTTCTATCGGATATAATGCCATGTCCATAAGCGGCTCAACATTTTCCAGCAGATGCAGGTTCCGTAAAGCGGCCCCATACTTGGATAATTCCTGAAAAGTTTCTTTGTTCTCTGGATACGGTGCACGGGGGAAGTCTATTTTAAGGAATTCTTTATATTTTGTGCGGTAGTTATTGCTGTATAAAACAGCGTAGATATAGTCGAGTAAATCAACAGGGGCAAATGCAGCATCACATTCTTTTTTTTCATCGGTAAAATACAAGCCTGTTCTTTGAGTTATTTCGTCAACTATAGTTTCATTCAGGTTCGGGCGGCGCTGGGCGGCGCTGTCCAAATCATCTTTTTGAGGATAGAGGTAGAGGGGGAAAGAATAACCAATTTCAGAAGTTTTATTTGAAACAAAACTTGATTCAACAATATTAGTATGGACTAAACAATGATAGAAACCATTTGTTTTTTGCTGGCGGCATACCATCAAACCGTAATTGTTACCATGTACATAATGCCGCATAACATTACCGCGAGGCATGCAATGAAAACCTTTTGAATGTCCAGTATAATAGGTATATCTAATATCAAACGGACGGTAATTAATTTTTACAATCTTTA
>JAITNU010000219.1 GCA_031290325.1 Treponema sp.
TTAATCCCCCTGGTCTATAAGCCCCTCCAGTGCCTTTCTGATCTGTTCCGGGTTTCCCTGGTTTTCCGTGATGATCCGGCTGACGGTGTCATACCCAAGCCGGGGCAGATAGGCCATGGCAAAGGCGTAGGAAGCATCCAGCAGAGCCTTGCACCGTTCCCGGTCCGGGACCAGGAGTTCTACACCTTTGCACCGGAAGATCGGAACTGCCCGGCCTAGGAGGGAGAGGCTTTCCAGGAGTGTGTCGGCGATGAGGGGGGACAGGGCGTTGAGTTCAAACTCCCCGTGGGCCGCGGCAATGGTGATGGCATAATCGTTGGCCATGACCTTGATCGCCACCTGGATGACCATTTCGGGGATCACAGGATTCACCTTGCCGGGCATGATGGTGCTCCCAGCCTGGAGAGGCGCCAGCCGCAGCTCCCCCAGGCCGCCGTGGGGTCCTGAGTTCATCAGCCGCAGATCATTGGCGATCTTCATCATATTGACCGCCAGGGCCTTGAGTAGTCCTGAGACTTCCACAAACACGTCGTTGTTCTGAGTGATGTCCATGGGATATTCTGCTGCAGCCAGCCCGATGCCGGTGAGTTCCCGCAGGGTTTCAATGGCAGCATAGCGGTATTTCCGTTCGATTTTATCGCTTTTGTTCGAGATACCCACTGCCTGGCCCCCCAGGTTTATCTGCCGCAGCCGCTCCTCAATCTTGTAGAGCCGCCAGCGGTCCCGTGCTATGGCCTGGGAGTATGCGCCGAACTCCGCCCCCAGGGTGATGGGAATCGCGTCCATGAGTTCGGTCCTGCCCAGCTTTTTGATATCCCCCCATTCGTTTTCTTTTTTCTGCAGCGCCTCCTGGAGCTTGGCGCAGGCATCGCTCAGTTCCCGGAGGAGTTCTATGGCGGCGATCCGCAGGGCCGTGGGGTACACGTCGTTGGTGGACTGGCCCCGGTTCACATCGTCCAGGGGATGAATCGTGTCATAGTCCCCAGGGGACTTGCCCAGGATACCCAGGGCGAGGTTGGCGATCACCTCGTTAACGTTCATGTTGGTAGAGGTGCCTGCCCCGCCCTGGAGGGCGTCAACGATAAACATGGCCGCTGCCTCTCCGGCGAGGATCCGGTCGCAGGCCGCGGCAATGGCCCCGTAGATATGCTCCCTGCTTCCCTGTTCGAGTTTTTGATAGGTGATGGCAGCGGCTTTCTTCACCTTGACCATGGCGTGAATGAGCCGCAGATTCGTTGGTTTATACCCCAGGGTGAAGTTATCCCGTGCCCTGAGACTTTGCAGGCCGTAGAGGGCGTCGTCAGGCAGGGCCGCTTCACCTAAGGCATCTTTTTCGATTCGCATTTTTTCCCTTTAAAAATCTTCAAGCTCACTGAGTATATGGGGAAACATGGCGATACTCCGCTTTAGTATCCCCTGGATGTGGGCGATGATAATGCCGTAATTGGTCATGGGCACGTTCTGATCCTGGGCGCATTTCTGACGGTACCGCATTTCCCGTTCGTTCAGCATACAGCCCCCGCAGTGGACGATCAGCTTATAAGGCCCAAGGTCTTCGGGGAATTCCCCGCCGGAGGTGAAGGCAAAGGTCACGTGCTTGCCTGTATACTCCTTGATCCACCGGGGCAGTTTGACGGTGCCAATGTCGTCGCATTGCCGGTGATGGGTGCAGCCCTCGGCAATCAACACCTGGTCGCCATCGGCAAGGGCATCCAGGACCTTCACCCCCTGTACGGTCTGGGCAAGAGAGCCTTTGTACCGGGCAAAGAGGATGGAAAAGGAGGTGAGGGGAACATCCTGCGGGGTGTCTGCCGAAACCTTGGCAAAAACCTGGCTGTCGGTGATCACCAGGGCGGGCTTTTTCCCCAACTGTGCCAGGGTTGCCCGCAGCTCAAACTCCTTCACCACAATGGTAACCGCATCAGCTTCCAGAATATCCCGGATAGTCTGCTGCTGGGGCAGAATCAGCCGGCCCTTGGGGGCTGCCTTGTCAATGGGAATGACCAGGACCACAAAATCTTCTGGTCCGATAAGGTCACCCACGATCCGCAGCTTAGGTTCCTCCCGCACCGCGAGGGCGGCGATTCGTTCTTTTAAGTCGTCGATATGGGCGTTGGTTTTCGCGCTGACGGAGATTTCAGTATCCCCAGCCGGGGAGGTTTCGAGCAAATCGCTCTTGTTATAGGCCACGATGAAATTGACCTGTTTGGCCTTAAACAGGGCGATCAATTCCTCGTCAGCCCCTGACTTGCCCGCGGCAGCATCCACTACCAGCACCGCCACATCGGTCTTATTCAGCACCTGTTTGGCCTTCCGCACCCGCAGTTCCCCCAGCATCCCCACATCATCAATACCAGGGGTATCAATGATCACCACCGGCCCCAGGGGGAGCAGTTCCATAGCCTTGTACACCGGGTCCGTGGTGGTTCCCTTGACCTCCGAAACAATAGCCAGGTCCTGACCGGTAACGGCGTTGACGAGGCTCGACTTCCCCGCATTCCGCCTGCCGAAAAATCCGATATGCGTCCGCTCGGCAGAGGGCGTTTCATTCATTCCCATGATAGTCTCCTTTTTTCTCTCTCAATAATAAGTCCATTCCCATAACCACTTCGTTTTAATTATAACCGATATGGCAATTATTGACAAAGACGGCTTTTAGACAGATGATTACAATAACTATTTAGAGATGCTTAAAATTTCCTGCGTTCTCTGAAAAGACCTATTATAGGGGAGTGTACCATGCTTATAGGAATTGCCCCGGTCATTGGTCCGGAGCTTTTAGATGCCCTGTTCCGTATGGGACATGGGGATGAGTTGGTGTTGGCAGATGCCTTTTTTCCGGGGGATTCCTGTAATGCCCGGGTAATCCGGGCGGATGGGATCAGGATTCCTGCGCTGTTGGACGGTATCCTGGCCCTCATAAATCTGGATACCTATATCCCCCATCCGGTTGCTATGATGGAGGCTGGAGACACCCTGGCGGTGGAAGCCGCCTACCGGCAGGTGATTGACCGGCGCTGGCCTGGAACACCGCCAACTGAACGAATTGAACGGTTTGCGTTTTATGAACGGACGAAAAAGGCTTACGCCGTGGTCATGACTGGTGAAACGGTGAAGTA
>JAITNU010000227.1 GCA_031290325.1 Treponema sp.
CCACGGATGAACACGGATGAACACGGATGAACACGGATGAACACGGATGAACACGGATGAACACGGATGAACACGGATGAACACGGATGAACACGGATGAACACGGAGGAGGAAAGAGATGTTGTATTCCCCTCCGTGGGTACTCCGTGAAACTCCGTGGTTAAAACGGCCGGGAACTGCCACTGCGGCAGCAGCCTATCAAGCCCTGGTGTTCTATCAATCAGTGCGCAGCCTGGACATCCCCAAAGGGAAAGCCGTATAATGGCACGCATAAGAATAAAAAAAAACACGAACTTGTTGTTCGCGGGATGCTGCTATTCATACAGCCTCAGTATGGTGTATCATGGCAGTATGGACCTTTCTATCATCGGGTATGATCCAATAGGCGCCTGGTTTAAAACTGCCGATACGCTGGAGGAATTGTTACAGTACCGGAATTCAGGGGGGCTTACCTGGATCAATATAAACGATCTCAGGGATGCTGCCGCGATAAGCCACTTGACCGAGGTTTTTGGTATCCATCCGCTGACCATTGAGGATATTCTGGACCCTAAACAGCGGCCCAAGGCTGAAGAATTTGACCAGTATCTCTTTATCACCTTTAAGGCGGTAAATTCCGGGAAGGAAGGGGGGCTGGAGTTTGATCAGATAAGTCTTATCCTCACCCATGATACGGTCATCACCTTCCAGCAGATCCCCGGGGATTCCTTTGACGGTATCAGGCGGCGGATTCTCCAGAACCTGGGCAGGGTCAGGAAGATGGGCGCTGATTATCTGGCATACGCCCTCATCGATTCGGTGGTGGACGCCTATTTTCTCGTGCTTGATGGGCTTGGTGCCGGCCTTGATGATTTTGAGGAGCGGGCCTTGGATGAACAGGATACAGCGTTCATCCCGGATGTACAGCAGGTCAAGCAAAGCCTCCTCAGACTCAGGCGGATCATCTGGCCCCTCCGGGAGAGTCTTACCCTCCTCCTCAGACTGGATTCGGATCTTATCAACCCTGAACTTGAACCCTTCCTCAAGGACCTCCATGATAATGTGATGCAGGCTGCGGAAACACTGGAGAATTACCGGGAACTCTTGTCCGGGGTGATAGAGGTGAATTTCTCGTCCATGTCCAACCGTATGAATAAGGTGATGAAAGTGCTGACCATTATTTCGACTATCTTCATTCCCCTGACCTTCATTGCCGGGGTATATGGCATGAATTTTACCCACATGCCTGAGCTGGATTCCCCCTATGCCTACCCCATTACCTGGGGTATCATGGTGCTCATCGCCCTGGGCATGGTGCTGTTCTTTAAGCGGCGCCACTGGCTGTGAGGGGCAATTACCTGCTTGCGCGATGTGCAGTAAGGGGATATGCTTAATGCAGGTTTTGTATACCTATTTTAACGATTGTAATGAAAGGAGCTGTCTATGGACTTTGTGAAAGAAATGCGGCAAAAGGCTAAAGCGCTGCAGAAGAAGCTGGTTCTCCCCGAGGGAACTGAGCCGCGGACCGTTAAGGCCGCCCGGATTATCGCTGATGAGGGGCTTGTGGCCTCGGTAACCCTGGTGGGTACGGAAGCGGATGTGCAGTCTGTTGCGGCCAAAGAGGGGGTTAAACTGGAGGGTATCACCATTGTGAACCCTGCGGCCTCTCCCCTGGCCGGTGCCTATGCCCATGAATACTATGAGCTGCGGAAGAAGAAGGGTATGACCGAGGAACAGGCCAAGATCGACATGGTGGACCCTCTGCGCTGGGGGGCCATGATGGTGCGGAAGGGCGATGCTGATGCCATGGTTGCCGGTGCGGATAATGCCACTGCCGCAGTGCTGCGGGCAGGGCTTGCCATTATCGGCGCGGTTCCAGGCTTGAAAACCGCTTCCTCTTGTTTTGTGATCCAGACCACTGACCCGGCCTGGGGTGTTGACGGTGCCCTGATCTTCTCGGACTGCGCGGTGGTTCCTGATCCCACCGATGAACAACTGGCGGATATTGCCGAAAGTGCGGCCCAGTCCTGCCGGGAATTCCTCAACGCCGAACCGGTGGTGGCCCTCCTTTCCTTCTCCAGCAAAGGTTCTGGCGGGGACCTGGCAGATGCCCTCAAGGTAAAGAGCGCCTATGAGCGGCTCAAGGCCAAGCAGCCTAATTTCGTGTTTGACGGGGAACTCCAGGCCGACGCGGCCCTGGTGCCTTCGGTAACCGATAAGAAGGCTCCGGGCAGCCCCATCCGGGGTAAGGTCAACACCCTGGTCTTTCCGGACCTGGGAGCGGGGAATATCGGGTATAAGCTGGTCCAGCGTCTGGGTAAAGCCGAGGCTTTTGGCCCCTTCCTCCAGGGCTTTGCCAAACCCATCAGTGACCTCTCCCGCGGGGCTTCGGTGGAAGACATTGTCGTTACCTGCGCGGTTACCCTTTCCCGGGCCAAGTAGGCTCCCTTCCTGAATACAGCTGCGTGGGTATCCCCGGGTACGGGGAAGGCTCACGCCTGTATATATTTTTTGGGGGAACGGTTTTTTATAGACACAGCCCCTGCTTTTTCGCATACTGAAACCATGAAACTATCCAGTTTACTTATCCCTGACCTGGTGTTGCTCAAAAAGACCTGCAAGACCAGGGAAGCCCTTCTGGATGAGCTGATTCGGGAGTTATACCGTACCCGGCAGTCTATTCCGGTTCCTGAAGCCACTATCCGTACCGCGGTTTTGGACCGGGAACATCTTGGCGAAACCGTTTTTGAGAGCGGACTGGCCATCCCCCACGCACGGCTGCCCCAATTCAACGACATCCTCATCGTCATTGGTGTTCCCGAGATGCCTGTTATGTATCAGGATACCCCTATCCGCATGATGATCCTCATGCTGACTTCCCTGGCAGGTTCCGCAGTGTACCTCAATACCCTCGCGGCCTTTACCAGGCTCTCCCAGGATAGGGAATTTTTTTCCCGCCTCTGCGGTGCGGCACATCCGCAGGAGTTCATACAGATCCTCCGGGACCGCAACATCGAAGTAACCAAGGAATTCCTGGTCTCTTCTATTATGCACCCCATCATGCACCAGACCTTTCGGGCCTTGCACCCAGAAGATACGGTCAAGGAAGCGGTGGACCTGTTTTACAAGTACCATCGGAGTTACCTCCCGGTGCTGGACCGGGGTGATACCCTGATCGGGGAGCTTACGGTCCTGGATGTTTTCGCCATCGGCATCCCCGATTACGCGGTGCAAATGGAGAACCTCAAATTCCTCAACAGCATTGAGCCGTTTGAAGGACTCGTGCGGCAGGAACAGACCATTCGGGTCCGGGAGGTGATGAAAAAGCCGGTCCTGACCCTCACCGAGGACGCACCGGTGATTGAGGCACTTATGAAGCTGCTCAGGAGTAAGCGAAACTTCCTGCCCGTGGTGAAGAACGGGAAACTGATCGGGATAGTCACCTACATGGACATCCTCCATAAAGTATTGAGGGCCTGAGTTATGACACCTTTAGCATGGATCGCTATCGTCATTTTTCTGGGGATCTTTATCATCATTTCCACAGAAAAGATCAACAAGACCATTATCGCCATCCTGGGAGGCGGGCTTTTCGTTGGGTTGGGTATCATCGACCAGGAAACGGCCTTCAAGGTCATTGACTGGAACGTCATCTTTCTTCTGGTTAGCATGATGGTTATTATCAATATCACCAAAACCACAGGACTCTTTCAGTTCGTGGCCATTAAAACTGCCAAGGTCGTGCAAGGCAACCCCCTCAAGATACTCATCCTCCTCTCGCTCTTAACCGCGGTGTTCTCGGCCTTTCTGGACAACGTTACCACGATGCTGATATTAAGCCCGGTTACGATCCTCATTGCCGTGGAACTGGGGATAAGCCCGGCACCCTTCATCATTTGTATGGCTATCGCGTCAAACATCGGGGGAACCGCGACCCTCATCGGGGACCCGCCGAACGTCATGGTGGGAAGTGCCGCGAACCTGGACTTCATGGATTTTCTCATCGGCCTTGGGCCGCTTATTCTCATCATTCTCTGCATCTTTACCGGAATCATCATCGTGCTTTTCAGGAAACAGATGGTAGTTTCCAACGAACGGAAGGCCCGGATCATGGATTTTGACGAATCCAAGTCCCTGGAAAACAAACCCCTCCTGATCAAGTGCGTCCTGGTCCTAATCCTGGTGATTATCGGGTTTCTGGTTCATGGATACCTTAATATGGAGGCTTCCACCATCGCCATGCTCGGAGCGGTGCTCCTCCTGCTCCTCTCAGGAAAACATGAGATTGATGCATTTTTCCGGGATATTGAATGGGGAACCATTTTCTTTTTTATCGGCCTTTTCATACTGGTAGGGGGACTGGTGGAACTGGGGTTAATCAAGCTCTGTGCCAATTTTCTGATGCACCTGACCGGGGGAAACTTGCGGGTTACCGCAGTGCTGCTGATCTGGGTTTCCGGGGTTTTCTCCGCCCTGGTGGATAACATCCCCTATATGGCCACGATGATCCCCATGGTGGAGGATATTGCCACCTCGGTTGGTGCGGAGGCGGCAGTGCCCCTCTGGTGGTCCCTGACCCTGGGCGCCTGTCTTGGGGGGAACGCCACCCTGGTGGGGGCTTCTGCCAACGTGGTATCTGCCAGCATTTCAACGAAAAACGGCTATCCCATCAGCTTCATGGATTTTACCAAATACGGTCTCCTGATTACCCTGGTGAACCTGGCTCTATCCACAGGCTATGTGCTTATCCGATACTTTTAGGGGAACAAATAGGGGAACAAATATGCAGAGCATCACCAAAACTTTCGGGATTCTGACTGCCGGTGGGGATTGTCCTGGTTTGAACGCTGCCATACGGGGTGTGTGCCGGGCCGCTCGTGACCGGTATGATATGACTATCATCGGGATTGCCAATGGATCCCGGGGCCTTATTGAGGGAAATTACCGGGTTCTGAAACCAGAGGATGTTTGGGGGATCCTCACCAGAGGGGGGACCATCCTGGGGGCGAGTCGGGAAAAGCCCTTTAAGGCATCACGGGGGGAATACGACAACGAGTTAGGGATGGATAAGGTTGCGGCTATCAAAGAAAATTACCGTAAACTCCGCCTGGATTGTCTCGTGGTCATAGGCGGCAACGGCACCAATACCACGGGCTATCTCCTCTCCCGGGAAGGGCTTAATGTAGTGGGGCTTCCTAAAACCATAGATAATGATATCGCCGGTACTGACCGGACCTTCGGCTTTCACTCGGCCCTTGCCATTGCCACCGAAGCCATAGATCGGCTCCATTCCACCGCTCAGAGTCATAACCGGGTCATGGTTATTGAGCTGATGGGCCATAAGGCAGGCTGGCTTGCCCTGTACGCCGGGATTGCCGGGGGCGGGGATGTGATCCTTATCCCTGAGCTTCCCTATGATATCAAGGTCATAGGCCGGCATCTCCTTAAGCGCAGCCAGCACGGGAAAGGGTTTTCCATCGTGGTGGTAGCCGAAGGGTCGCTTTCTATTGAGGAATCCCGGATGGATAAAAAAGAACGGAAGAAACACCGGGAACAAACAGTAACCCCTTCTATTGGCTATCGGGTTGCCCGTGAGATTGAGGCTGAGACGGGCATGGAAACCAGGGCCACGGTCTTAGGTTATGTCCAGCGCGGGGGCATCCCCAGCGCCTCGGATCGGGTTCTGGCCACAAGTCTTGGTACTGCGGCAGCGGGCCTGCTTGCCCGGGGCGAATACGGCAGGATGGTCGCCCTTACCGGCAATGAGATAAACACCGTGGACTTGAGCGTTCCCGCAGGGAAAGTCAAAACCGTTCCGGTGGATCATTACATGATCGATACGGCAGTTGCGGTCGGTACTTGCATGGGAACACCTAGCCTTGTTCTTTAAAATTTCTCTAAAGCGTGGTGTTTCTCGTCCGATATTTATAGTAAAGCTGAATTTGAATCATGTACCCGTTGGGTCTCCATGGTTGTGTAAGTTCAGATACCCTCACCCTTCCAGGAATGAGGAGGTTAGGGTTTAAGGCATGTTTTTTAAGCAATGGTGATACTGAAAGTCCTATTTTAGGAGGACTGTTGTAGAGCAGTGGTACCACCCACGGCAAGGATGCCGCGGCGTTGAAGCCGTCGATTGACGGTAGCCGTCAGGGGACGGTGGCGCCGGAAATGCTAAAAGGAGTGAAGGTTTATGATTATTAATCACAACTTAAGTGCAATGTTTGCCGACAGGTCTCTCAGGACTACCCAGAACCAGTTAGGGAAGAATATTGAGAAACTGTCGAGTGGCCTGCGTATCACCCGTTCCGCTGATGATCCTTCCGGACTCGCCGTTTCTGAAAAGCTGCGAAGCCAGATTCGTGGTTTGAACGCGGCATCTTCTAATGCCCAGAACGGCATTTCATTCATTCAAACGACGGAAGGGTATCTTGAGGAAACCCAGGACATTTTGCAGCGTCTCCGGGAGCTGGCGGTGCAATCTTCGAACGGTATTTATACCGATGATGACCGGATAGCAATGCAAATCGAAGTCTCCCAGCTCATTGATGAGGTTGACCGGATCGCCTCTCATGCCCAGTTCAACGGACTCAACCTGCTTACCGGACGGTTTGGCCGTCAAATCGGCGAAAATGTGGTTACTGCTTCTATGTGGCTCCACGTCGGCGCCAACATGGATCAGCGGGAACAGATCTTTATTAATACGATGACCGCTAAGGGTCTTGGGGTTCGTAACGTCGGTGATGATTCCCTCCTGTCATTATCCGAACCTGATAGCGCCAACCGCGCCATTGGAACCCTTGACGAAGCCCTGAAAAGGGTCAGCAAGCAAAGAGCCGATCTGGGGGCTTACCAGAACCGCCTGGAACACGCGATTCGCGGTATTGATGCAGGGGCTGAAAATCTGCAAGCCTCCGAATCCCGCATCCGGGATGCCGACATGGCCAAAGAGATGGTTACATTTACCAAGAACCAGATCCTCAGCCAGGCCGGAACCGCCATGCTGGCCCAGGCCAATCAGCAGGGTCAAGGTGTTCTCCAACTGCTCCAGTAGGGATCGACATCTTGAACAGACGCCCTTCCAGGCTTAGATTGGAAGGGCGTCTTACTTTCAAAAGATGAAATCAACAAAAAGTTGGTAACTATATCAAAATAACTTGCAAATACCTTGATTTCCCACCGGTCTCCCGGTACATTTAATCGTGATTAACTAAAACACGATTAAGTGAAAGGAAATGCAGGGTGTTTGTAGGACGGGAGCGGGAATCGGCGGAACTTGAGCGTCTGTATCAGACAGGAAGTTTTCAGATGCTTGTCATGTACGGCAGGCGGCGAGTGGGAAAAACCACCCTGATAAGCCACTTCGCCGGTAATTTTTTTACCTCTTCCGGATACCTGTACGAGGAGCCATCCAATCTTTTGAAACAGGAACTGCGCGAGCCAATAAAATACAACCGGATTATTGAAGCGATTGCCCACGGCGCGTCGCGCCTGAACGAAATCGCGACCAAAAGCGGACTTGATACAGCGGCGGCGGCTAATTATACAAGCACGCTTATCGCGTTAGGAATTATACAAAAAGAAACCGCGATAACCGAAGAGAAAAACAAGCGCAAGACCTTGTACCGGATTAGGGATAGTATGTTTCTCTTCTGGTATCGTTATGTTCAGGGCAATGATTTCGCGATTGTTACCGGAGATATGGACTCGCTGTATGAAACGGAAATCAAACCTGATTTAAATCGTTTTATGGGTTATATATTTGAGACTATATGCGCTGAATACCTTGGCGTCATCAATGGAAAAGACGGGTTGCCTTTCAAGATTCGCGAGCTGGGACGATGGTGGGGCAGTAATCCGCTTACCAAAACAGAAGAAGAAATAGACCTGGTGGGGATAAATCCCAAACTTTCATCGGCGTTATTTTATGAATGTAAATATAAAGAACAGATGGCAGATAGTGGCGTGTTACAGGCTTTAAAGACAAAAGCTGATTTATGGCGCGGTTATGAACATAAATACTATATGTTATTTTTAAAACGTGGGTTCACTAAAGAACTACGCGCCGAGGTAGCGCGACAGGCGAATGTGTATCTCGTAAGTCTTGCTGATATGTACCAATGATAATAAAAGAGAGATTTTCTTATATTTACGACCGGCAAGAGAAAGATATTCATAAG
Source organism: Treponema sp. (assembly GCA_031290325.1). Taxonomy (GTDB): domain Bacteria; phylum Spirochaetota; class Spirochaetia; order Treponematales; family Breznakiellaceae; genus JAITNP01. The sequence continues at coordinate 8,157 of JAITNU010000227.1, forward strand.
CCCGTTTTATGGAAGACGAACCACTCAGATGAAATCGTGCCTTTTGGCTATCGCGATGGCTTTTGTACCGGCATAGCTTTACCGATGTCATGAACGCTATATGCAACCAAATGACAGACGCTGACACATTGGATTTTAACAAATACCGGTCTTTTAACATTGAAAAAATCATTCAGGTTTTCGCGTATATTCAAAAACACGCTGGAACAGAGGATAAACTTGAAATTATAAAGTACCTCTCTTTTGCCGACCGGCTTAATTTGAGACGACATTTTTTTCTTATCTCAATGGATTATATTATGCGCTTAAATTGGGGCCTGTCGCTTCTAATTCCGTTCTCGTTATTCCCATGATTTACAGTTGGAAAAAGAGAATATGGTCAGGGCATTAGCTTATGTAAAAGATTTAAAAGAATTTTTACTTAAAGAAGAACCTGAATTATATAACGGCAATGAAACTGACTTGAGAGAGGCAAGTATACCCGCTCATTTTATAGAGGAACTCCTCAGAACGCTGGACATCTAAAACCGCTTTAAACGTAGGAAGTCTATCCAAATTCGAAGAGAACACCTGAAAACCCTGCGATATAACCTGTTTTATCACCATAATCGTCGGGTGCTCAGTCCGACCGTCCGAAGCCATCCCCGAAATCGTCCCCATATATCCGACTATGCATTAATGCAACTCCGGTCAAAATTGCCTGCGCCACACAATGCAAACATACATACACTTCTATCGCTTGTTTCGTCTGGGCTTCGCAAGCTCCTCAGCCGTAGGAACAACTGTCGCCGTTCCAGAGCACCAGTCCAAAAATGGTAATCAAATCCTCCAAGCTCGTGTTTGAACTCCCCAAACAGCTCTTCTATCTTGAATCGCTCCGTATACAAATCTCTTCCCCGCTAAAGGTGCAATCCGATGACATCAGGATAAAGGGTCTGTTTGCTATCTTCGTTAACTCATGTTACGCATGATTACAAAAAATGAAAAAACGGTCCACGGATTACGCGGATTTTCGCGGATTGGAAGCGATAATCCGCGTAAATCCGCGGACTGTCTTCTTCTTGTGCGTAAGGTGAGTTCGTACCACTTGTTTAGCGGGTTTCCACATGAGGTCAAGACACTTATACTCCACGACGGTCTTTTTGCCATAGCGTTTCATAGTTGTCTTGGTAAAATCAGCAGCACACTCCGTGAATACTTCACTCAGGGAAACCTTCGTTCCATACAAATATGGGTATTGATTACCTGCCATATACTTTGTTCTATGAAATAATGATACATTACTATAAACATCTTGCATATACATAAACTATTTGCTATACTCTAATCATGGAAACGCTTGAAAAATTTGCATATTGGCTTGGACACGTGCAGTATGACCTTGATAGCGCGGAATTCATAGGCGGACGCTGACTGTATGTCGTGTGTCAACAGGCGGTTGAAAAGCTCGTATCTCTTGTATATTGATGACAATGTGCCCCGGACACATGATATTAGTAACTTGGTTCGGCGTTTTTAAGATAAGTTGCCTGAAACCATAACCGGGGAGAAGTACAATTTTCTTAACCGGCTTACTCATTTTTACTTGAATGATCGCCCGAGTATCAGAAAAACATAAGTACTTTGGTTAATGAGCAGTCCGCTAAAGCAGTATGAGATAAAACACGGGAGACTTTTCAATGGCTATTGACGTTAAAACCGTAATGGACACCGTAGAAAAATATGTTACAGATGTAAAACAGGTGTTCCCTATTGATAAGGTGTATCTCTATAGTTCTTATGCAAAAGGAACACAGCGCTGGGATAGCGATGTAGACTCTGTGCTTTTTTCTGAATGACTTCAATACAGGGCAGTTGACATTGGAATTAAACTGCTTGGGATGACACGAAAATACGATCCCCGAATCTGCATTGAACCTCGTGTTTTCCCTGTATCTGAATTGCATAATGATAATCCCTTTGTTAAAGAAGTAGTCAGGACAGGCTATGAAATCGTAGTAAAATAAGTGTTTGGGTTTCAAAATGCCTGCTGAGGTTTTTGTCCATTATACAAATGTCGCGTCTGCGTAATAAGCCCTTTTTTTTCTTCCCAAACAACTCAAACAGTTTATCATCTGCCCCGCTTTTCCCCCGCTTTGCAAGGATTTTTTAGCGGTGCCCTTAATGGAAAAGCCAGTGGTAGCTACAAATTTTTGAACCAGAACACCGAGCGCCTTTAATTGCTTCGCAGTTTTCAGTTTGCCTCGCTGCCTCAAGCGCCACCTTTTCCGAATAGGTTACTTTGGTTTGCTGCCCCCTCCTGCCACCCGTACTCGAATACCCTGCCTGCGATTTCAAGGTTTTCGTGAATTTCCGCCTCAATGTGGT
>JAITNU010000228.1 GCA_031290325.1 Treponema sp.
TCAGAACGGCTTTTGAGTCCTGAGTTCCTGAGAGAGGGTATAAAAGCGGTTCAGCCCTTCCGGCGCCCCTATTTCGGTCCGGGTATGGGACAGGGAAAGGGGGTAGGGTTCCAGGTATACCAGGCGGTTTCCCAAAAAGCCCAGCATGATAAAAAGCCCTTCTTCTCCGCCCTCGGTGTTCCCTATTCCGCCGAAAACATAGTTTCCCAGGGACCAGAACACCGGCTTGCCCAGAACCCACTCAAACCCCTGGATCACATGGGGATGGGAACCAATAACCAGGTCCGCTCCCTGTTGAATCAGATCCGTGTAGAGGGTCCTGGTGGCAGTATCGGGCCGTCTGGACCATTCCTCCCCTCCATGAAACAACACCACGTCCAGGGATGCAGCATCCTGGGAAAAATAGGGCTTCAAGCGCTCGCCGCCTCCTTTTCCCGCATGCAGGAGCCCCGCATTGTCCTCAGTGGCAGCTACGGTAAGCCCATCCCAGCCATTTTTTTCCCTGGGAAACGAGGCCAGCCCAAAGGCCTGCACCATACAATTCCCCTGGGAAAACACGAAGGGAGCAGCAGCAGCAGCTTCATTCAGACCTGCTCCCAAGACCCCAATGCCGGCCTTTTCAAGATAGTCCAGGGAATCCAGAAATCCCACAGGCCCGTAATCAAAGGCGTGGTTATTGGCCAGGAGTACCGCGTCTATCCTGGCATTTCCCAGTGCCTCAACCAGCTTAGGCTCAAACCGAAAATTAAAGGACTTTTTAACCTTAGTCCCCCGGCTGCTCACCACCCCTTCAAGGTTCACCAGGGTAAGATCCGCTTTGGCCAGCAATTCCGCGGTCCCGCCGAAAACACTGAGGGGGCCTTCATTGAAAAGCAGCTCCGAAGCGCCCTGGTCCATCATCAGGTCCCCGGCAGCGGCAATCCAGAGTAAGCGGGGCGCGTACTGGGGGGTCAGATAGTCCTGTAACGCCGCTTCCAGAGCCTGAATTTTAGCCTGGAGCTTTTTTCCCTTTTTTCCCTTTTTTCCCTTTGGTGAACGTTCTGAACCTGCCGCCTCCCGTACCCTGATGCCAACGACCCTGACCAGAGGATAGTCTTCATCCCCCAGGGAAAGGCCATCCACCCGCAGGGCGATGAAGGGCGGTTCAAGTTCCGTGATAGGGATGATGGTTTCCCCCCCGTCGTGACATGCCGCCCGGCTCGTGTTGGTACGGCCCGTCAGAGGATCCTCCCGGGGCACCAACCAGGTCTTTGAAATAGGGATGCCCCCAGGGGAGGCATCATCTTCCCAGGATGTATAGAAATCAATGCATATATCCGGTGTCCATAGTGCCGGTGTTTCATCAGGAACCAAACGGAGCCTTAAAGATTCCCGCTGTTCCGTATCCTCCAAAAAGGAAGCTACCAAGGCCCGTTCCGGCCCCTCATTGATCTGGAGATAATGATACTCAGGCTGAGGATGACAAGCACAGAGCACCACGCCGCACAGGGCCGCGATACAATAGAGAGCAAGATTCATAGCTAATCACATATATCCCCCTCAGAGCAGTACCGCAGCGGCTATCTTTTGGGCAGTGCCTTCGTCCAGCAGCTTCCCGATAATCGCGGTTGCCCAGGCCGCAGCAGTTCCTGCGCCACGGCTTGTGATGATGTTTCCATCAATTACGACCGTACCTTCAGACCACTGCGCCCCGGAAACTTCTTTTTCCGTGCCGGGGTAACCGGTAAAGCACCGGTCTTTTAACAGTCCCAGGGGGAAGAGCACCACTGCCGGGGAGGCACAGATGGCGGCAACGAGTTTTCCCGCCCCGGCCATGTCCTTCAAGAACGCGCCGAGCTCCCCGGAGGCGGCAAGGTTAGGCGCCCCGGGAATGCCTCCTGGAAGCAGCGCCGCGTCCCAGGAAGCGCCGGTCAGGCGCCCCGCAAGGGCGCTCAGGCTGGTATCGGCGATTACCGGTATACCGTGGGCGCCTTTCACCTCATTGGTACCCTTTGAACCAACCGCAACCGTGCTTACCTCAATTCCGGCCCGGCGGAGGTAATCTATGGGGGTGATGGCCTCCACTTCCTCAAAGCCCTCGGCTAAAAAAATGATCGCTTTTTTTGACACAGGTCAAACTCCTTCATGGTATTAATTTTCGATATATGCCTTCGCTTTCAACGCATCGGCTATTTCATCGGTTCTTTTAAAGATACCATACAAGAAAGGTTTTAGTATATACTTGGTATTCTGTATCGTCATTTTCATGCCCTTTGCCTTTAACCCCGCGATGATCTGATGTAACTCCCGTTGTAATATAGGGATGAAGGCAATACAAATACAAACCATGAGACTTATATCCTTCGGATCGAATTTGCACCATCTCAGGGGATAGCACAGCGTTTCTATCGCATTGGCAAGTTCCATGGACGAGACCAGGTGCTTAAAACCATAGGTAATGTTACATACCAGGATGAGCCTTATGGCAATCAGCAGCATCTCGTTTATATCCCCTAAGACCAGATTGATACCTGCTGCAAACATGATAAAGGGCAGCATGGTCAACAGTTCTTTTAACGCGGTTTTTACGTTTATATGCCCAAAGCACATGATCAGGATATTGAATACAAAAAAACCTCCCAGGATATAATACTGGGAGATAAAGAACACGATAAAGGTGTAGGTCATCAGGATTACCAGTTTTACCAGATTCTTCATGATACCGTTACCGCCAGGGGGCTTATGGTTTCGAGTAACGCTTCGATGAGATTATCGATAGTATAGTCTTTAACCGCCATAGTAATGCCCTTGTTTTTGAGCCGCATGATGATGTCCACTATCATGGGGGTTTCCAGGCCCAGTTCCCTGAGTTTTTCTATATTATCAAAAAGCTCCTCCCTTTTGAATTCGTATTGTATATGACCGTGATTCAAAATAATGATCCGGTCCGCAGATAATACTTCGTCGATGACATTGGTAACATAGACGATGGTGAGTCCTTTTTTATGAAGGTCCACAATAATGGTATGAATGTCTTTTTTACCCTTGGGATCCAGCATGGCCGTAGGCTCATCGAAGATGATACATGCAGGCTGCATTGCCAGTACACTGGCGATGGTTACCCGCTGTTTCTGTCCCATGGATAAGTCAAAGGCATCGGAGAAATGTTCTATTTTCATCATCTTCGTGATATGGGCTATCCTGGTGTCGATTTCCGCAGGAGGTACCCCCAGATTTTTTAATCCAAAGGCCATATCATCCGTTACCTTTTCAAATACGATCTGGTTCTCCGGGTTTTGAAACACAATACCAATAGTTTTTCGTAAATCCAGGATCCGGGATTTATCTTTGGTATTGATGTTGTTGATCAACACCGTACCCTGGGAGGGCAGCTCAATACCGGCCATAACTTTTGCAAGGGTTGATTTCCCCGAGCCGTTATGGCCGACAATCGCCACGAACTCCCCTTTTTTTATGTGTACGTTGATACTGTGGAGCGCATGGACTCCTGATTTATAGCTATAGTCTAAATCTTTGATTGCTATCACAATAATATCGCTCCCCTTTTATCATCCCGGCAGGCGTACCGGGGAATAAAAATATGCAGGATTAGGCCCGACAGTGCGTATTGGGTATCGCGTAAACCCGCTAAACTTGCATCTGTCTTGAATTACTGCTGGCCGATGGATAGGTTATAACGCGTCCTCTGCATCATGAACCGGCGATGTACCCCCCGCAACAGCCTGCGTAACGGCAGTAGGGGGAGCAGTAACGGATGGGACCACATCCTGGAGGTATCTGCTTATCGGCCTTTCTAATAAGCGTTTAAGCACATACATGGAGCTTACTTCGATAGGAAACAGAATACCTGCGGAGATTATTCTGGGTGGTGCAAATACCCAAAAGGCTTTTTGCAAGGTAATGGCTATCCACAGGCTTGTTAAGCCGACATGAATAAACAGCAACACCAGAAAATTACTGATGATGAGCCTTATGAGGAATGTTTTATTTGATTTCGTATTATAGAGCAATAATCCGTAAATCAAACCGGTAAGCGCGGCGCTCATGGTAAATCCAATAAAAAAAGAGCTTTTGGGGAATAAGAGCATACCGAGTAAATCCCCCAAGACCGCGATGGTGGTACTCCATATTGGACCCAGCAGTATGCCGCTTAATATAATCGGGACATACGCGAAACTAATACGCAGTATTGGTGTTTGAATAGATACAAGCCGTTCGACGACAATCAGGATTGCCAGCAATAGACTTCCGAGCACTATTTTTTTTACTTTAGGCATAAGGATCCTCCTTGGGTTGGTCCACATAAAAAAATGCGGAAATTTCAACAAGACATCTTTCCTTGAGGCCAGAGCGTTTTCGGCGCCAAAAAAATAAACCTGGCAGTAAAAAACCAAATCCAGTATACAGTGCAATCCTGCAAACACCCATACCAAGATAGCGCTTTCTGCCTCCGGGTTCTTCATAATAGCATACCGAGATCTCAGATGGGTGTCAAGCAAAAAAGATCAGTATCTTTAATTTTATTTTTCTCTCCCCTCACTCCGCTCTGGCTTTAATAAGGCGCCCCGTGGATTGAAACAATCAATATTATACGCTATTATATGATTATGCTTATTATAAAAATACTCTTGGGGTTTATCGGACTGGGGGTGGTGGTGTTCGTCCATGAACTGGGACACTTCCTCGCCGCCCGGCTCGTGGGCATTGATGTTGAGGCCTTTTCCATAGGCTGGGGTAATCCTATCCTGAAAAAACAGATAGGACCGGTGGAATACCGTATCGGTATGTTTCCCCTCGGTGGCTACTGCAAGATGCGGGGGGAAAATGAATTCCTGGAAGCTTATGAGAACCGGCAAAAGGCGGTTTCACCGGTTAAGGGGACCTTTTTCGGGGTAAGTCCCCTGCGGCGTATTGTCGTGTCCTTTGCAGGACCCTTTTTCAATCTGATATTTGCTATCCTGGCCCTGTCGGTGGTCTGGGGCGCCGGTTTTGAGGTCAATACCCTGGAAAACAGGATAGTCCTGGCCTCCAGCATCAGCCCGGCAGAGCGCTACCCCGCAGACGAGGCAAACCTAGAGACCGGGGACCGGATCATCGAAATCGACGGTAAAGCCATCGCGACTTACCATGATATTCAGGAAAATATCGCGGTGAATCCTGAAAAGGAGCTTGCCCTCAAGGTGGAGCGGGACGGCGCCATTCAGGAACTGCGGGTGAGGCCGGAGCTGGATAAAAGCAGTGGTGCCGGAAAAATCGGGGTCTATTTCTGGACCGATCCGGTGGTAAGCGTCGTGGCCCCTGGAAGCCCGGCGGATATTGCAGGTATTAAGAGCGGCGATCTGATCCGCAGGGTAAATGGCAAGGACTTTCCCTATACCGTCGCCCTGATCCCCATCATGCAGGCCCAGCCTCCGGTCCTCTCCCTGGAGTTTGAACGGGAAGGCCAGGTCCAACACGTGGACCTCGTCCTCTCCTATACCGATGCAGGGGCCGCAGACCTGGGGATACAATTCAGGACCATTCAATACCATACCCCGCGGCTTTCTCCTGTCGCGGCCCTGATGAAGGGGAGCGCCGAAGCATGGAAAACCTTTGTGATATCCCTGCGGAGCCTTGCCCTGCTCTTCAAGGGCATTGATTTAACCCAGGCCGTGTCAGGACCGATCCGTATCACCTACATGGTCGGGGATATTGCCACCGAAGGGTTTGGTCAAGGTGTTGGCGCAGGCTTAAGTTCTGTGGCCAGCTTTCTTTCCCTCATCTCCGTTGCCCTGTGCATCATGAACCTCCTCCCTCTGCCCATCCTTGACGGCGGCATGATCCTCCTCTTCATTATTGAGGCTATAGTACACAAGCCCCTGCATCCCCGTGCCATCCATGTATTCCAGACCATCGGGGTGGTCCTCATCTTCGGCCTCATGATCTTCGCGGTCTTTGGGGATATTCTCTATCTGGTACGCCGGTGAAGCCCGGTATGGTACGCAAACCCATGAGAGCCGGTTTCATTATCTGCGGCTTATCGATACTCCTGGCAGCCCCTGGGGTCCAATGCCAGACCGCTTCGGGAAACTCCTGGCCTCCGGTGTTACCCGGCGGGCACCGGGGAGCGGTAAACGCCCTGGTGTATAATGCACAAGGGCGGATTCTGAGCGCCGGTGCCGATGGTTTCCTCGGCATCTGGGATCTCTCCCATAACACCGCCCTGGAACGGTTTCAGGTAAGCTCTTCGGCCATACATGCCATGGTGCTGCGGCCCCTTAAAACCCAGATAGCCCTGATAGAAAGTGATACCCTGGGACAGTACCGCATCTCAGCCTGGGATTATGAAACCAGGCAAAAGCTCTTCACCCGTTCCTTCGAAGACCCCATATCCTATATCACCTATGCTGCCGGAGGGAATTTTCTGATCCTTGGGGGAACGAGGCGCAACGGGGTCATCTTCGTCCATCCTGAAACCGGTGAGCTGCTGCGCTCTGCCCCGGATATTCCCGGTACCGTGAGCTTTGCCGCTACCGGACGGTCGGAACGGACCATGATAAGCTATGTACCTACCGGGGTCCTTTCCTATTGGGACCTGGAATCGGGAAAAGAGATCCGCCATTTTATCGTCCCCCCAGAGATACGCTCCCCCATCCTTTTTGGCACTAACCGTTTCCTGGGGGGTATCGATCAGGGAGGCCTGGTGATCCTCGATGCGGTTTCCGGCACCGAAATAGTACGGGATCGTTTTATTTCCCAGGGAACCTTGGTTCCCATTGATCCGGACCTGTCCGAATTTGTGTGCGCTTCAGGTGGCGGAGGTATATCCACCCTGTACCATTTCAGCCTGAGCGCTTCAGGCAAACTGGAAACCAAAAACCGCCGGGTGGTTTCTCAGCGCATAGCCCCCATTACCAGCGCGGCCATTACCCAGGATGCTATGGCCCTGGGAACTAGCAATGGCAGCCTCTGGATCTTTCACCAGGACGGGAAAACCGACCTTATGGCCGTGAAGCACCAGTCGGGCATTGCGGAACTTGCGGCATCTGGGACGGTCCTGGCCATAAGGAGCGGAGCTTCCATTGGCTTCATCCCCCTGGATTATACCCAGCTTACAGATAATACCCTCATCCACTTTACGAGTAGTGTCTATTCCCATATTACCGCTGAGGTTGCAGAAAGCCCGGGGGGAACGTTCCTGCTTTGGCAGGAAAACAACCCGTCCTTGTATCCGGTGATTAAACAGGTCCGCTTCAATGGGGGAGTTATCAGTACATCCGATACCATCCTGGACAAACTCTCCACCCGTGTTCCCCTCCGTTCCACTGCCATCCTGGGAGACCAGGCCATCTTTCTCAACGCAGTGGGAAACATTACGGTTCTATCCACAATAAGCGGGGAAGTGGTTTTTTCTTTTTCCGCCATAGGTGCCCTGGACGCCACCTTCCTTGATGCAGGGAACATCCTCATCGGACGGAGCGCCATTTCCGGCAACACCCCCTTCCTGATCGTTAATACCCTTACTGGGGAAACCGTGCCCCTTGTTTCCTCCCGGGGAATCGGGATACGGGTATACCGGGGATCGAGCGGAAGCGTCTATGGTGCGGTCATCGATCAGGAATCGGGAACCATGAAAACCGTGCTGCTCAGGATCAACACCGCCCATCCTGCGCTTTCCGAGCGTCTGGATGAATATCCCGGGGAGGATACCAGTTTCGGCATCGCGGAAACCGGCGGGTTCCCGGGTTCGACCCTGGGCGGCGAGAGCGCCAATCGCTACACCCCAGCGGGCATGATCCCCTTTGAACGAAGCCCTGGTTTTCCCCTGGATCTCATTGACGGGGGCCGCTTTTTTATCGTCCTTGATGGAGAAGGGAACATCGCCTGGCACGATCCTCTGTCGGGAAAACGGTTGGCCCTGTTCCATCTGTATGAGGATGAGTGGATATTGGAAATAGTAAACACCGAACCCGTACTCCGGGGAAGGGTGAGCAAAAGTTAGGAACGGCCCGGAATTCCACGTGAGCTCGTGGTTTTTTTAATTTGGAATTACCCCATACCGCAGTGTTTCCACCTTTACCGCACCTGGTGCACCCACTTACTACCGTGGGCGCCGGCCAAACAGCGTTCCCCCGGGTTCACTATCAAGTCCATATCTTCCAGGGGGATGACCCCCAAAAGAGTTTCGTGGCCGGTTGGCAGCACGAATGGATGACTTGTGGTGAACCGGTCTTTCCAAATGATTCTCACCGCCTCGGCGACAGTACATTCCTGCGGTACGTCGCCGGCAAGATACACCGAATCTTCCTTTTCAATCTCCAGACCAAGCTTTTGCCGCATGGCATCGGTAATGACCAGCGGCCCCGCCCCGGTATCGACGATAGCATCGACCGTAACCTGCCGCACCTCCGCATCTTTGATATACCCGCCTCGGGCATAAGCCGCATCCCGCACATTCACCAGGGTGATTTTTTCTACTACTTCGCCCATTATACCTCCGTTGACGTGTATAGTATATCGTGTTTTACCCAAATCGTCAAATACATCGCAAAAAGGCGGTGATCCACAAAGTATACTGAGGCATCATATATGACCTTCATTGATGTAAAAGAATGTCGCAGCAAAGCTGGTTTCCGATAAACGGGGAGAATCGCCGAAAGAAGAAAAGGGGGCCGGGTGATCTACCCGCCGCCGTGGATGCGGGGGAAGCCGAAACGTTGACAGAAGAGCGGGGAAGCCGGGGGAGGGTGTCCTGATGCGGCATAAAGGAGGAGGTCTGCCCTGATGCCATTTCTTGCTGAGGCATAGGTTTAAACCAAATAAAAAAACTTAAAAAGCGATTTTTTGCTTTTTTACAAGAAATATGGTAACTATTCAGTCGATGCAAAATCAGGAATAAAAACCACGGAAGGCGCGGAAAGACGCGGAAAGAGAAGATTTCAAAGTAGGATTCCGCGTTATTCCGCGTTTTCCGTGGTTATT
>JAITNU010000200.1 GCA_031290325.1 Treponema sp.
GCCTATCGGCGTGGGCTGTTCTGAAATGCGTATTGATTACGGCCCTGGTTAACCGGGTCTATTTTAAGGAAACCGAAATCATCATCCTGTGGCTGCATTAAAGGTTCCCAGCAGGAAGATATAACCAATGCAAAAACAATTGCCGAAAACTACATCCTTGAAGAGGGGGGAAAGAAGATGGAAAAGATAAAGACAAGTAAATGGAACCCTTCCGAAGACATCGAAACCAAGGAAGATGTTATCGCATACCTTGAAGTTGCCCTGGAGGAAAATGACCCCGCGTTCTTCTTAAAGACAATAGGGTATATAGCCCGTTCTAAAGGCATGGCCCAGCTTGCCCGAGAATTAAACCTTAACAGGGAAGGGCTGTATGAATCCTGCTCAGGTAATGGGAATCCATCATTTTTAACGGTAGTCAAAGTGCTGGATAATCTTGGCTTCCGTCTCAAAATCGAGCAGAGCAAGTTTAGTATTTGCTTTCCCTGACAATTTCCGATATACTGAATAACAGGAGTAATTATGAGGAAATACCATGTTTCTTTGCGTTGGGACGATGAAGCCTCCGTCTGGTATGCCACAAGCGAAGATGTCCCCGGACTCGCGCTTGACTGCGGCTCGTTTGACGCTCTTATTGAGCGGGTCAAGTTTGCCGTCCCTGATCTGCTTGACGTTAAAGACGTGAAAATTGACTTTAACGCCGAATATGCCGCCGAGGTTCACCTCTAAATCGCGGAGTATGAAAAGATAATCAGAGAAATATTGAAACAGAACGGCTTTAGTTTTCGCCATCACAGCAAGGGTTCCCACGATGTTTGGAACAAAGGGATAGTCAAGGTAACAGTCGGCGGCAAAATACCGTCCCGCCACACTGCGAACGCGATTATGAAACAAGCCGGTATCGATCACCATTTCTGACACCATCTTCCTTTCTTACCCTCCTTTTACGCTGGTCTCTTCCCGTCGCTGCCCGACTTCCCCCGGCCAACCACCGGGTCCCCCCATTCCGGGGTGCCTCCGATGGGCCATGAAAGAACTCGACAAGGAGCTGCAAGCCAAGAGGCCGCTGCCGAATTGAGGGAAATATCATAATGCCACAGTTTTGAAGCGTATTATCGGTATGGTTGTTTTTGGTATTGGTGCACTTCTTATTATCACCGGGATTATTGCTTTTATCAGTGTTGTATCAACGAGTACCATATCTACAGGCAGAGTATCTGCAGATAAAGTGGTATTCCCATTCAGGAGGTAGTTATGCTGGATATACTTGAAATTGAAACAAACAAGGAGGTTGCCAGCAATGGAATCTGTTATAGAATCAGGGCAGGACGAGACTACTTACTTAGAGCATGACCCTGTGCTTATGAAGCAGCTTGCTGATGATAAAAAGGGTCTCACGAGGTATATAACGTTCAGCGAGGAAAAGTGGGAAGCGTATAACGAAAAGCCGTATACGAACTGAATAAAAAAGTTAAGAACAAAATTAAAGCTCTGATCAAAGAAATCAAACGTACCCCATATACCGGTACCGGTAAGCCTGAGCCTCTCAGGGGTATCAGGATGGTGGTCTCGCCACATTAACGATGAACACCGGCTAGTGTACAAAGTTGAAAATGATACGCTCACGATACTCTCGTGCAAGTATCATTACAATGACTAGCGCCGCCTGAGTATCTGTGTAGCTGTTAGGGATTATGAGCAGTTCTATGACCTCATGATTCAGAATTACCAAAAAAAGAGAATCTCAAGTACCATTTTGGATAAAAACGATATGTATCAAATTAACCAAGATAAATCTAGTATTGCCAGGTTAACGGTTCTGGGGATTTGAATTGAGATGTAATAAGCGCTTTTTTCCATTCAAAAAAGGGGGTCTATTTTTAACTATGAAGCCTCGTTCATTGGCTTTATCCATACGTTAAAAATCCCCCTCCCTGATTTTCTGCTTCCTAAGCCTCTACAACTTGGAATAATCCACCCCATTCCAATTAATCGTATTGGGGGCCTTGCGGAATGCCGCCAGAGCAGCGTCAACCTGGGCGCGAAGCTCTGGGGATATTTCCCCGGAAAGGTTTTGGTTGTATTGAAAGACAAAGCCACCGTTGAAGAAATTCATAGGAATACATTCACCCCCCTTGATGCCCGCGTCATGCTTTTCCACAAAGCCTTTGATCACCGCGGCATAGTTGTATGAGGAGGCGGCAATACACTTAGCCTTTCCTTCGGGGGTGTTAAGCTGGGCAAGGTCCTGCCCCAGCCACCAGAGGTACTGGCTGCGGTACGCATCGTCGCTGACCGCCCGTAAGGCACCGATTGCCTGCTGAGACGCGCCGGTCAGGATGTCGCTGCCGTTGCGGATCTGGGAATGGGCGACTTCCCCGGCTTTGACAAAGTCCGAGAAGGAACCGGTATGGGCCACCATGATCTTGGCCTCAGGGTTGACCTTCTGTACCCCCAGGACAAAACCCCGGCCATAGCGGGCAGCATCACCGCCGTCCACCGGCCCTACATAGCCGATGATATTGCTTTTGGTGAGTAATCCTGCGATAATACCGTTGAGGCAGCCGGTTTCTTCACTTTCCGGCATATAGGTAAACACGTTTTTAGGGCCGATTTCCGCACTGGTCCCAAAGGCAAAGGTGATATTAGGGAACTCTTCTGCCATCTCCAGGATCAGGTTCTTGTACTGGGCCCCGTGGCCGATGATGATGTGGTAGCCCTGGGCCGCGTACTGGCGGGCGGCGGAACCAGCGTCCACCGGCAGCATCTTCTCACTGTAGCTGAACTCAATGCGGCCGGGCAACAGCTTCTGGGCTTCCAGGATACCGTCATACATGGCCTGACACCAGCCCTTGTCATCGATAGTATTCTCGATGATCAGGGCAATCTTGACCACATTACTGGTTGTCGTACTTTCCGGCTTACCGGCACTGGCAAATACCGTAACCGGAGCCAGCATAATCAGTGCCCCCAGGACCAAACCGAACACCACGGCGGCTTTTTGTCCAATTGATGCTTTGACCGGTGGTTTAACCGGTAATTTAATAGAAACCTTCTTCATGCTTATCCTCCTGAAAAAATTACAATGATAATTAGTATAGAAACTTATCCAGGGAATGTCAAGGGAAAGGTTCACTTATTTTATGTTTGGGCAGTAAGGTATAGCTGAACTTTGCCGCAGGCTCCCCCTTCAACATCTAAGCCCCTGGGGTTTACGGACGGCGTTGCTGACCGTATTGCTGGTGACGCGGTATTTTGTATAACGGCGCTGTACCTGCTGTTTCAGGAAATCCGGGAGATTGGTCATGGTGATTCTCCTTAATGCTTTATCTCAGTTCCGCGATGGGGAACTCGAAAGGTTGTTGTTTCTCTATTGTTTCAATACCAGCCAATAGTCCCCCGGACGGCGGGGGGAGTTACAGTATTTTTATTATTTGTTCTCAATAAGCCATGTTCCTAATTCAAAAGCCTTTTTACAATCTTCGGGAAAAACTTCGTCGTGGCGTTTCTTTCGTTCAGTTTCATCCATCATTGTTATACCATTTTATACATTCCCTTTTGCAGCAATTCCTTTCGCCGCCTTTGCTTTTGCCAGTAGCAATACGGCCTTTAACTCAGTTCACTTTAGCACGCTTGTCAAATGCCTTTTACGCAGCTTTTTTAGTTACTTATTTATACAAGTATTCAGGAGCAAAGTCAACCCCATTGTCCCAACACAATGTATGATACCCAAGTTTTACTGTGTTGAATTTTTCCAAATCCAACAATTCACGAATAATTTCCCGGTGATCCTTACGCACAAGAAGAAGACAGTCCGCGGATTTACGCTGATTAACGCGGATTATCGCTTCCAATCCGCGAAAATCCGCGTAATCCGTGGACCTTTTTTTATTATAAAATAATGATGTGTTTTATCTTTATAGCCATATCATTCAGAA